>JAIKYD010000004.1 GCA_024683485.1 Saccharofermentans sp. | reverse complement strand
TGACGGGAACCAGGATACTTCCTTACCTTCATAAAGAGCAGCTTCTGCTGCCATCTTGCCTGCGGAGAGGATTCCCTGACCGCCGAAGCCGGCAAAAATTACAGAGAAATCAATCATTTCTTCACCTCCCCAACATTAACGCAGTTGTTAGAAGTAGCCGGAATTGCACCTGAAACATAGTTGCCGTCAGCATCAAATGTGATGTCAGCACCCTTGTAGCATCCGAGCGGATACTGCTTTTCCATGTTCTCTTTAAGCCATTCCATAGCTGCCAAAGGCTCCTTACCCCAGTTTGTAGGGCAAGTGGAAAGAACTTCTACGAGGGAGAAACCGAGCTTGTTCTTCTGAACGTTGAACGCCTTCTGGATTGCTCTCTTAGCATTCTGGATGTTCTTGAAATCAGTAACGCAAACACGCTCAATATAAGCAGCACCAGCGAGATTCGACAAGAACTCGGAAACGTTGATAGGATAACCCTGATATGAAGGATCACGGCCCCAAGGTGATGTCGTAGTAACCTGTCCAACGAGTGTTGTAGGCGCCATCTGTCCTGAAGTCATTCCGTAAACAGCGTTGTTTACGAAAATTACTGTGATGTTCTCGCTTCTTGCAGCAGCATGAACGATCTCAGCTGTACCGATAGAAGCAAGGTCTCCGTCACCCTGATATGTGAAGACAAAACTGTCCTTCAAATTTCTCTTGATACCTGTTGCAACAGCAGGTGCTCTTCCGTGAGCTGCCTGGACCATGTCGCATGCAATGTATTCATATGAGTTGTAAGTACATCCTACGGATGCAACGCCTACAGCTGTCTCAAGAGCATCATTTGCAACAAGAGTCTCAGCTACAAGTCTGTGGATGATGCCGTGGCAGCAGCCGGGACAATAATGGAAAGGCTTATCTGTAAGGCCTTTTGTGGGTTCGAAAACTACAGCCATCAGAAATTACCTCCTTCTGTGATCTTTCCCTCGTGGATCGCAACGATCTTGTCGAGGATTTCCTTCTGCATCGGGAGATTTCCTCCGAGTCTTCCGTGGAAATAAACGGGTTTCTTGCCGTTGGCACCAAGTCTTACATCTTCGATCATCTGACCTGCGTTAAGCTCAACGTCGAGGAATGCCTTAACTGAAGGCATATCAGCTGCTTCAGAGATTGCTTTGTAAGGGAACGGCCAGAGAGTGATAGGTCTTATCATACCAACTTTGATACCAAGCTCACGGGCCTGACGAATAACATTCCTTGAGATTCTGGAGCATGTGGAGAATGCCGTGATAACGATCTCCGGCTCATCATCCATGCAGATAGCCTCATAACGGACTTCATTTGCTTCAACGGTCTTATACTTATCCTGAAGTTCGAGGTTCTTCTTCTCAAGGACATCAGGATCGATGTAGATGGAAGTTACTGTGTGGTGGAAACTCTCGCCCTTTCTGCCGTTAGCAGCCCAGGGCTTCTCGATCTTCTCTACAGGCTCTTCATCACGGAAAGCAACAGGCTCCATCATCTGACCCAAAGTACCATCACCTACGATCATGCAGGTCATTCTATACTTATCAGCAAGGTTGAATGCCTCAACTACCAGCTCATAAAGCTCCTGAACGGAAGCCGGAGCGATTACGATATTCCTGTAGTCACCATGTCCGCCGCCCTTTGTAGCCTGGAAGTAGTCACCCTGTGCAGGCTGAATACCGCCCAAACCCGGGCCGGCTCTAACAATATTAACAACAACTGCAGGAAGCTCAGCACCTGCAATGTATGAGATACCTTCCTGCTTAAGGGAGATTCCCGGAGAAGAAGATGACGTCATAACTCTGAAGCCTGCTGCTGCGGCACCATAAACCATGTTAATGGCTGCAAGCTCAGACTCAGCCTGAACGAAATTACCGCCGACCTGAACCATCTTCTTAGCCATGTAGTGCATGACTTCAGTCTGAGGTGTGATCGGGTATCCGAAATAGTTGCGGCAGCCTGCTCTGATAGCTGCTTCGGCAATGACCTCATTGCCTTTCATCAATACTCTTTTCTGTGCCATTCTTACTTCCTCCCGATCAGAAACGCTCAACAGTGATAACCACATCAGGGCACTGGGTAGCGCAAAAAGCACATCCGATACACTCATCAGGATTTACACTGGTCGCAGGGTGATATCCCTTGCTGTTAAGCCTTGTCTTGTCAAGTTCGAGGATTTTCTTAGGGCAAGCTGCCACGCAGAGACCGCAGCCCTTACACAGATTCTCGTTAAAAGTCACTTTACCTTTTGCCACGATGAACCTCCTCCATACAAAAAACGTGCGGATACACGCACAAATAATTCAAAGTATTATAAACATTATGAATAAGCGTTGCAACTGTTAAACAATTGTCAATATATTAAATATATTTGATTTATTCCCGTTCCTGCTGTTTCCGCGCTAATTTGCTTCGCAGCATCTTCACTGATTCTGAAGTAAACTCCGGGATCATTCTGAAAGACTGGAAGTACATAGCAGTAAACGCACGTGTTTCCCTGAAAAACAGTGGAACAATAAGCACTTCATAGACATAAGTGATAAGTGTAGCAACCGCTGCACCGATGATCCCGAACAGGCGGATCAGCAGAACGTCGAGCAGGATGTTTAATAACATCGCGGTCACTGCGTACCTTTTCTCGTATTTGTAGAAACCTTCACCGGTTATCCAGATCGTCCTCGTATATCCCGATATGCCGATAAAGGATGACCACGAAAGGATTATCAGAGGGACGAAAGCCTCCATAAACGCCCCACCGTAGAGGATCCAGATAAAGATCCAGCCGAGACCTGACATTATGAGCGCGAAAACAAATGCCATCAGGTTCACTCCGCCCATGACGATCTTAAAGAGATCCATATATTCTTCATGCGAGACCTTTCTCTTCTCGAGAATGACAGGCCTTGAAGAATCTATAAGCGCAACAGGGATAAACTCCCAGCAGGTCGCCAGGACCACAGCGGCGGAATAGATTCCGACGCTTGCCGATCCGGTCATCTTTTCCAGGATTATCTTGTCCACTTCCATGTAGATGATTATGGCCATGCTGGAAATGATGAAGTTGTAACTGTTCTTGATGAGAGCTGCAGCATCCGCCCAACTTGCTTTGAGCCTGACATCTGATTTCTTTATGAATAAGACGGTGATTATAATTCCCGCGGCGAGTGCCTGCAGGCTAATTGAAAACGCAAACCACTCCACCGTAGCCTTTCTGGCAAGAAGAATTATCCTGAAGACCGAGTTTATGGTTATTGCACATACCAGGGCTATGGAGATATATTTCATCTTGAGCTTTATCCGGAACCAGTAAACGAACACCTCATACGTTTGAAATACCATGCCGAGGGCCTGCAGAGCCGCTACGGCAAGCAATGTGTGGTTCCCGGGAGTTATCACGGAAACCAGTATGAGGATCACCGGATAAGAAATAAGCGAAACCGCGAGTCTCATTACGAGGGCAGTTCCAAGAAATCCTCCCTCTTTTTCAGGTCTTCTGATTATCTCGGATACGATAAGGTTATCCAGGCCTAAACCACACAGCGTCGTAAACATCGAAATCAGCGATGCGCAGTAGTTTATCAATCCGTAATCGTATGGGCCCAGATGTCTTGCGATAAGCGCGACCAGAATGAGCGAAGTAAGCATCGAATATAGATGCTGAACTATCACCCATACGGAATTGAATAAGACCTTTCCGGAACTGCCGCCCATCTTCTTTACGATCCTTTACCTGACAAGAAACAGGTTGCACTGCTTCATACCATTTTCGTCCGCGATCTTGTCGATCTCGCTTATGTCCCTGAAAGAGTAATTACCCTTGCCGGACTGCTCAAAACATATAAACCTGCCGAAGCATTCCTTGATATCTTTCAGGAATCCCTCGTATTTGCCGTTATACTTGTACAGATTGGGATTAAACTCGCAGAATACTGATGAATCAGTCTTTCCGAAAGTGTCCATGCCGCTCCTGAAAACTTCAGGTTCGTGGCCTTCGACGTCGATCCAGAAAAGCACCGGTGCCTCAAGCCCGATCCCGTTTTCGGAGATGAAAGCATCAAGCGTTTTCAGCTTCACCGTCTCCCCAATATATGTCACATCCTTTTCCCACTGGACGAGCTTTGCGCTGTCGGTGCCGGCAATCTTGCAATTTCCCATATTGTTGGGATTGATGTCCATCTGCGCTTCGCCTTCGCTGTCAGATATTCCCAGGCTGAAAGCCTTGATGTCGTAATAACCGTTTACCGCGCAGTTCGCATTGAGGAGATTAAAGTTCTCGGTCACCGGTTCGACCGCATAGAATCCGGTTTTAGCGCCAATCCTGTCCCTGAAATATATGATTGAAGTTCCGACATTTGCGCCTATATCGATCACAGTATTCGGGCAAGCCGAAATGCTCTCATAATACCCGAGGACAAAATCCATCTCGTCCTTTGCCCAGATCTTCTTATTCTCAACAATGTAATTGAGGATCGCCTGATCAGTATTTGAAAAGAAAAACGACAGCCCGTCAGCCTGAACGCTGATATAAGGCATGCTCTCCCTTGCCAAACTGATAAGCTTCAGATCAGGAAGCTTGAGAAGCACTTTTTTTCCAGCTTTATCGATCAGTCCCATATCAAGTCTCCTTACTTTTTCACACAGCGGAATATCATGTTCGTATCGTAGTTTGATGGGCCGTTTACGGGAACGATCTCTTCCGGCATACCGGAGATGTCTATCGCACCGACTTCAAACCCTGCGTTTTCAAGTATCTTCCTGCAGTCTTTTCCGAAAAGACGCAGATGATCGTATTGTCCGAAAAGCCTTCGTCTTTCTTCTTCCGAAGCGGTCTTGTCCTCCCGTGTCTCATCAAGGTCTTCATCTACCGGGAAACTGATGATGAGCATTCCGCCTTTGCGGATTATGCGGTTTAATTCCGAAAGAGCAACTGAATAATCGGAAACATGTTCAAGAACATGGTTGCAAAAGACAACATCCTCAGATCCCGAAGGAAGTCCGGTCGATGTAATGTCGAGTTTTTTGTCCGCCCTCCGGTCATAAAGGTCCGCGGTCACTACGCGGATCTTATGTCTCTTGAACCATATCATCATGGACAGTTCAGGAGCGAAATAGAGTATCTTTGATTCTTTAAGCTGACCGGCATTATCTTCCGCCCAGGATGCTATTATCCTGTGACGAGGGGCGGACCTGCAGCAATCACAGATTACATCTTGTCTTGAGACAGAGAACGTTGCAGGATCATAGTGCTTCTCATCTGCATAATAACGCTCGTCAACAAACTTATCGAAATGCTTTCCGCAGCACGGGCAATAGACTTTTCCTTCTTTGCTCCCGAACAGAAATCCGGATAAGAATGAATAATATCCGTAGTAAATGCGCGTATATCTGAGCAGGCACGAAAACAAAAGTACGGCGGTCAGTCCGGGGATGGCGGAAATAAGCAGAGAAAATGCCGCGGAGATGTCCGTAAGAGACCTTACCAGGCAAAAGCAGATCAAAAGAACGGCAACAAACAAGATGCCCTTAACTGCGATATTGAAAACAGCATATCTGTCATATTTTCTCATTGTCCGAAGTTACCTTTTTTCTGAGCATCGCAAAATACAAGCGGGGCATCAGTGACACGCCTGCCAGTTTCAATTTTATCAGGAATGGAGCATGAGAAAAATGAACATCTCGCGTTACCTCCACCGCTTTCTTTCTGAGGCTCCACAGTTCATTATTCTTCCCTTCCCTGACCATGATGCGCATCAACCAAAGGGCCGTCTCTGCTTCACGCGCGGCTATCCTTTTTCTGATAAGAACCGAATCGCTCATTTCAGACTTTTGCATATTGAACATGATGAAATAATCGGGGCAGATCTCAACAAGGCGTGAATGCGTAGCCGATCTTTCATGCTGAACATAATCATAAAGCGGCTTGCTGAAGCAGGATACCGTCTCCGCTATCTTGCAGCACTCGTAAACATAAAACGCATCTTCATAGATCCTGAGATCCGTGTTGAAACGTATGTCAGAAAAAACTTTGCGCCGGAAAAGCTTGGCCCAAACGCTCACTCTGATGTCTCCCTGTGAACCGCGGAAGTGAGCATCAATGATCACATTTTTACCGCGGAATATCTTGTCAACGCCATTCGGATCAGGAGTCTTATCTCCTTTTTCGTTGGTGAAGAAAAATGAACACTGGGTAATATCCGCATTATCCTTCTCGGCATGGCTGTACAGTTCTGAAAGGAACCCGTCCTCAACACGGTCATCAGCATCGATAAATGCCAGATACTTACCTCGTGCCATATCGATACAGGCATTCCTTGCTGCGGATACTCCCTGTCTTGCCGTATGGGTGACCCTTATCCTGCAGTCTTCAGAAGCAAATCTGTCACAGATCATTCCCGTTTTATCTTCAGAACCGTCATCGGCTATTATCAGTTCCCAGTCAATAAAACTCTGTCTGATCACGCTTTTCAGACATTCCGGCAAATAAGGCTCCGCATTATAGGCGGGAACTATTATCGATATCTCAGGGTATTCAGCTGACATCTGACGGCCTTTCTGCCTGCAGTGCTCTCGGGACCTTGATGTTCTTTTCGCACCCGCAGTATCTGCATGACGAAATGTGTTCCTTTCTGTCTATCAGGCTGTATATGGCATCACACAGTTTCGCAGGATCTTCATAACTGGACTTCAATACATCAACATCTTCTCCATCGGATCCCGGGATCAGTCCCAAATGAACGGCATGAGCTTGTCTGGGACAAACATAGAGTTTTCCTCTGTACAAAGTCGTGCAGATCCGTCTGGAATAACATCCGTCATATCTGTGCTGCGTTTTCTTAGGCTTTTCTTCACGGAGCGATAGGTCACCGAAATCCCACCAGAATTCGTCTTCAATGATGTCAAAGGCTATCCCTTCACGTGAACATATAGCGGAGAACTCTTTGAGTTTTGACGACAGTTCCCCGTAATTACTGAATACGACTTTAAGCTTCGGAGTATCCTTCATGGCTTGTATGCATTCATCCGAAGGGACTATCGTGCCATTTGTAATGATGTTTATTTCATCAAACCTGTCATTTACTTCTTCCCTTAAATATGTGAGCACTTCCATCAGCACTTTCTGGCAGACAAAAGGCTCACCTCCGAGGATCTTCAGCTGACTGACCCTCATCGCCTCGAAGATCTTAATAAGGCTTGATATTACCTCTCCGGCATCAAGATTTTCGGGTTTGCTGTAGTACTGCATTAGATTGGAGCAGTCACGGCATCTTAAAGAACAGCATTCTGTGATAACGACATCCAAACGGACTATCGTATCCGGATATTTCCTTCTTCTTGCACGGTTAAACATTCCCGTTCTTGCAATGACGGGCCAGAGGTGAAGAGTTCTCGCTGCAGAAGCTGCAAAATGAAGTAATCGGTTCTTTTTTGGCATGGTCTCATTTTACCTGCCATTTATCCGGTTTACGAGAGAATAATATTTCCTGCTCATCCTTTTCGAAGAAGAAATGAGCCCTCTTAACGTCGGAAACGTCAGTTTCCATCGGATGAAATACAGAAACCTTTGCCCCGGGGTATATTGCGACTTTATGATACAGAACCTGTCGTTACGCTTGATCTTAAGGCCCTTTTCCGTCTCGGAAATACCGCCGCCCAGATAATCACACACCACGGTATCAACATGTATGTGATCTGAAGTCTTAAAAAGATAAATCTCGAGATTATAATCAGCCAGGATCCCGTATCTGAGATCATACTTGATATTGTTTCTCAAAAGCTCTCCGCTGAAAAAGACTGACTGATGACAAAGAGGCGTTCTGTACAGATAAAAATCCGACAAATGCGTTGGCTGTTTTCTGACTATGCCGTCCCTTTGGTAGTCACCATAGACCATTCCGTATCTGCCGTCTGCAATGGCCTTTTTGGCCTTTTCAAGGACTTCGGGTGAAGCGAAGATGTCACCGCAGTTCATGAATATCAGATACCTGCCGGCCGAATAATCAATGGCCTGATTCATTGCGTCATACAGGCTCTTGTCAGGTTCAGAAAATATTCTTATGCGTCTGTCTTCAGGGACATAACTTAAGGTGTCATCTTTTGACTGTCCGTCTTTGATTATGATCTCGAAATCTCCGTCAGTCTGGGCGAGCGTGGATCTGATCGTGCTGTCGATCAGTCTGCCGGCATTTAAGCTCACTATAATGACCGAGAAAAAAGGCCCGTCCATGTCTCACTCCTCCAGGATAAACTTCGAGATCGCTTCAGCCACGCCGTCTTCTTCATTTGACGCCGAAATATGATCCGCGACCTTCTTGGTCTCATCATAAGCATTTCCCATGGCTACTGCAAACCCCGCAAACTCCAGCATCGGTATATCGTTCAGTCCGTCGCCTATAGCCATCAAATGGTCTCTTGTCGTTCCTAAGATACGGGTGAGTTCAGCAAGAGCACTCGCTTTCTCGATACCCGGCGGAGTTACTTCCAGAAAATAATCTTCGGAGAAGAACACGTTAAGTTTCCCGTCAAACAGGTCCTTTAGATACGTGTACGCTTTTTTTAGTTCTTCAGGGCAGCCCACGACCATAAACTTCACCATAGGCTTTGTTATCTGTTCTTCAAGGCTTTCAACCTTAATGACCGGAATGCCGTTGTTATAGCCTTCTTTTCTCACATACTGATCGGTATCATTCTCACAGATGACGCCGGTCCCGTTGTATGTCAGAGGGAAAACGCCGTAATGGCGTATCACTTCACAGATGTCATGAACACATTCCATCGGAATGGTCTGTTTCACAAGGTCGTTACCGCTCTTGCAGTCGATTATCTGACCACCGTTATAGGCAAGGATATAACCGCCAGTCTTCCAAAGATCAAGCTCGTCGGCAATGCTCCTGATACCGATCACCGGACGGCCTGAAGCAAGGATGATCTCGACACCCTTTTCCTGAGCTTTTCTTATATATTCCCTGTTTTTTCCGGAAATGCGCTTTTTACTGTCAGTAAGCGTGCCGTCCAAGTCCAATGCAAGCAGTTTAAACTTTGACATAACTTTCACTTAAAGATAGATTCCGTATCTGATGATCGCATCTCTTTCGATCACGCCGACGGGTTTCTCGTCCTTAACGACAGGAAGCGCATGGACATTTTTATCCGTCATTATCCGCAAAGCCTCCACGGCCTTGGCAGACACATCAACAAACACGGGATAGCGGTGGATAAAAGGCATTATCCTGTCATTCTTTATATCTTTGTCCGGCATATTTCTCTTCAGATCACCGTTGGTAACGATACCGGTCAGGAACTTTTCTTCATTAACGACGAAGACTAAGTCTGTATCAGCGTTGATCATGGCTTCCACCGCCTCGAGTATCGTTGAATCCTCATGCAAAAACAGATCTTCGGCAACAGGTCTCATCAGATCGATCGTTCTTGTAATTATCTTCTTCCCCAAAGTTCCTTCAGGATGCAGAACACCGAAATCATCTTTCTCAAAACCTTTGACCCTTGAAGCCGCGACCGCAAGCGCATCACCATAGACCATCACGGCCGTGGCACTGGATGTCGGTGCGATCCCCAAGTGGCATGCCTCTTCAACACCGTTAAAAACCTGAACGACCTTGCAGGAACGCGCGAGGGTCGACTCTCCATTGCAAGTGATCCCGAGGATTGTTGCTCCGATCAGCTTGATGCTTGGAATTATCCTTAATATCTCATCACATTCACCGGAATAGGAGATCAGGATGACCACATCATTCTTCCGGATCTTTCCCAAATCCCCGTGCATACATTCACCCGCGTTAAGAGCAAATGCGCTGGTACCGAGGGAAGACATGGTCGCCGCAATCTTCCCGGCCACGTGTCCGCTCTTGCCCATACCGATCAGGATTACTTTGCCCTCGCATGCGAGTATCTCTTCGAGTATCTGAGAAAAGACACTTCCTAACTGATTCCTGACGGAATTCAAGACCTCTATCTCTTTATCGAAAACTTCGATTCCCATTTCAACACTTCTATCCATAATTGCCACCATCAGATAAATTCACTGTCCCATACTTCCACACCGCAATCGAGGAAATTATCCCGGATGCGTTTTCTCAGATCATCTTTGGTCACACCCTTTTTCAGGATGACTTGCAAAAAGCCCCCACCGCCTGCTCCGCAGATGGATCTTCCGTCGATCAGGTCGCTGCACACATCGAATATGTACTCGATACATGTGTTTGAAGCGCCTTTGTCCAACGTCTTTACCAATTCGAACTGAGCGGTAACGTACTTAGCAAACGAAGTGATATCACCCTTGAGAATGCAGCGTCTCATGACTGCGCAGTATTCCTGGATCTTCTCCATCGCCTCAAGAGACGTCCTGTCATTCCTGATCATCTGATTCATTTCCTCGCGCAGGACGTTTCTGGCAAGGCGCCTCTGCCCCGAGAAGATCAGGACAAAGCGGTCATTCAGTTCCTTCATCGTCTCTTCGCTCAGATCGAGTACATCAACCTTTATCTGCTGATATGCGCCGGGCATTGATGTAAAGTACTTGATGCCCTTTGTCAGTCCCCCGACCTGATCCTGCCAGCCACCTCCGGTATTCATAAGCTGCTCGACCAGGAAGACCTGGGAATAGATCATTTCATCGGTAAATTTGATGCCAAAGATCTCATTGACCGCCTTTACCGCCGCAGCCGCGATCAGGCTGCTCGTACCGAGGCCCGATCCTTTGGGAACATCTACTTCGGTGATCATCTCGATCCCTCCGCCAATACATCCGCAGAACTGCTCCATGGTTAGACCGCTGACATCAGAGGGAATAACACATGTTGCCACAAGCACTGCCTTATGAAGCGCATAAGGATCAAACGGATCTCCGCAGTCACATATTACTGAAAGATCATTGAACGCATCCGTACAGCCCTGATCAAAGCTACCGAATCTGATCCCGGGTTCAGCAGTCTTTCTTACCGTAACCTTGACAGGCAGCTTTCCTTTCAGCTTCATAGCGCCGTCGATCATAGTCCCGCCGTATTCAAGACAATAAGGCGCGGCGTCAGACGGACTTCCGCAGAAATTGATCCTTACCGGGAGCTCCACCGTCACGGAATCTTTAACAAATCTGAGAGATAAGCTGTCAGCACTGAACCTTTTGAATGTCTCTTCGGTTATGGCGTCTTTAACGGACGCGTAAGCCGATTCTTCGTACTTCGAATAGCTGTCTGAACCGTTGTCGATCTCATGTTTTCTGCAAAGATCCGCACAGGCAAGATAAAGACGCATGTTCTGAGGGAAAAGGCTGTCCCCTGCCGCTTTTGCAACCATGGAGATAAATTCTTCCGCATCGTCCTTTTTGATGCTGAGGGCTTCTATTGTTTCGGTCATGTCTGCGCCGTCTGCCAAAGAGGCAACGAACAGTTCAACCTTAACTATCTTACAGATGCTTGTCTGCCTTTCAACCAGAGCGGGTACATCAGCCTCGCAAAAACTCGAACAAAGACTGTATCTTTTAGAATCCTTCCACTCACCAATATCTTCACCGGTTGCTTCCGACGTGATCATCTTATGGATCTTCAGAGCAGTACCGACAGCTTCGCTCATCGAATCACACCCGGGATAAAGCCCGGCATTCCATATTGAAGCAGTATTCTGTCCCCACAAAGATTCAGGCGTGATCTTTGTGTTTTTCAGCAGGTCATCGAGTGTCCTTCCAAGAAAAGGCGCATTTGAAGATGCCTTCGGATTATCGTTTCTTCCGTAGATCCTGCATACATACCTGCCATTTTTGAGTTTCAAACCATGAAGGACGACATTGTCAGGTATCGTCTGATCCTTCACATCAACATTAGAGAGGATGCACCTTTCGCCTATGATGCTGTTTTCGATCACGGAATCCTCTATAAATGCAGAATCCGGAATAACCGAATCAGAAGAAACATAGCTGTTTATGACCGTGCCGGATCCGGCATTGGTGTTAAGGAGCCTCTCCCAGTTGAGAAACGCATATTCTCCGATGTCATTGACGAAAAGATCGTTCATCTCATACGTCATTCCGAAATGGATATATCTGGCGGGAACAAGTCTCACCAACGAAAGCCTGTATTGGTGAAGCCGTTCAAAGACCAGCTTGCGGCATTCTCTTAATTCATCAGAGAAACCATTCTCCGGAGCTTCTTTGTAGAATTCATCAAGCGTGCTGTTCTGCGCAAGCGGATAAACGAAATCCGCATAAAAGTTCAGGCATACGACGGGATTAACGAACCTGTCGAAAGCTGCTTGGTCGAAAGCTCCGTCAACGCAGATCAAGCCGTAAAGTTCCTTGACTAACCTTGTCCCAAACCAGATGCAGCCTGTATCTACATCGACCTGATTTGACGGATCTACCGCCCCGTATTCATTCAGGACAGCTGCAGACTGCTTATGAAGGAATAATGAGACATCGTGATTTCTGTGGTCACTTGTTCCTTCGCTTTGAACAAAAACTCCGTGGTCCTGTCCTACGGATACAGGCGCCTTCATGGAAAGTCCTGCAGCGTCACATGAGATCAGATCAAGCTGGAGGGAATTAAACAAAAGTTCAGTATCGCTCGGGAATATCATCATTCCTTTGCCACAGCGGTTTGGAATATCGGAGGCGATAATAACAAGTTCATCAAAAAGGGTCGAAACATACCCGCCGGGCAGCTTTCTGGGGACAGGTGCAAAGAGCTTGCCGCAAGCAGAATACTGCGGGATCCTCTTGCTGTCTCCTCCGGAATGGATAACCAGGATCTTCTCATTCAGGAGCGTATCTATTCCGTCGTTTTCAGACAGTACACGCAGCACATTCAATGTCGCGCCACCCGAACCAATACGCTTCTCCTGATAATCGGTAACGACGAGGAAGCGCGTACCCTTAGGCAGACGTTTTTGCTTATTTCTTATATCTATCTGGATTCTGTAAGCCTGTGCCTGTCTCTCATTTGCGGCGGTAAGAACGATCCAGTCCCAGCGGTCTGCCTTGCAGTTCTCACAAGAATAGATGTAGTCCTTTAAAGCATCGTTATAACTCTGAGAGAAAAAGTACTCCTGATTCATTTAGCCCCTCCCGCCAATTTTGCATAGCCGTCCAAAAGCACCTTGGCCGACTTGCTCCAGGGATACTTAGTATCATACAGCTTTCTGGCCTTACTTCCCATAGTCTCCCATTCGTCCTGCCTTGCAAGGAGCCTGTCGAAAGCCGCCGAGACCGACGTTTTTACATCACCTTCGGCGTCTAAGGTCTCTCCAAAGCCGTTAGTCTCGATCTCTTTATAGATCGAGCCGTTTCTCACCATTATGAGCGGCTTGCCCAGCAGCAGCGCCTCGTAAAACTTGTTGGGTGCGGAATACCTGTTGTTCGGAACAGCCGGGTTTTGAAGTGCCGTCATGATATCACACTTCTTTTCAAGTGCAAGGATGTCATCATAAGGAAGAGTTCCGTAATAGAAAATGTTGTCATTTTTAGCCGCACACTCTTCAATAAAGGGCTTCATCACGCCGTAGCCCGCAACGTGCCATTCGATATCATCACGTGACATCATGACCTCAGCAGTTTCCTTAAGAAACCTGTCGAAAACGAGCATTCCCGCATAGACAGCCTTTGCCCTTTCGGGCACTGATCCTTTCGCGAGCTTAAAGTCGTTCCTAACCTCAAGATCCTCAGGAGAATTCTCGACAACGATCAGCTTTTTGGGCTTTGATCCCTCAATCTGACCTTTGCGTTCTTCGCTGCATATGATCGTCATGTCGGCTTTGGAGATGTAATCGTTTTCCATATCTCTAATACGTTTCTTCACGATTCCAGGTGCGTTATACGAATCCGAATAGTAATCGAAAATATCGTAAATGACCTTTTTACCGAACATTCCGGCTGCTTTGAAAGCGGGTCTTGCGGTATCGAAATTCACGACGTGGATAGCGTCATATCTGCTCCGGTTTTCTTTGAGCCAGTCAAAAGCTCTTTTCCAGAACCTTTTCATCGGACCTATCATACGCTTCATTCCACCGCCGTATTGTGCCCGCTCAGGAATCAGATAATAAACAAACTCTTTGTCGTGGATCCTTTTTCTTTCACAAAAGACTTCTTCTCCGGCCTGTTCCCTGTTCCAACCGAGCAGGAAGACCTCATGCTCTTTTGAAAGGGCATACATCTCCTTTTCCACTCTGGAATCAGGATATCCTTTGTCAGACCTGATGAAACAAATGCGCATGTCTGAATTATAAACCATATTCCAAAGCAAATAATAGGGCCGCCTCAGCGAGACGGCCCTATAGGTTGAAAGTCCGAATATTTACTTTGCAGCTGCAACAACAGCGTCAGAGATAGCAGCCTCGTCACCGATGACAATTACGTTCGGGTGAAGCTGAAGGATCGAAGCGGGAACCTTAGGTGTAACAGGACCGCAGAAAGACTTCTCTACAATGCCTCTCTTGCCGGCACCGGTAGCCATGAGGATTACAGTGGTTGACTTCATGATGTAGCCGATACCCATAGTATATGCCTGTGTAGGAACTGCATCGAGATCACCGTTAAAGAACAGTCTGGCATTGTCCTGGATGGTCTGCTCTTCGAGGTCAATGCACTGTGTGTTAACGCAGAAAGCATCTGCAGGCTCATTGAAACCAATGTGTCCGTCTCCACCGATACCGAGGAGCTGGATATCAAGATGTCCGAGAGACTCAAGGATAGCATCATAATCTGTACAAGCCTTGACTGCATCCTGCTCAAGTCCGTCAGGTACATATGTATTATTCTTGTCGATGTTTACATGATCAAAGAGATTTGTGTTCATAAAGTATCTGTAGGACTGGTCGTGATCACCGCCAAGTCCCCTGTACTCATCGAGGTTAGCTGATGTAACCTTGGAGAAATCGAGGCTGCCTGCCTTATACATGTCAACAAGGTCCTTGTAAGTTCCGATAGGGGTTGAACCGGTTGCAAGACCGATCTTGCAGTCAGGCTTAAGTCTTATCTGTGAAGCGATAAGCTCAGCGCATGCCATTGAAGCTTCTTCGTAATTACTTTTTCTGATGACTCTCATAATTCATTCTCCCAACTTTTTGATGTATATAAAACGGCTCCGCATTAATTCACGCGAAGCCGTAATACTCATTTACTCTGCCACAAGGCCCTGTTCTTTGATGACTGCGATAACCTTGTCAACGTTCTCCTCACAGATCTCATCTGTCTTTGCCTCAACCATAACACGGATCTTCGGTTCAGTGCCTGAAGCCCTAAGAAGGATTCTACCGTCACTGCCAAGTGCCTTTGTCACCTCTTCAACAGCCTTAAGGACAACAGGATTCTTTTGTGCTTCTTCCTTATCCTTTACTACAACATTCTTAAGGCACTGAGGATACATCTTCATCTCGCCTGCAAGCATTGAAAGAGGCAGTTTCTTCTCAAGCATGGTCATGAGGACCATAAGAGATGTAAGGATTCCGTCACCCGTTGTAGCATATTTTGCGAAAATAATGTGACCTGACTGCTCGCCGCCGATCATGAAGCCGTTAGCCATCATGTTCTCAGCTACATACTTGTCACCTACTGCAGTCTTCTCGGTACGGATACCAATTGCTTCGCAAGCCTTGTAAAGACCCATATTGCTCATAATTGTTGTAACGATAGTATTACCATCAAGGCGGCCTGTTTCCTTCATGAACTTACCGCAAAGATACATTATCTGGTCTCCGTTGACTTCATTACCCAGTTCATCAACAGCAAGACATCTGTCTGCGTCTCCGTCATATGCAAAACCGACATTAAGGCCGTTATCAAGAACATATTTCTTAAGATTATCAATATGTGTGGATCCGCAGTTTGTATTTATATTAAGACCGTCAGGTGTGTTGTTAATGATATAAACCTTTGCTCCCAAAGCCTCGAAAACAGATCTTGCAATGTTCCACGAAGCGCCATTAGCGCAGTCAAGACCTACCTTCATGCCATTGAAAGCTCTTGTAGGAATTGTCATGAGATAACCAATGTATCTGTTACGTCCTGCAGCGTAATCAACAACATTACCGATAGCCTCGCGTTCAGCAAGGGGTATCTCTTCGATCTCGCCATCGATGTATGCTTCGATCTTCTCTTCGATCTCAGCCTCGATTTTCTGACCATTGGCACGCATAATCTTGATTCCGTTGTCGTAGAAGGGATTGTGCGATGCGGAGATCATAATACCGCAGTCAAATCCGTCTGTTCTGCAGCAGTATGATACTGAAGGTGTAGTCGTTACATGAAGGAGATACGCATCTGAACCCGATGATGTAATTCCTGCAGTAAGAGCTGCTTCGAGCATATAAGAACTTCTTCTGGTATCTTTTCCGATAATGATCTTTGCTCTTCCGTCATCATGCTTCTGACCGTAATACCATCCGATATATCTTCCTACCTGGAATGCTTTCTGTGCGGTAAGCGCTTTGTTTGCTTCGCCTCTGAATCCGTCTGTACCGAAATATTTACCCATAAAAATATCCGCCTTTTTTCATGATAAAAAATTTTACCACAAAAACTACTAATTCAATATTATTTTTGACTTAATGACTGTGCGGGGAGTAACAAGTCCTATAATCAGCCAGAAATTCATTGCAACATAAGTCACACTGCTATTGAAAAAAGCCTGGACAGAATAAGCAACAAACATTCCCAGGAATATCCAAATCACAGCCATTCTTTCGCGGGAAGTTTCTTTAATAATACTCTTTACCGCTCCGCAGCAGGCATATATCATAAGTGCCAGATAATTTATCAGAGCAGGAACACCCTGAGTTACAAGGATCTGGAGATACTCATTGTGTGCTTTATCCTGTAAATACATTCCAAATTGATAATTGGGATCAGAAAGGAATACATATCTGTAATTATCAAGACCTACACCTGTAAGCCAGTGTTCAGGAACGCATGAAAGTCCCATCCTCCAGTTATACAAACGGTCACTGCCCATCTTGTCGGCATTTCCGTTTACAACTTCCCAATAAGATCTTTCTGTTACTTCCATAACATAATTTGTAAAAAGGAACGTAATGATAAAAACGGCAAAAAGCACAGAAAAAAGTATAACGGACCGTTTTATTATCACAGCAAAATCTTCCCTGCCCTTATTTTTTTTATACATCACGATCAGAGAAATAGTATAGAACATTACAAGTCCGGCAAAACCGACCCATGCAAGTCTGGCCCTGCTTCCTAAAAGCGTGTAAAAGATAAAAGCATCAATTATCAGAAGAATGATCTGTTTAACTTTTGAATTGACAATATCATCAGAAAAAATATACATCCCAGAGATACAGGCAACGAACAGAACACTCAACCCTCCGTAGAAATTACTGTTCTGAGTAAGACCATAAGCAGCACCCTCAGCGTGATAGTACAGGCTGTACGATAATTCGATATTGAATGTCTGAAGGAACGCAAAGATCCCTTCAAGAATAGCCACAGCAAAAAAACTGAAGATGATATTTTTCCGATATTTAGTGTTTTCAATCAAGGTACCGGCAAAATACAACCAATAATATGCGAGGAAATGCAAAGGATTCTCACAGTAAAATACAGAACCATAAGAGTACTCTCCGGGATTCAGAGAGAACATAGCGGAAATGACCATAAAAAAGACGAGCATAAAATAGAACACATCTGCAAAACGGAGACTCTTTTTCTGCTGCCAGGCAGAAATCCAATATAGCACCGTAAGAAAAGTCCCCAGTATTCCAAATAAAGCTAATATCTGAGGCTGGAAAAATGAAGGAATGATCAAGGGATTAAGCCAGGACACTATTTCCGTAAAAAACTCGACAACCGGCATTCCGACGATCAATACTACAACCATCTTATAGAATGCTTTCTCCGAAATCAGGTTTTTATAACTCAGCTTAGTATCCATACCCGATTACCTGATCAACTAACTATGTTCCGCTTATTTAAATGCATATATTTCCGCAAACCATTAAAAGCATAACAGGCCTGGTAAAAATACCTTTCGAAAAAACCAAGTCCGATACATTTATATGTGTTTATATTTAATGCTGACGCTCTAATTTTATTACCGGAACCGGATTCCTTTGAGATTCTGTATGTAATAAGAGGCTCATCAATACCACAGGCAACAAGTCCGGCTTTCAACATACTGAGCCAGCATGCAAAATCTTCATGCATATCATTTTTACCTTGAACACCTGGAGTGAATTTGACGAAGTCCTTTTTCCTGACCATTACAGAAGAATTCGAAATAACATTCTGCTTAAGAAGTCTTCTGTAATTTACTTTGTGCGGTACATGCATTATCCATTTATACTTGTTTCCGTTCTCATCAATAAAAGCTGACGCAGTATAGACCAGATCACAACTGGTTAAATCCCTGAGAGCAATTTGTTTCTCAATTTTCTCGGGATACCACAGATCATCCGCATCAATAAACGCAATCCATTCGCCTTCTGCAGAATCAACAGCTTTACATCTGGAACTGAGTCGTCCACAATTGTTCTTATTTGAAATGAGCCTTATCCTGGTATCCCGCCCGGAGATCACACGGAGTTTTTCAGGCGTACTGTCTTCAGATGCATCATCAACGATAATAAGCTCTATATTTTTATATGTCTGTCCAAGAACTGATGATACTGACTCTTCTATCGTTTTCTCACCATTATAGACAGGAAGTATGACGCTTATCAGTTCAGGACAGTCAGAAGTCGTCATCCGGATCCTCCAGACTATATTCAGGTTCTTTTGCAAGGATCCTTTTGAGAGTAACGAACATTATTTTAAGATCCTCTGCAGGTCCCGCTTTTGATATGTAATAAAGATCCATACAAAGCTTGTCATAAGGATCCGAATCATATCGCCCATAAACCTGCGCATATCCTGTAAGTCCTGCTCTGACCTGCAGCCTCAGCCTGAATTCGGGAAGATCTTTGCAATATTTTTCAGCAATTTCAGGCCGCTCAGGTCTGGGACCTACAATAGACATATCACCTTTTATTATATTAATAAGCTGCGGCAACTCATCTATCCTCACTTTACGTATAAATCTGCCTATCCTGGTAACACGCGGATCATCAGTTCCGGTCGATAAAACGGCCCCAGTATGCTTCTCCGCATCTATCTTCATGCTCCTGAATTTATATATATCGAAAACACGTCCGTCTTTTGTCAGCCGTTTCTGTTTATAAATTACCGGTCCACCATCGGTTATCTTTACAGCCAGTGCAGTAAAAATTTGTATGGGGGAAGTAACAATAAGTGTCATACTCGCGAGGAATATATCACTAAACCTCTTAATAAACATATACTCCGGAGCAGGACTGAACCTCTCGATCAGAACTATAGGCAGATTATACATATTGAACTGCCTCGAGGTCCTCATCAGGATATCACCTATCTTTGGCTCGTCATAGCAACTTATCTCATTATCAACGCAGTATTTTATTATCACATTTCGCTCATGGCTGTGGATCTCCATTACAAAAACCACATCAGCATCTTTGATCTTATCTATGAGCCATTGTGTCCGTTCGCTATCCGGAGCAGTTTTTACCTCATCGATATCATAAACTCCCATAAGGTCAAAGCTTCTCTGGAACTGGCTATGCTTAGCAATCTCATTCAGGTTATGAATACTGTCATAGATAATGACAGCTTTCCTTTTTTTGAATGCTTTAAAATACCACCACGAAACTATCAGACACCAGAAAAACGAGAAAAACAACTGTGATATAAAACCGACAAAATAAATTACAAGATCAGGCAGATCTCTCAAAAAAACGCTTATAAGAATAAGAAACACCAAATCTGTCAAGGAAATAGAAATAATCTGACTGAAGAACATTTCAAAATAGCTTACCTGGCTGATCTGGAAAGCGGAGTAAATCCTCACCATAAGGCAATACAGTGAAATATATAAAACGATAAAAACAGCATTTCCTACTGTTCCTAACTCTCCACCATACGCCTGCTTCGAATAATACGTCACTAAGAGGAAAGCAAACGGAAAACAGATCAAAAGAATATTCAGTAATTTTACTGAACGAACGGACACGTCATGCCAAAATCTGCCTTTGCCCTTAATCTCTGCCATAAAAACTAACTAATCCATCCGATAATCATTTTATTCCTTCTAGATTATACAGCAGAGAATCAGTGATTGCTGAAAACAATGACCTTATCCTTTTCTTCGATCTTCACACTGACAGCTGACTGGTCACCGCTGAACAGGATTATCCGGCCATCTTGCTTGACAACGCCAAGCACTATCGAGATATTCTGCTTTTCAGAAGGAAGCTCAGGGTCGTAAGATGCGTCAAAAACGCCTCTTATCAGCTTATCTGCCGTGCATTCATCCGGAAGTTTGACAAAGAAATCCTTGGCCTTCTTAACATAGATTTCCTTGCTTTGATAACTCTCATCACCATTCTCATCGTAAACAAGGATATCCTGATAGAAATCGTAAATTGCATCCTTCTCACCAATCTGGGTGATCATCTTACTTATATATCTGTTACTGATAACAACATTCTTAACACTGTAACTGCTTACAACATCATGGTGCTTGGGGTCATTGATCTCTGCAATTACATCAATGCTTCCGACGTCAAAATCCGGATCTGCTTCAACTTTGTCACTGATAATATCCTGAACATAAACGAGATTGGCAAACATTCCCGCATCTGTTTCCTCTTTCTTAACAAGATCGTCTGAAAGAATAAGAACGCTTACATCCTCATCATTCAATTCCAGGAATTCGTTTATAGAATCACAGATAATGTCTTTCTCGAAAACCTCTGCTGCAACTGTCTTAATTACAAAAGGGTACTCCCTGTAATAGTTCATCTTCTCAAGACTCTTCTCATCATCTATTACAACAATGCTCAGGAGCAGTTCATTCGAATCCTTATAACCCCATTCTGACAAAAATGAGACAAATCCGTTCATGATCTCCCGGCACTTGCTGTTATGGCCCAGAATAATGATCTTCTTTTTCTCAAGCCAGAATTGTCTGTTAAGCCTGACAGGAATTCCGGAAAGTTCCTTGTCACACCGTCTGTTAAAGTCCTGATAATCCAGAGCCATGTAATAACAATATTTCCTGCTTTTGTCAGATTGAACTGTTAGCGGAACAATAAAATCATTATTGTCTAACGATTCTTTAATGAATTTCAACTCATCACCATCTTTGCACGGAGACGAAAAAAATGTTGCACCATTATTTGACAACAATTCGTTATAGATCGAATTAAGTTCCGGCATAAGCGAGAACTGGGCCATCAGCTCTCCTAAGATCTGATTCACTCTTACAGGCACGATATTGCACTTGCCTTCGACCTGCTTGCTCCTTATGATCTTCTGAACCAGATTCCAGGTCCAGTCATCTGTTACCTCAACAATAATCCTCTGGTTATCTTTAGAAAAAGTTGCTGAAGTAATGTCAGATACCTGCATCAAAGTCTTTATAGTCAGAGAATTCCCGCAGTCGTAATTACTTGTCTTATTACTTACAGCGTATATTTTCCCGTCGTCATTTATCTCTTCTCCAAGAATGATAACAGAAGCTGCATGATGCAAAGAAATGTCAAAAAGCTGTTTTGAAGAGAAAATATCACCTTCTCTGACGATAATTGTCAGATTGTTCTTGAACTTATGCCTCATACAATAAATCTTTCTGGAAAGATAAGACATATTTTTGCACGATTGTTCTATGGCCAGGTTTTCGCGCTTAACGGTCCCGTGAATCCTTTCATCGATCTGTTTCTCAATATCTGCTTTCCCTGAACTGACCAAAATAACAATTTTGTTAATGGAATTACTGTAAAGAAGATCATTTACGATCTCCAAGGCTCTTGAGTTCCAGTTAAGGATCACAAAATGATCATACATATTTAGTCTGTGATTTCCGGAATTGGAATCATCAATAAAACCGGAGATATAGTTAGTGATATAACCGATTACCGCACCAGTAAAAGAAATCATTCCTATGATAACAATTATGAGGCAAACCAACGCTATTGCCGCATTACCAGGCCCGATATCCGCAACAACGTAAGAAATGCATCCTGCATCAAGGATCATGCATATCGTATAGAATGCCGACTCCAAAAATCCCAGTTCTTCTGTCCCGCTCAACGACATCCTGCTTATGATAAATGCCGACAGGAAAAAGAAAACAATATTGAAGAAAAGAATTGAAAGCAAAACTATCTGTCCGGGATTCTTGGCGAGTCTGATACTGAACCATTCACGGAATCTTCTGTACATCCTAATACCTCTTAGCCTTTAATCATATTTATCAATTCATACTATCTTTATCCACATAGCCGGCCGGACACCATTGAAAGCCTGAACGCTTACACCAGGACGCATATAGCCCTCACGATCAACAATAGGAACACTTTTCTGGTCATCACCAGGTGACCGCAGCCACCACGAAGTTCCATAAACACACGTTTCTTCGTCAAGGACAAAATGTCTTAACTCTTCTATGCTTAACAAAAAAGCTATATCAGTAGTCGGTGGACCACCCGGGGTAAGATAATCCGGATTATCTTCATTGATTACGTTGGTTTGGATCATTCGCGTTTTTTCTTTTTTATCAAAAAACTTGTTAATGAAAACACTGTTCAGCCAAACCCTGAGTGTACATTCACTCCAGGTAATGTCACCGCCAGGGATGTGATAAGGCATGTAGCAAACCGGCTTACAACTGAAGATAAATGCTTTATCATCTTGAATCTGAAGCACTTTCCAACATATCTTCTCTCTGTTAATAGTTCCAAAAGCTATCTCGTCTCCGGTATGCGGATCCTTAAGATTTAATAAAGCCCTGGCAACTCTGGCTTTCTTTTCATTTATGTCCTGTCCTGTTACATTTGCACCAAATGGAGTTAACCATCCCTTACTAGGTCCGCACCATTTGCAGAACTTATCATAAAGCGAACGTTTAAAGCCACAATTAATACAATACACAGAGGTACTCCTCTAAATATTCATTTCCGTATCTGTCTTTACCACCAAAACTATTATATATATTCTCAGCCGGAATAAAACATATTCGAAGAAACAAATAAATGTTGATCAAACTCTTGAAAATACAAGAAAAAGGCTTTCCATGAAATATCACGGAAAGCCTTGAATCCTGGTGCAGATGGCGGGACTTGAACCCGCACGAGATTGCTCCCACTAGCACCTGAAGCTAGCGCGTCTGCCAATTCCACCACATCTGCGTGCGGGTTAGATTTTATATCAAGCAGAAACTTTTTTCAATAACGACATGAGAGATGTTGGGTTATAATCTCAATATGAATAAGATAAGTGTTTCCGTAACAGATCTGGCTTCATATATCTCGAGGCGCGGCAATCTTGCCGGTGGCTCTTACGGTTCCGTGTCTGCTGTTGAGGGGACACGGCTGCATCAGAGGGTTTTCGCAGATCTTAAGAAAGCTTACGGTGATATCGTCATAACTGAAGAAGCACTCGTTTACGACTACATATCTGATTCCGGGATCTGTCTTTCAGTCAACGGAAGGTTCGATGCGATGCTTCTTAACAGCGGGAAGCCTCCGATGCTCTTTGAGATAAAGTCGTTTAACTCGACAAAAGAAAGCTTCGAGGCTTTGGTAAGGCCAGAGCATGTCACTCAGCTTAAGTTATATGGTGCAATGTATCTTCTGACTAATTCAGACATACTGGATATATCCCTGACTTTGAGATATGTATCTATAACAACGCTCGACAGTTACGAGAACACCTATTCCATGTCTTTCGAAGAAGCGGAAAGGTTCTGGGAAGACACCTGCTCTGAGTATTGTATTTTCGCGAAAACACTTCTTGATTACCAGAACAGTCTCATGGATACGGTCTCACAAACAAGGTTTCCCTTTGACACTATAAGACCCGGACAGAAGGAATTTATGAAAAAAGCTCTGCTGGCACTTAATTCCGGCGAAGCATTCTTCGTTGAGGCTCCAACAGGGATCGGCAAGACCGTATCGGTCCTCTACCCTGCTATCAAGGGGCTCATCAAAAACAGATACGACCAGATCTTCTATCTGACAGCAAAAGAGGCCACAAGAGGTGTTGCTGAATCCACGCTTAACCAGATGCGCAAACAGGGGCTGATAATCAGATCGATAACATTAAGGTCCAAAGAGAAAATGTGTCCTTACGGAACAGAATGCGATGCCAAGTTCTGTCCCCTTGCCAAGGACTATTACGGAAAACTTAAAGAAGCCTTGTCCGAGTCACTTGTATTAGATGAGATAACTCCCGAGAAGATAACAGAGATTGCATTAAGGCACGGTATCTGTCCGCACGAATTCATGATAGATACAATGAACTACTGTACTGTAATAATTGGCGACTATAACCATATTTTCAGTCCGAGAGTATCGCTGGTCTCCAAAGAACCGGGCAACCAAAGAATTGCAGTACTGGTCGATGAGGCACACAACATGATCGACAGAGGCAGGGATATGTTCTCCGCATCATTTTCGCTAAGCCTTATAGACGAGATGATAAGGGATTTCAAAGGCCGCAATACTAAGATCGAGACAATGCTCCATCAGCTGCGCAATTATTTCGTAAATATAGGAACATGCTTTGATTCTTCCGGTTCATGTTTCAAACTGATGGAACAGGCTGACGAGAACAAAGTCCTTATGACGGAGAACTGGGAAGCCATGAGGCAGCCACCCAGGCAGTTATATGCAAAGCTATGGTTTACGATAAGGAATCTTTCACCGGTACTGGATAACCTTGAGCAGGGACAATGCAGAAGGACTGCGGTAAGATTCTTCTTTGAAGCAAGGTATTTTCTGACAGTACTTGAGCATTATTTCGATAATGCTTACATAACCACAGCCTCGAGAGTAAATGGTGATACGATAATCACTCTTGACTGCCTTGACTGCGCTTCCAAACTTGACTACATAATCAGGGACAGGATGTCAGTAATATTCTTCTCTGCAACATTTACGCCTTATGAATACTACCGTAACTGTCTTGTCGGACCTGACTGTGACTATTCGTCTTTCTTAAGGCTTCCTTCCCCCTTCCCTCCTGAGAATCTTGAGATAATGATAGATTCGGAGATATCGACTGCATACAAAGACCGCCTGTTAACTCAGGATGACCTGGTGCAAAGAATATCAGAATGCCTGAGCGGACGTACCGGAAACCATATGATCTTTTTCCCTTCTTTCGAATACATGAATCAGATCATGCCTAAGATAGAAGATGTGCTCAGGACAGAGACTAAAAGTCTCAAGATAATATCCCAGATATCAGAGATGACTAATACCGAGAAAGAGGAATTTCTCAGGAGTTTCAGTGAACCATACAGCGGACTTCTTATCGGGGCAGCCGTACTTGGCGGTCATTTCGGAGAAGGAATAGACCTTGTGGGTGACAAATTGACCGGCGTTATCATAGTCGGCGTCGGCATTCCAAAGGTCACGCCCGAACGGCAGATATTAAGCAATTACTATGCCGAGAAATTTGGTGACGGGTTCTCATTCGCTTACAGGTTCCCCGGCTGGCAGAAAGTCCTTCAGGCCGTGGGACGGGTTATAAGAACAGAAACAGATACGGGCTTTGCGCTCCTGATCGACTCAAGACTCGAAAAGCCCGATTATCTAATGCTCTTTCCTGATCACTGGAAGATCTGATATCACATTATGACAGTTGTTTCTGAAGGCTCACCGCTTACTGTGATCAGTCCATCCGCTCCATCGATCTCATAGGTGCCCTTCGTGCCTTTAATTCTTACGAGTCCTTCTGAATCAGTGTGGATAACTTCGTCTTTAGTCCACCACTCACCCTTTACAAGACTCAAAAGTTTGTTGTAGGCAGGTTTGCATCTGTTGTCAACAGTAACAAGACCGCTCGGGGCATTGAGCCAAGCACCGTCAGCAAAATCCCAGCCTGTGATAGCCTTGATGTTTGGATCTGCAAACAGTATCCGGTACATCTCCTCCCATTCCCGCGCCTGTCTTTCCTCTCCTTCCGGTGTTGTTGGCCATTCGTCGACCTGCCAGTCGTTAAGGTCTTCAATATAAGCAGGCATTATCTCACCTGAAATAAGTGTATTCTCAGTAAAATGAACCGGAATACCGAATCTGCCGAATCTCTTCAGTACATCGCGAAGTTTCTCCTCACCCCAGTATCCCTGGTGCTGATGAGACTGGATTCCAATAGCAGAGAACTCGACGCCTGCATTCAGACAATCTTCGATCAGTTCCTCATACTTGGGTGAAACATTAAAATCGTTGATCAGGAATGTTCCTTCCGGGTTAGCTGCTTTGGCTGCAGCGAAAACTTCCTTTACAAGTTCAACCCTTCCGTACCTCTTGCAAAGTCTTGTGACAGCATTGTCGTATTTATCGAAGACAGGCATTATTACAACTTCATTTATGACATCCCAGAAATCGATAACGCCCTTAAAAGCTGTGACCTCCCTGTTGATCCTCTCAAGCTGCTTATCCATGATCACTTCATCAGAATACTTCATAAGCCAGTCTGCACAGACCGTATGCCAGCAAAGAGGATGCCCTTTTAATGTAACATTATTGGCTCTTAATATATCGGCACCTTGTTTAAGCATCTCATATTGGGGATGCCCTTCCTCAGGTTCATAACGTCCCCAGTAAAAAGGCAGCGTACCGTAATTCATCATTGCAAGCCATTTATCTCTCCTGTCATTATCAGGCTCCATTCCGGGATAATCCAAAAATATAAAAGCACCTGATCCAAAAAGAAATTCATGGGACTTTTGATTCAATACCAGTTGCTTATCCTTTACGGGATTGCCGTTCTTATCGATAACTCTGACCAAACATTCACCGATCCGGTGCGAGGGTGTTGTTGAAGGATTCATAAGACAGTTCCTTTCCGATAAAGGTTTATATGTTCTAATTATAGATTATCCGGAACGGAAATAGTGTCATATATTTTTCTTTAATGTTTGATAAATAGCATGAACACAATGATTCAATATAAACTTTAAAAGCTGCCTCAAAGTCTGAGACAGCTTTTCAAATGGTCTTATGGATTAAGATATTATCTGATTATTCCTCATAGAACCAGACATCACCGTTCTCATCAACATTAAATGCCGTGAAATCTGTCATAAGGTAATCGCGGTACATGTCTTCGATGATGAATGTGTACATAAAGTCTCCTTCAAAGAGAAGACCATATACAAGTTCAACATTACCGCTTACGGTGTACTCATCACCCATATACAATGATTCAGTCATATCATCATCAAGTGTAAAACTTGTATACAAAGGAATGATCTTATCGCCGTCCTTAAGTCTGGTGATATTCTTTGATGCGGCACCACCATCGGTCATTCCGTCGCAGGCACCTTCGATCTCGATTGAACCGTCGGCGATGGTCATACGGATACGGAGATATGTATCTTCTCCGTTAAGCATTACAGGAGAAGTAAAGATTACAAACTCATCATTCTTATCAAGTATGCTCATCGAAAGATTCTGACCGTCAGGAAGTGAAAGCCAGTAACCATCAAACATATCCGCAAATGTTCCTTTTTCCCAATCACAATCGACATCATATGTGTCTCCGAGCAGGATAACCTCGTTCCCGTCAACAAGCATAAATACCATTGCATAAACATCAGAACAGTGATCAAGGGAATATTTTGTCAGAGTAAATCTGTATGTGCCTTCCTCATCCATTGAAGGATCGCGGAGGAACTTAATGTGCTTACTCTCGCCTGTCTTCTCGATAGAATCCGCATAATCGTAATGGTTTGTCTGTACAGGTGCACTGCGGTATGAACGTGAAGAAGAATCGTATTCATAATTGCAGTTCCAGTTCCAGTACCCGCTGTCATCATAATAATAGTCATCAGAATAACCGGAGCAAACCTGATCTGAGTATGAATAATCGTACTGATCAGCATTCAGACCACTATCACTTAATGCCTCCCATTGCTCTGTACCGTCATTGAAATAATAGTAAATCCCGCTACTCTGATCATATGCATAGTATTCATCGTCCTCAATGAAATAGCATATTCCCGTTTCTGAATCCCAATAATAGTTGGAATCCTGCTCAGCAGTCTGGCTGCCGTATTCACCGTAATAGATCGAGGCACTGAAATCACGGCGGTCAATAAACTGCATATAGTAAGGGCTGATGCAAATATCACTGAAGACCGTCAGTTCCTCGGAACCGCCCAGTTCTATGGGAAAATAGAGAGACAGTCCGCATGAGTCAGGGTGATCAGGACCATGAATCTTATAGAGAACAGCATCGTCCACAGCACTTCTTACATCAGCAACATTTGATGAATAATCACTGCAGCTTTCCGCCAGCGCACATACATCGAGCATATTGAAGCATCCACCCTCTGAAACACTTGAACCGAAGAGCTCAGTAGATTCGATCTGACGGATCATTGTGGAAAGGCTGTCAGCATCTTCACCATTCTCGTAAATATCCTTTGAAAAACTGTTGAAACTCATTACTACCTGATCGATCCTGGAAAGGTCGATTACAGAAAGAGTGCAAACATCGTAATCTCCGATATCGATACAACCCTGATAGAAAGAATCACAAACAACTTTTCCCAGGTCGGCACCGGATGCACCGGGATTATCCGCAAGAAAATTACCTATCTCTGTATAATTCCAGCCGGCACCGGGTTCTATCTCTTCTGATCCGTACATATACTTTGCATAGTTTGCAAGGATATTTGCTGCTTCAACACTGCCCATGAGGCAGGCATCAAATCCGATGAATTCCCACTTCTCGGTCATATACTGCTGAGCAGTCAGAAGAGCACTGTCAACTTCCCTCAGTGAGAGCGAATCACTTCCGTGTCTCTCATCAAAACATACGCCTGTGATAGATCCACCGCCATGATTCCAGAGAATCAGTCCCATATTATCTGCAGGATATGTCTGAACGCCCCACACAAGATAATCGGCAAGAGTGTCAGAATCGCCCATTGCAAGGTCAGAGCCTTCATACACTTTAGTGATATCGCCGTTCTCGACAACAAAACGCTCGATTCTGTCCGCATCGATGCCATCATAATACCATTGATTAGTACCACCGGTCTGAACAACGAATTTGTAATCTGAGTTCTCAGTAGCCATGCACATCTCGGCAACATCAGTTATGGCTGCACCGCCGTTTGATTCCAGATCGGTACCGCAAAGATATACAAAGACCGTCCATGTGCCTGTTTCTCCCATAGGCTCTCCCGGGAGTTCAGGACGTATAATTGACATCTCACCGGTTTCCCTGTTCACAGACATCTGCATGGCTGTTACATCAGCAGATCTGTAACCTCCGTTGTTTTCAGGAACAGATTCGTCCGGAACCGATTCCTCAGTCTGATCATCAGACCAATCCTCTTCATCGCATGAACAAAGACCAAAGATCAAAGTACAAGCCAAAACGGAAGCAATCATTCTTTTAAATAAATTGTCAGTTCTTTTCATGCTATTTAACCTCATTCATGATAAATCGAGGTGAATTATAACATAGAACCTATTTTGAACAACTTAAAACTTTCAGCACAGTCGCTCTCTATCAAAGAGCGTTCAGCACGGCAAGCGAATCATAGTTCTTTTCAAAATGCATGGAAAGATAATCTGTAGTAAAATCCTTTAATTCTTTCTCTGTCTTTCTATCGGCAGATGACGTAAACAGCCTATTCAGATCACATGTTGAGAAATAGTTCAGCGCCCTTACAGAAGGTTCTTCCAAAAGCCTGTTGAAAGTTTTATTCTGACCACCACTGCTTCCTGAAATGTCGATCAGATATCTGTTAGGCTTGTCTTCCGATGCCCTATATGCAGGCTCAGTCAGATCATAATTAACAGTAAGTCCCGCTATTGTCAGTATTCTCCAGTTAAAAGCCGAATAGATCAGAAGATACTTTTCCCTGTTATTCGCAAGATTGTAATAAGCATAAACTGCCAGTTCATATGCTTCTTTTGAGTTCTCGCTCTGCAATGTGCAGTCCATAAGACAGGAAGAAATATGAGCAGCTACCGTTATCTGTTCAAGACTCTCCATTATTCCGGAATTACTCTCGATTATCGATGCATCCTTAAGATAGTAATAGCCGTGTGACACGCTTACCACAAAATCACACAGCATATATGGCATTGAGACATATCCCATGGAACTTCCGGGTTTGGCAACACCTTTGGCACAGATCGTAATAAGACCCCTGTCTGAAGTAAGGACTGACAAAAGTCTGTCCTTCTCTTTGTATTCACTGGAACGGATTATCAACCCACGGCAGTTAAAAGGATCCATTACTCATCAATATCTCTGCCAAGGCCTGTGGAACCAAGCATGGCATCATTATTCTGCCAGTCATTCCTGACCTTGACATAAAGATCAAGATATACCTTGCAGTCGAGCATTTTCTCAATATTTCTTCTGGCAGCAGTACCGATGCGTTTGATCATTTGTCCGTCCCTGCCAATTATGATCGCCTTATGAGAATCCCGGTTACAGATGATATCAGCCTTAATGACGGTAACGGTACGGTCATCTCCCGAGGTGATCTCACCATCTTCATTTTTCTCTTTGAACTCGTTGATGATAACAGCTGTTCCGTGAGGGATCTCCTGATCCGTATAATGAAGAACCTGTTCGCGGATAAGTTCAGCCGCTATCACACGTTCAGTCTGATCTGTCATGTATTCACTGTCATAAAGACGTGGTCCTTCAGGAAGCATTTTCGTAATGACAGAAAGAAGAAGATCAACATTTCTGCCTGTCTTTGCGCTTATTGGTACAACATCTTCAAATTCATAGAGTTCAGAATATTTCTGAGTCAATGGGAGCAGCTTCTCCTGCCCTGCCTCGTCATATTTATTGATAGCAAGAATAACTTTCTTGTTGCTGTCTTTAAGAAGCGTCATCAGCTTCTTCTCAACACCGCCCGGTTCAGGAAATCTGCCGTCAGCTATAAGCACTACACAATCTGCACCCAAGGCAGCCTTATATGACCTGTCCACCATAAACTCACCCATCTTTGATGTCGGTTTGTGAATGCCGGGTGTATCAGTAAAGATGATCTGTGTGTCTTTGGTATTATAAATGGTCCTGATATTTGTCCTCGTTGTCTGAGGCTTGTGGGATACAATAGCGATCTTCATGCCGGTAATGTAATTGAGGAGCGTAGACTTTCCAACATTGGGCCGGCCAAGCAAGGCAACTGTTCCGCAATGCCTGCAGTGTGTTCCGGCAGGGATTAGTGTTTCTGTGGAATTATTGTCCTTATGGTTATCCATTTCATAGATATCCTCTATCTCATCATCGAAAGCTAGCCCTATGGCTTTCATAAGACGTTTCTGCTTGCCGATCATGACAGTCTCATCTGCCGGATCAATATGATCGTACCCGAGCAAATGCAGAAGCGAATGAGCGATCAGGAACATAGCCTCGCGTTCAAAAGAGTGACCGTAGCTTTCAGCCTGGGCTTCACAGGCAACAGGATTAATAAGGATATCACCGTAACACAGCACCTGATTCCCATCTGCGTCAGTCTCAAAATCACCGCTCTCCGGTATCACATCGAATCCGCCCTCAGTAAGTTCGAGCATAGGAAAAGACAGGCAGTCTGTCTCCTTATCGATATCACGCTGTTCCCTGTTTACTTCTCTGATCTCATCCGGAGTAACAAACGTTAACGTTGCATAAGCATCTTTGAGTGTTCTTGTTACCTGGGGAGCAGAATAATCTCCTCCTGAGACAGCTTCACTTAACCTGATGATATATTCATCAAGCAAAGCAAGTCTTTCTTCAGGATAACTTTCTGCATTATTTACTACATCAATCCTCATTCAGGGTATTTTATCCTTTCATGGAAGACACCGGCATATACCTGTTTGAAAGCAATAATTATCTTCTCGATATCATCGAAAGAAAGACCTGAATTAATGAGCTGATCCTGATCGATCTTATCTTTTATAAGGACTCTGATAAGCTGCTCAGCACTCTGAACATCAGATGTCTTCATCGATCTAACTGCTGCTTCACAGGTGTCAGCGAGCATGACAACAGCGGATTCTCTCGATGAGGGTATATGGCCTCTGTATCTGAAATTATTAATATCAGGCGGTTCCAATCCTCTTGCCTTGGCATCATCAACAGCTTTACGGTAGAAATACGAAGGGTATGTGGTTCCGTGATGTTCATCGATTATCCTGATGATCGCATTTGGAAGTCTTTCCTTCTTGGCGAGCTTAACACCGTCTTCAGGGTGCTTTGTGATTATCGCAACGCTTTCCATGACGGTAAGGCTGTCATGAGGATTCACACCTCCGTGCTGGTTCTCGGTAAAGTATTCAGGATTCTCAAGTTTTCCGATGTCATGATAGTAGGCGGCAACTTTGCACAGAAGAGAATCGGCACCGATAGCCTCCGCAGCAGAGTCGGCAAGATTTGCAACCATCATTGAATGTGAGTGGGTTCCCGAAGCCTCAAGGAACAACCGCTTAAGAAGATGCTGTCCTGGCTGGCTCAAAGTAATGAGCTTAACAGGAGAAGCGGCATTTGATACAAGTTCGAAGATCGGTGACAGACCGATCGCGGCAACCAGCGAAGCGATAGTGCTGAGGAACGTAAAAACGAATGAATTAAGATATTCGGTTCTGGCATTACCTATAAGGAAATTGTATGACAAACTCGTGATGATCGTTCCTATCGTCGGGAAGAATATCAAAGCAGCATTGTTGATTATCTTATCCGTTCTTCCGGCAAAGATTGAGCACAAAATGATTCCTATGATATTGATAAAGAATATTTCCGGGTCAAATCCGTACATCGGCCAAACGAACAGAAGGTTCACTACAGAGAATATGATTCCGTTATAAGTCCCAAGGTAACTCGCACAAACTGCTGCAAAGAAGATAACGATACAGAGAACCTGTGATACGGTTGAAAAATACACCGACGTACCTATCGTGGTAAGGAATGTGATGATAAGCAGATAAAATACCGGTGTCTCAACCTTCAGTCTCTTGCGTTCAATATTAATATATATAACTGTACATGCTGAGATTATCAGTACATAAAGAGCAGTTCTCGCAAGGATTACCAGGTTAAAAGATGAATCTCTGATGAGCTCGAGTTCTACAAGATTGCTGTAGATGTGTTCATCTATAATCGCTCCTGATTCAACAAGTTTGGTACCTTTCTCGATCATTACAGGCTCATTGATAACCGCGATATATGCATTATTCGCAGAATCAGCAGTAGCCTTCTCGTCATAGATCGTATTTGGTTCAAGGATTGAAGACAAAACAACAGTCATTGCTTCTGCATACTTGGAATATGAAGGGCTTGATTCACTGAAGCCGTTGATCTGTTCCGAGATCTTTGCAGGAAGCACAGCATCACTGACATCGCCTAACATGATAAGTTCAGCAAGTGCTGTCGTTTTCTCCCTGATATAAGTAAATGTCGTATTGCTCATTCCTGTATCGAAGAAAACCTCAATGTCTTCTGAAGCAATACTTACTCCCAGTGTCTGCTCTACATTTACTGTAAGCTGAGCTGCGGCTTCAGCCGGCTTCATCGGCGGCTGGGTATTTCTGGTCTGTGTCAGGTTTTTCCTTGCCTGCTCAGTGAGATCGAAAAAATCATCGACCCGGTCGATGCATTCCTGTGACTGCTTATCTGACCGCACGAAAACATCCGCGCTGGTATCTCTTGCAACAATGGCTCTTCTCTGGGTCTCATATGTATCCGCAAAAGTTCTCGGAGCATATATATCCTGCTCCGCGATCGAACCGACCACATAATCGTAACTCACAGGAAGCGAACCATAGAAAACCATGAAAACAATGGTAAGCGCGGAAAGCGCCAATGTAATGATCTGATGGATCTTAGGTTTTGCATTCTTATTACTGCTCATAGATCACCTTGGTTTTGCATTCTCATAAGCTCTGACTATACGTGCAACAAGACTGTTTCTCACGATATCCGTATCATTAAGACTTACGGTCCTGATGCCTTCAACACCGTTCAGTACAGTTATTGCATCCTTAAGACCGCTCTCTATACCTCTTGGCAGATCTATCTGGGTAAAGTCACCGCATACACACGCTCTGCAATTGACTCCGAGTCTCGTAAGAAACATCTTCATCTGTTCAGGAGTCGTATTCTGTGCCTCATCCAAAAGAACAAAACAGTCATCAAGATTTCTTCCGCGCATAAAAGCAAGCGGAGATACCTCAATAACCCCTTTGTCATAATAACGTTCAAACATCTCCTGTCCAAGCAGGACTGAAAGAGCATCATATATCGGACGCATATAGGGATTGACTTTCTCCTCAATGTCACCAGGAAGGAATCCAAGTCTCTCACCCGCCTCGATAGCAGGTCTCGTCAGAATGATCCTTGAGACTTCCCTGCTCTTCAAAGCCTTTACCGCCATGGCAACACCCAGAAATGTCTTGCCCGTCCCTGCAGGTCCGGAACAGATAACAAGTTCCGACTGCTTAAGTGAATCAACATAAAGTCTCTGTCCGAGCGTCCTGGGCTTGACTGCTCTTCCTGAAGGTGTCACATAGAAAACCTCATCAGATGTATTCAGGAATTCTTCAAGCCGGCCGTCTTTAGCAATATTCAATATGTACTGAATATCTGTCTCATCTATCTCAGTACCGGCAGACAGGGTATCGAGTGCAGTAAATGCATCCTTAGCCGTTAATACATCCTTTGTATCACCGGAAAATATGAAGTCATTGCCGTCATACTCAATTGAAACATCAAAAAAAGAGGCGACTCTTGATGCATAAACACCTGCCGTCTGAGCTGAATTCCTGATCTGTCCGATTTTTTCTTCCAAATGAGATCTCCTATAAAAGAATTATTATGCTAATTATTTATTACGTCAACTTTTTCGAGTGTTTTACAGAACCAAGAGATAAAGCCAAGAACGTATTATCCCTTTATGCTTTTTATTACAGCTGTATAGTAATCTGGAAGATCACACTCAAAATGCATAGTCTCTCCGGTCCTCGGATGGACAAAAGTAATAGCCTGACTGTGCAGGGCCTGACCTGCCAGACCGTAATTCTTTCTTCTCGGGGCATATACAGGATCACCGACAACAGGATGACCGATATAAGCCATATGAACCCTTATCTGATGTGTTCTTCCTGTCTCTAATACCAATTTGAGATCTGTCAGTTCCCCCAATCTTTCGATCACTTCGAAATGAGTGACTGCAGGCTTTCCATCCTTATTTACAGCCATCTTGCGTCTGTCAGATGAAGACCTTCCGACCGGAGCATCGATCATACCTTTATCCTCTTTCACAAAGCCGTAAACAAGAGCTCTGTACTCTCTTACTATCTCATGACGGGAAAGCATATCAGCCAGTTTAAGATGCGTGTAATTATTCTTGCAGGCGAGCATCAGACCTGATGTGTCCTTATCGATCCTGTGAACGATTCCGGGTCTTACGACTCCGTTAATATCAGATAATTCATCCTTGCAGTGTGCAAGCAAAGCATTCACGAGAGTTCCCTCGCTGTGACCTGCCGCAGGGTGAACCACCATTCCCTGTGGTTTATTAATGACCAAAAGATCTGAATCCTCATAGACGATATCAAGAGGGATATACTGGGCAACAAACGAATCATCCTTTTTAGGTTCCGGAATATCCGCCTCAACGATATCTCCTGAGGCAAGCTTTGTCCCTGCTTTAGTTACAACCTTTCCATTAACGGAGACCTTACCTTCATCGATCAGGTGCTTGTAAAAAGACCTGGAATATGTCCTGTCAAATGATTCGGTAACAAAACTGTCGAGCCTTACGCCGTCCTTATCACAGGTCTTTATATCAACCGGCATTCCCGTTCTTCCTCTTTGCGAAAAGAATATTCCAGAAATTCTCAAAATATTTGGCACCGAAGATGATTATGCAGATCACGAGCGCCGTACCAATAACAGCACAGATATCAGCCAGATTGAAGATCGGAAAAGTATAACTGCCAAAGTCAAAACGGAGATAATCAACAACATATTTCAGGCGGATCCTGTCTATCAGATTGCCTATGGCGCCAGCACTCAAAAGGCAGAACGACAAGGCCAGGAGCTTCATTCTGCTTTTGGAGGCAATGATCATAAGAACAAAGATACCTATGCCAAGAACTATCGATACACCGGAAAGAAAATATATGCCCCAGGCTTTATCAGCAAAGAGCGAGAAAGCACTTCCTGTATTCTGAGCATAATAGATCGAGAAAAAATCCTTAATTACCGGCATCTGTTCATATAATCCGAGATTCTCGACAACTATATACTTGATCAGCTGATCAGCCGTAACAAGGATTATAAAAATAAACACATAGAAAACACCGATGTCCAGACCGGAAGCACCACTATTCCTTTTTATTTCACTCATATTCACAGAACCGCTTGATATCGGTACACCTTCCGTTTTTATCAGTCTCGAAAATGATACCACACACAAATCCCGGACCATCGGCAGGCTCATATTTTGCAGGCAGCTTATAGGCAAGTCTTCTGATAGATGCTTCTATATTCATACCGAGGATAGAATCCTTGGCTCCGCACATACCGCAGTCTGTTATATATCCTGTACCGTTGGGCAGTATGATCTCATCTGCCGTCTGAACATGAGTATGGGTTCCTGCAACAACCGAGACTTTACCGTCAAGATAATAACCCATGGCACATTTCTCCGAAGTTGCATCGCAGTGGAAATCAAGGACCACAGTAGTGCAGCCTTCCACACGTTTAAGTCTTTCAATGATACCGTCAGCATAAGTAAACGGATTATCAGGAAGGACATTTGCATAAACCTGGCCCAAAAGGTTAAATACGCCTAACCGCTCACCATTCTTCTCAAAAACGCAGAAATCATTGCCTGGCCATGAAGGACTGAAATTTGCCGGTCTCGCCATGTTTTTGACCTTGACAATCTGGCTTATGAATTCCCTGTTGGAAAAAGTATGGTTACCCATCGTAAACAGATCGGCTCCGGCGTTTTCCAATTCCCTCAGGATATTGATCGAAGCACCTAGTCCGTTAACACTGTTCTCGGCATTGACTATGCAGCAGTCAATTTCATTATTCTTAAGAAATCCGGGCATTACTGTACGGAAAGCACGGCGTCCTGCGCCGCCGACTATATCACCGACAAAGCAAACTTTCAAAGCAATGCCCCTCCTTCTTTTCGATTCCTTCAAAGTATATCAAATTTTCTCAACTATTTCCCCTTATAAACCAAAAGCGCTCCGTAATAACGAAGCGCTTTTCTGGTGAGCCATGGGGGACTCGAACCTCCGGCCCACAGCTTAGAAGGCTGTTGCTCTATCCAGCTGAGCTAATGACCCTGGAGCGAGTGATGGGAATCGAACCCACGTGGTCAGCTTGGAAGGCTGAAGTTCTACCA
>JAIKYD010000113.1 GCA_024683485.1 Saccharofermentans sp. | reverse complement strand
TTTCGGCAAAGGTCCTATAGATATCTTTTCTTCCATATGTGCCTGTCTGTCAGTTATAGTAATCTCATATTTTATTGACCGTTATCTTGGAAAAGTTTCCGGAATACTCTCTTTTATAGGTAAAAACAGTATATTTATCCTTTGTATTCATACGATAGAATTTGATTTATTACCAGGCAGGTTCCTTTTGGGACAGCTTTTACCTTCACTGAACAGCAAAATGCTGACACTTGTTTTCGTTCTGTGCGAGATAACGGTAGATATAACTTTAGCCCTGACACTTTCAAGGATCAGAATTGTGAGAAAAGCCTTCGGGCTGAAAAGATAATTTTCGAAGTTAAGGAGAATGATACCGGTATTACTTCGGAAGATATTTCAGATCCTGATCTCTTCCATCATCGTCTCGTAATCGATTCTCTCAAGTTCGATCTCTTCTTGCAGGGATTCGATACTTTCATCGCGCATTACCGCGATGTTATGCTCTCTTTCTTCTTTGTGATCATGTGTTAGCCAATAATCTTCCATAAGAGAAACACCTTAACTGTTTTCCGTATTCTACTACTCGGGTTGCGGATTATTATCAGATTCCCGAAAACGTAACACAAACATAATATTGCACTCAGACATAAAAACTCCCGCCGGATATTTCCGTGCGGGAGCTTCTCTTATCAATAACACCAGTCCTTAAGCCTTAATGCCTTTGCAATCATTTACATACTGTCTGATAGGTCCGATGTCTGTATATTTCTTTACACCGTCACCGTCAGGTATTACAAGAACAGGAACATTCACGATCTCAAACTGCTTTGCAAGTTCAAGGTCATCATCCGCATAAATGAGGTCGTAATCAAAACGCTGCTCATCGAACATTGCCTTGACTGCCTTGCATTTCGCACAGGTATGAGTCGTAAAGAGCATAGGCTTTGTTATCTGGCCGTCATCTGAAGGAAGAAGATCCGGAAGTTCTGCCTTCTCTGTCTTGCTGACAGTAACAGTAGCCGTTCTGGGCTTCAGGGTTGAATTGCATACGTCATATGTCTTTCTGTCCTTGAATTCCTGGAGCTTACCATCGTTCCAGTTCTTTACAGGACGATAGTAACCGGTTATACGGCTGTATGTTTCTGTGGGGCCGCCGCATACTGGACATGCCTTGACTTCACCGGGGAGATAACCGTGAGCGGAGCAGATAGAATATGTGGGAGACATCGTGTAATAAGGCAGTCTGTAGTTCTCTGCGATCTTTCTTACAAGTGAAGCTGCTGCCTTCCAATCAGGGAGACGCTCTCCAAGGAAAGCATGGAATACAGTACCCGATGTGTAGAGTGTCTGGAGGTTATCCTGAACATCAAGCGCATCGAAGATGTCTGCCGTATAACCGACAGGAAGATGTGAACTGTTGGTGTAGTAATATACGCCGGAAGCATCGTCTGCAGTAATGATATCCGGGAACTTGGCCTTGTCATGCTTTGCAAGACGGTAAGCCGTGGACTCTGCAGGTGTAGCCTCAAGGTTATAGAGATCACCATATTTCTCCTGATATTCAGAGAGCTTCTCTCTCATATGGTTAAGCACGTCAGCAGCAAATTTCTGAGTCTCCTCGTTCGTAAGGTCTTTTCTGATCCATCTTGCATTGAGACCGGCTTCATTCATACCGACAAGACCAATCGTTGAGAAGTGGTTATTGAACGTTCCAAGGTAATGCTTTGTATAAGGATAGAGACCTTCCTCGAGAAGTTTTGTGATCGTGTTTCTCTTGATCTTGAGGGATCTCGCTGAAACATCCATAAGGTGGTCGAGTCTCTTGTAGAAGTCAGCCTCGTCAATGGCAAGATAAGCGATACGCGGGATATTGATCGTAACAACACCCACAGAACCGGTTGATTCACCGCTTCCGAAGAAACCGCCGGACTTTTTGCGGAGCTCACGAAGATCGAGTCTCAGACGGCAGCACATTGAACGTACATCTGAAGGTTCCATATCGGAGTTGATGTAATTGGAGAAGTAAGGAATACCATACTTTGCAGCCATCTCGAAGAGGAGTTTGTTGTTCTCTGTCTCAGACCAGTCGAAATCCCTCGTAATCGAATATGTTGGAATAGGATACTGGAAGCCGCGGCCGTTGGCATCACCTTCGATCATAATCTCGATGAATGCTCTGTTGACCATATCCATCTCGGCTTTACAATCCTTATACTTGAAGTCGACCTCTTTGCCGCCTACGATACAGTTCTGCTCAGCTAAGTCATTCGGAACGGTCCAGTCAAGCGTGATATTTGTGAACGGGCTCTGTGTACCCCATCTTGAAGGTGTGTTTACACCATAGATGAAGGACTGGATATCCTGCTTAACCTGCTTGTAGTTCAGATTATCAATCTTAACAAAAGGTGCGAGGTATGTATCAAATGAGGAGAAAGCCTGAGCTCCTGCCCATTCATTCTGCATAATGCCGAGGAAGTTGACCATCTGGTTGCAAAGTGTGGAGAGGTGCTTTGCAGGAGCTGATGTAATCTTGCCGGGGATTCCGCCCAGGCCTTCCTGAATGAGCTGCTTTAATGACCAGCCGGCACAGTAACCGGTGAGCATTGAAAGGTCATGAATATGAATATCAGCATTTCTGTGAGCATCTGCTATCTCTTTGTCGTAGATCTCAGAAAGCCAGTAGTTAGCTGTAATGGCGCCGGAGTTGGAGAGGATGAGGCCGCCTACTGAATATGTGACTGTGGAGTTCTCCTTTACACGCCAGTCCTCGACTTTTACATAACTGTCAACGAGGCTCTTATAGTTCAGGAGAGCAGAGTTCATGTTACGGATCTTCTCACGCTGTGCACGGTAGAGGATGTAAGCCTTGGCTACATCATCGTAACCCATCTTCTGGAGCGTAACCTCGACACTGTCCTGGATAGACTCGACATCCACCTTGCCGTCAACTGCCTTCTTCTCGCAGTCGGATACTGCATTCAGCGCGAGCATATCGATGATCTGGCTGTTAAACTCTCTGTTCTGTGCTACGAAAGCCTTCTCAATAGCTCCCGATATCTTGCTTAAGTCAAAGTCTACGACTTTGCCGTCTCTTTTGATGATCTGATACATGTTCCTCTCCTTAACTCTCTCCGCGGATCTTTGCTTGCGGTATTATTTTTCTCGCATTATCCAAAGCTTTCTCCAATTCTTCACGCGGCATTTCCTTAAGGCCCTCACCGTTCAAGAGATTTCCCGAATCCACAAAGCCCTGCAGAAAGTAATTCTCAGATCCTTCCACCTGCTTTGCTATCTGCCCGAAATCATCAGCTTCATGCAGCGGTGATACCACAGTAGTCCTGAACTCATGGGCAACCCCGCTGTCACGGATTACCTTGATGCTCCTCTTTATAAGTGAGACATCAAAACCCTTAATCCCGACGGTTTCCGCATACTTGTCAAAGGTGTTTTTAAGATCCATCGCCACATAATCCACATTGCCTTCAGACAGGATCTTCTCCAGCCTGTCAGGAAAAGTGCCGTTGGTATCAAGCTTGACCTTGAAGCCCATCGACTTGATCTTAGCGATAAACTCACCGATGTCAGAATGCAGAAGCGGTTCACCACCCGTTATGGCTACTCCGTCCAGGATCCCCTGACGCTTTTTAAGGAATGCGAAAAACTCGTCTTCACTTAAACGGTCGCTCTCCGGAGGATTATTCACCAATGCCGGGTTGTGGCAGAAAGGGCATCTCAGATTGCAGCCGACCGTAAAAACCGTACATGCTACCGTCCCGGGGAAATCCAAAAGAGTCAACTTCTGAAGTCCGCCGATTATCATGCCCAATACCTCGCTTTTGAATTGAAAAATAGGTGCGAATGCGCTTCGTTTTTCTCAAAGCGCTCTTAAAGATTACCTATATGTTGTGGTTGTGTCAACATCAAAACCCAATATATTGTGCTTGTAATGCATTTGTAATAAAACGCACAAAAACTTGACAACCACTAAGCATTCGGGGCATTTTCGCTGTCCGGAAGAACCTTCACAGGGATAAAAATGTAATATTTCTTCTTAAGAAATCATCAGGATGCAGGAACAAGATTCCATGTCATTTCCGGATGCCCGGCAACAAATTCATCATACTTTTGACTGCCAAACTGGTTTGTATAATCAACAAACTCACCCATGACCATACCGGATTCAGGATCCATAGCCACAGCTCCGGACACATCCTGACAAATCGAGTATGTTCCGTCAATGTTCCTGAAAATAACAAAAACCTGTGTTTCATTGCTGGAATTCCAGTCAGCTTTGATCTTACCTCTGACATTAGTCAGATAGATCTCGTCTTCACTGCCATCGATGATCATCCGCATTCTGTATTTGCCGGCATATCTTATCAGCATTACCTCAAGGCCATCCCCTTCATAACCTTCAAGTGCAGGCTTCAGGTAATACGTTCCTTCCTCAACCGGATCTCTAGCGCGTTGCGGCGTCTCATTAAAAAACATCCTGTATTCTTCCCGTCCGTCAGCCAGGATCTGCCTGATAGTTCCTATTCCCGCAGCTGCAAGCAGGAACACCAGTGTTCCTGCTGCAAAAAACACAATACCGGAAGCGCTGATCTGAATTCGGATATTTGAAAGTTCTTTCTTTTTCAGCGTTGAGAGTTTCTTAATGACAGAGATAATGCCTGATACACCGGTTGGTATTATTATCACCGAATACGGCATCGCATAGGTTGGTGCGACCTCCCAGATCATATGAAAAAAGAATCCCCCGATAAAAGTTACGATCAGAAGCAATGCCGGTGAGCCCGTTTTCCTGCGTGCTTCTTTTATGGAGCAAACACCGGTTCCGGTCAGCATCATTATCTGAAAAAGCTTAAGGAATGACGATAATGCTCTTATCACCTTAGGATTTGTTACTGCCCATAATAACGGAGAAGCATTGCCATACAGATAAACATTCCTGCAGATAAAATCAAATGCACTGTAAGTCGGATCTGTCCACTGGGCCATGACTTTTCTCACATAAAAACCTATTGCCTGATTCGGATCTGCAAGAAAACTCTTCAATCTCGCGGTTATTTCCGTTTTGGCTACCTCAGACTGGACGGCAGTATCAAAACCTGACTCAGCATAAGTCACATCATTAAAACCATTGAACATTCCCGCGTTTTCCTGCATTCCCATCGCAATCCAGGAAAGCTTGGATGCTCCCGAAGAAACCTGACCGCCAATAACTGCGCCTGTAATCAGCTTGATGCAGTAACCCGAAAGCACAGGCATAACTAAAACTGCTAACGGAATCAATAATTCTTTAAATCTGCGCTGCCGTAAAAACTCAAACATAAGATAGAGAACAATAGCGATTGCAAATATTATGTAATTGTTCTTGAACACATATGCTGCCGAAGCAAAGCCTATGACAACAGCTATGTTCTTTGTTTTGCATTTACCGGAAGCAATCTCTGCTGCATGCTTCATTGCTCTAACTGCAAAAAACAGTCCGGGAATATCTCCATATACCATCGTGACCTTAGCCTGCAAAGGGAAGAAGAATAATCCCGTTACAAGTATCATGATCCGTGATTTGCGCGAAAGGCCGAACATTCCTCCTATTTCAGCCAGATCAGAATAGATAAAAGGCACAAACATTGCCATGATCAGCAAATAAGCGGCATTGTTGTAGTGACCGGTTACAAAACTCAGCAAATATAATATCAGGACTATTCCAGTATTGTTCGGATACACTCCGAGATGTCTGGGAGGTGTCAAAGTCTCTGCCACATTCCAGGAAAGACCATAAGCGGAATACTGGACACTGTACTGATCCAGCCGCTGATTCATGCCGAAAGCCATTACAGCAAAAAGGACACATTCAATAAAGATAACTGCCTTAAGCACAGTTACAGTACGTTTGAAGCGCTGTTCATCTTCAAATCCTGACAGATAAGCCTTAACACGGGAAGATCTGGCAGCCAAAACACCTGCCGTCAAAACTGCTGCCACTGCGGCTATAAGAATTAAGACCGGATTCAGGAAAAGAACCCTCTTATTCCCAATATCACATATAAGTCTATAGGATCCGGTCATACCCAGGATCATCAGATAGAAACAGACCGCAAAACCAAAGACTGTTATAACAGCCTTAAAGAACGAATAGAGTTTGCTTTCCTTTACCGAGGTGCCCATACAATTAGGAATAATATATTAATCAAATGCGCATTTCAATTCAGCCGCACTTCGCTTAGGTTCTCTTCTTTTCTATCCTATTGAACTGGGGTCTTACCTCTACTTCTGTCACTACAGCCCCTTCGCGCATATTGATGATATCTCTGACACACTCAGCAGTATCTCCGGGGACAAGATAGCATCCGTCTTCTTCTGAAGGTTTGAAATTGGCATTCCTGTACAATTTTGTCCCGGCCGTAAGATCCGGGCATACTGTAACGACTCTGACACCTGTCTTCCTGACCTCTTCATAAAGACTTCTGCCGTAACTCCGAAGCCCTGCCTTGAGCGCACCGTATGCCGCACCATGAGTGTTTATCCTTGTTGAAGTGACAGAGGCGATATTGATTACCATGCCCTTTGAATCTTTGAGTTTGGGAAGAAGTGCGGAAATTAAGATCATAGGGGCCTCAATATCTGTCCGGCACATTTCCTTGATCTGATCCGGAGTGTTAAATTCAGCAAGTCCGTAATATGCGCTGCCGGCTGCATTTACCAGAAGATCGACCTTCTTTATCCCGGAGATCTTCTCAAGCAGGATATCCGTGTCTCTTAAATCGAGTGATATACGTTTCTCAAAAAAATCACATCCGTCAGGAAAGATCCTGCCGATTCCATAAACCTTATATCCCTCTTCCGTAAGCATCTCAGCTATTGCAAGCCCGATGCCGGATGATGCTCCGGTCACGACCGCTGTCTTCAGTTCCATGTGAATATTCTCTCCATTCCGGTATATTTTCCAAGCAGTCCGCAGACAAATTCCTGCATCTCCCTGTCAGCGTCAGGTGCATATTGTGCTACACCATCTTTTATGACATAAGGATACCATGCGATTTCAGAATCAGGATATGCCCTCCGCATTCTGGTCAGATAATCAGCCGATATTCTGAACGTGCCGACACTCACATCTGTGAGTTTACTGAAATCAACATATGAAACAGTCTTATCTATCAGTTCTTTATATGCGTCTTTCCATGCCGGTATCCTGATAACAGGATCGAAGCAAAGCCTGACCTTTGCCCCGTTTTCCAATGCTCTGGCCGCTGCCTTTATCCGCGCATCCACGGAGGCAGTATTGCGTTCATAGCGTAACATCACTTCTTCAGGAGATAAAGTAAAAGCATAGATGACATTCGATATGTTATCTGTTACATTCACAGCAGCCTTCGTCCTGAGTTCGACGAGGAGGTTTCCGTTCGTCTGCGCCATTTCTTTCCAAAAATCAGCATGCCCTGTAAGGGAGTTCATCGCCAGGAGATCCGTATCATATGACGCACATACATACATCGGTCCTTCTTTGATCTTGTCTTCGATATCTTTTCTGTAATCATCAAGATTCACGAAGACGACCATATTGCTTGAAGGATACATGCCTTTAAGATAACAATATCCGCAATCAAAGGGGCAGTTCATCATGGAACTCGCATAATAGAAATTCTTTTGCCCGAATGACTGGCAAACCGGAGCGCCCCTGAAGATCCTGTTACCGTCCCTCACTGCAATTATCAAGGCCTGGTGTTCTTTCTGCAAAGGTGCATTCTGTCTCTTTCTGTCGAAAACATCCTTATAATGTCTGATCGTGACCACTTTGGCCCCGGGAATCCCGGAAAGGATAGTACCGGTAAGAGGATACCCGTAGGCTCTCTCCTCAACGTAGATATGAGTAAATCTCATCGAGAACCTCCCTTCCGGCCTTTTTATCCGTTGCAGGAAGTCTGCCCTTTTCGCGCATATTATCCAGGAGTCCAAGCAGTTCTTTTTCTCTTCCGGCCACAACACAGTAATGCTCTATATCATGCAATTCATTTCTCATATACTGTGTAAGATGCATCTCCTCAGGAATACTCTCAGGCAGAAACTGGTAACTTTTCTTTGCACTGCATGGCACAAGGAGTTCAGCTATCCTGCTGATCTCATTTATATGTTCCCTGATCATCGAAGTCACTTCATTTGCCGACGGAAACTTATCACCACTGTCAGAGACAACTTTATAAATTGCAAGGTTGGAAGGCGGAATAACTTTCAGAACGCTGTCACAGATCAGAGAAGACTCCATATCGAAGAGCATGTCTTCTCCCACTTTGGTAACAATATCCGGCGATGTGGTAAGAGACCTCTCATCAGCACCTGATTCAAAAAGAATATCCGGATAGAAGCGTCTGCCTGTTTCCTGTGAGATAACCTGATTGACAAGATAACCTCTGCCCCTATTCACGCCGGCACAGATTCCGACGTTAAGCACATAGTCATCAGGCGTTAATTCAATTTCCATGATGCGGTCCAATGCTCTTTTGCCGGCACCAGTGACAATAACCTTACCTGGTATTGTCCCCAGCGCTGAAGCCTCGCATTTAAGAGCCGTAAGAATATATAACAAGTGACTGACCTCCTATCTTTTCAAATTATATTATAACGTGATAATATTAGTCGTCTTAATGACAATGGAGGTTATTTATGGACAGATTACTTACGGGCCTTCAGCCCAGCGGATCACTTACGATTGGTAATTATGCGGGCGGCATCTCTCAGATAGTTAATTATCAGAAAGACTATGAGACATTTCTCTTCGTCCCTGATATGCATGCCATCACGGTTCCACAGGATCCCGATGCTCTTCACAGGAATATCATAAACGCTATTGCAATGTACATTGCCTGCGGTGTTGATCCCAACCTTGAGAATATGCACATCTACATCCAGTCCGAGAATCTCTATCATGCAAATCTGTCCTGGATCTTTGAATGCCACACTCCTCACGGCGACCTTACGAGAATGCATCAGTTTAAGGCAAAATCCGCACTTCATGAAGCGTTCACGGAAGGTCTGGTTACATATCCCGACCTGATGGCAGCAGACATTCTCCTTTATGACCCCAAGTATGTTCCTACCGGAATCGATCAGAAGCAGCACGTTGAGCTTGCCAGAAACCTCGCTATCAGATTTAACAACCGTTACGGCGAACTCTTTAAGATTCCCGAACCTCTGATCCCTACAATAGGTGCCAAGATCCGTGATCTGCAGAATCCTGCCCAGAAGATGAGCAAATCAACAGACAATCCGAAGGCATCTGTCTTCCTCTCCGATCCCGAAAAGACGATCCGCAAGAAGATAATGTCTGCAGTCACTGATTCTGACGGCATCATCAAGTTTGACGAAGACAATAAACCCGGTGTGTCCAACCTTCTTACTATTTATTCCGTTTTTACCGGCACATCCATTGAAGATGCTGTTGCAGGATTTGAAGGCGGCGGATACGGAGATCTTAAGAAGGCCGTTGCTGAAGCAGTCGTCAGCAAAGTCGTTCCTTTCCAGGAAAAGTACAACGAAGTCATGGCAAGCGGCATCATAGATGATATTCTTGATGCGGGACGCGACTACACAAACAGCATTGCCAGGGAAAAGTACGAACTTGTCAGAAAGGCAGTAGGATTCGGAAGGATCTGATCTTCCCGGAAAGCAAATAAAGAACTTTCATTATTCCGGATTACTGTCCGGGGAAAATGATGCCGGCGGACTGGACAGCCTGTGAACCGACCCCGGATATGATTTCACAGAATCCGGCACCTCCAGTGAGGAACCGCATGTTTTGCAGGCCGATTGTGTTGCCGATGCCTCAGCACCACAGTTAGGACAAGTATTGTAATACCACTTTTTGCTAAGCTGGAATGCTATGTATTCCTCAGTTTTAAGTCTTTCTTCGACAGCCTCATTGTCTTTGGCAATACGCACAGCACACTTGTGCAGAATATTGTCTCTGACCCTGACAATGATAAAACAGGCGGCACCGCAGAGCAGAACAATAACAGACGGCAGATAGTGCGTAAAAGCATCAATAAAAGCAAACGCCTGGTCGCTCATTACTGCATTCTCAAAAGCAGGGATGATAAGTTCATAGAAAAACACATGTGAGATAATACTTATGACGCTTATAACTACCCAGACGGCCAGGTTCATCCAGATAATACCTGGTGTCCGCTTCATAGTGTCGTAAACCTTCTCAGCATTGTCCGGTCCGAATTCGCCGTCAAGAAACGAGATCTGATAATGGTTTTTACCTTCAACCGCCCAGCTCTTACTGTCACCCAAAGCATCCAAAGTACATTTGCCGTGCCAGACACTTCCTTCATGCTTTGGCATCTTTCCCCTCTTTATATAACTGAGAGCAAAGGTCCTTCGATAATCCTTCATACCCAGGGCCAGCAAAACGATACCCGAAGTTATAAGAATAAGATCCAGGACTTTAAAACCTGATACAAAGTTAAAACTGGCATTAATGATTATAAAGAGAAGCCAGATAAGTCCATATATTCCGGCTGAAATAAATGATGAACTTGAGAAAAATGCATTCCCGGATCCGCCATCGGAATAGTAATCTCCCGGACTGCCGTAGTAATCTCCTCCGCCTCCAAATGATCCGCCGATATCCGAATCGTGAAAACTTCCGCTATGGGTATCACCGCCGTGAAAATCACCACTGGACATACTAATACCTCGCTGTCAGTTCAAAGTTATTAATTCTCGTTCGGATATACCAAACGTCTGTCAGTATCGAACCATTCCGCTATTGTTCTGAACATCTTAACGATGAATCTTCCACGTTCGGTGATCGAATATGATCCGTCAGGATTCTGCTCGATCGTACCTGTTACCACCTGCTCATCGAATCTCTTCTCAAAGGCACCATAATCTTCCACATATTTCGATGTGAAAACCTCTCCTACAGATTCCTGCGTGAATGTCTGATCAGAATTCTCATCCATATAACTGAGCATAAAGACTGATACAGACCGTTCAACCGTAACTGGTACCAGTGTCAGGAACACCATATTCACACAGCAAAAGATAACAAACATCATTATGATGTCTCTTACCGTAACAAAGCCCCAGAACTTTCTTATGATGCCCATCACAACAGCAGCTATGACTCCGGCCATAACTATAAACGCTACACCGCGGTACATAAGGACTTCCATATTCTTAAGAATATCCGTATGGAACAGACCGATAAACAGTGCTGTGCATACAACATAGATCAAGGCATAGATTCCTATGAGTGCAATTACACTTCCTGCAGTTCCGCCGCTTTTGCCTGCTTTAGTCATTTCAACAAGCTCCGCTCTTTTGCTTGATTTCTTCTGCAGCTAAAGCCCTGGCCTTTTCTATCGGATCAGCTATATATGCAATACCGCTCTCGCTGATTTGGATAGCAGTTCCGCAGAACTGGCAAAATCCTGTGGAATTCCTTCTGATACGGTTGCCTGTGGAACCGCAGTTAGGGCATTCTACAGCAACGCTTGCACGCGCGATCTCATCCTCCAGCTGTGTTCTTCTGTGTCTGGCGTTTTCTTCGATAGCCTTCTCTCTGGAAGCTTCAGCCTGAAGTCTTGCCTTTTCTGAAGCAGTCCTCGAACGCTCGATCTCCTGCTGCTTAAGTATATGATCGCTTACCCTGAAGCCGATCTTTATCAAATTGTTTAAACCTATCCCGAACATTAGTATTCCTCCTTGGAACCCAAACTTATTCCAAGGATTATTTTATCATGATTTGAAGCTCCCGCGCCAGTCTTGCAACAGGTAAACCGACAACGTTTGAGTAGTCTCCATCAATCTTCTTTATCAGCAGCGCGCCCTTGTCCTGAATACCATATGCACCTGCCTTATCAAAAGGTGATCCGCCATCGCAATAATCATCTATAAGAGTTTTCTGATAAGCATCCAGTTCATTGAATTCCACGCGCGTTTCTTCTGTAAACAGTCTTTTCTTCTGTCCGGCGAAAAGCGCGACTCCGGTCGCCACCACATGCACCCTCCCCGACATCAAGGAAAGCATACGCACAGCATCATCCCTGTCCTGTGGTTTTCCAAATATAACATCATCCAAAACGACCGAGGTGTCAGCACCGATAACTATTGAACCGGCCTTCTCTTCTTCAGTGAGCATATCAAAAACAGCTTTTGCTTTTATCTCTGCGAGACATTCACTGACCTTAAGCGAAGGAACACCCTCCTCTTCCATCCTGATCTCGGCAGCCCGTTCGTCCACCTCAGCTGTCATTATCTCAAAACCGTCTGTAACCAAAGACAGCAATTCGCGCCTCCGGGGAGACGCGCTTGCTAAAATTATTCTCTTATTTATCTTTAACGATTCCAATTGTTTATATCACTCAAATAATCAGTCTCTTCCCGGCTTCGGAGGAGGAGCAAAGATTCCGGGCGGAACCACAGGACCTGAAGGCACACCAAACTTATCAATCTCATCTTCCAGATCAGCCAGATCAGAATCAGAGAACGATAATCTTTCAGAAACTTTGGGAGCGGGTGCCGCAGCTGCATTAGACTCAGCAGGTTTAAATGCCGAACTGAATGGCGAAGGTGAACCTGACTCTGTTTTGGCAGCCGGTGCGGCTGATTCTGCAGGCTTAAAAGCAGAACTGAACGGTGAAGCGGGTTCTGCCTTTGGCGCAGAAGCTGCGGACTGGGCAGGTTTGAATGCAGAACTGAAAGGTGTTGATGATTCTGTCTTATCCGCAGGTGCAGCAGACTGGGCCGGCTTAAAAGCCGAACTGAAAGGTGAAGAATTTCCTTCCTTAGGAGCAACCGCCTGTGCAGGCTTAAATGGACTTGGGTCAGACGATTGTGCCGGCTTAAACGGACTATGTTCAGCCTGTGCTGACATAAACGCATAATTAACTGACTGTTTTGATGAATCCGGATTCAGAGTAGCCGATCCATTCAAAGAAGAACCGCCGCCAAGAGAAGAACCACCGCCAAGAGAAGAACCTGAACCCAAAGTTGATCCTCCGCCCAAGGAGGATTCAGACAAAAGTGTCGCTCCTCCACCTAAAGATGATTCAGACTTCAGAGTCGATCCGCCTAAAGATGAACCGTTACCCAATGAGGAGCCGGTTGACTGTGCAGACTTAAATGGACTGGGTTCAGTTGATCTGAACGGGTTAGGAGCAGACTGTACGGGATTCTTAACAGGATCAGCAGCCTTTTTGACCGGTTCTTCCTTTGGTTCTGCAGGTGCAGACGAAGGAGTCGCAGCTGCCCTCGGAAATCCTGATGACGGAGTTGCCGCTGCTCTCGGGAATCCTGACGAAGCAGGTCTTTGCGCCGCCGGAGCTGATGACGGTGTTGCTGCAGCTCTCGGGAATCCCGACGAAGCAGGTCTTTGCGCCACCGGAGCTGACGAAGGTGTTGCAGCTGCTCTCGGGAATCCGGATGTTGCAGGTCTTTGAGCTGACGATGCAGACGAAGGTGTTGCAGTTGCTCTGGGGAATCCTGAAGCTTTAGGTGCTTCCTTCACGGATTCTTCCGGTGCAGATACTTCTTTTTCCTTAGGTGCGTCATTTGTTTTGACATCCGCTGCCGGTGCAGATGAAGGAGTTGCCGTTGCTCTCGGGAATCCGGAAGTAGCAGGCCTTTGTGCCGCCGGTGCAGATGAAGGAGTAGCAGCTGCTCTCGGGAATCCGGAAGTTGCAGGTCTCTGTGCTTCGGGAGCAGATGAAGGAGTTGCTGCGGCTCTCGGGAATCCGGATGTTGCAGGTCTCTGCGCTGCAGGAGCAGATGAAGGTGTCGCTGCTGCTCTCGGGAATCCGGATGTCGCAGCCTGCTTCGGTTCTTCTGAAACCTTAGTCGCTTCTGTCTCCTTGGAAGCAGAAGAAACCTTCGGTTCTGCCGGTGGAATTATTGATTTGACAGGTTCTGTCTTCGGAGCGGCAGGCGGAATTATCGATTTAACGGGTTCAGTCTTTGCCGCTTCGGGTGCTGACGGAGATTTAGTCTCAGTCTTCGGGATTATCGATTTCTGAGGAACCTCGGCATTTGTAAATTTTGCAGGCGTACTGCCAAATCTGAATGCTGACTCACTGTTGGACTTGGAAACTTCTTCAGCCTTTGCTCCTGCTTCAGGATCCTTCAGAGTTGATTGTGGAATGATAGACTTTGGAGCCTCTTCCTTAACTGCTTTCTCAGCTTCTTCAGCAGCTGCCTGTGCCGCAGCTGTTGCAGGTCTGGTGTGAGCAGGTCTTAAAGGAGCCTCTTCGACTGTTGTTGAAACAGTATTAGCTTTGGAAGTAACATTTTGCGACTGCTTGAGTCTTGCCTCCATAGCCTCTGCCGAAGACTTCTTCTCCGCTTTGCCCTGAGCATTATCAGAGGGTTTCTTCTCAGTCTTCGGAGCAACAGCTGCTGCGGCTTGTATGCCTCCGCTCTGAGCCCCCTTGATAGTATCGTTAAGTGAATCCTTGAAGCTGATCGTTAACTCAGGAAGGATACCTTTGCTGTTGTCTTCGAAACGCGCGTCCGGATTATCACTGAACAAAGAATAAGCCTGCCTCGGATTCTCTTTATGAGTAATCTTATAGTAGAAGTCAACCAACTTTGCAAGTGATTTGCTCATAACAAGCTTTGATGCTGTCTTAACTGGTTTCTCAATACCCTTAATATCGTTAACGTCCTGGAAGAACTCGCCGCTGGTCTTATAGTCGCCACTGACAATATAACCTGCACCGGGTTCACCCTTATCAGCAAGTGTAAGCATTGCATTAGCAACATCTCTTACATCTACGAAAGCACGTCCGCCTTCCTTGGGAGGAATAGTTCCGTTGTTAAGATAACTGTTAAGGACTTTATTGATCTCATAATCTTCCGAATATCCGGGACCGATGATGAATGTAGGCAGTACCATAACCGCATTAAGTCTGTTAAGTGCAACCTTCTCCATAACATATGCGGCTGCCTCTGCCTTGGATTTGGCATATTCACCTTCAACCTTATTACGGTCAAAGTGAATTGTAATATCTTCTCCTTTTACCTCAGGATTTAAAGCATACGCTGAACTCAGGTAAACGAGCTTGCCGACTTTACGCTTAAGGCACATATCGACAACATTCTCAGCACCTATGACATTAACTCTTCTCATGGTGAGATTTGTAGCATCAGAAAGAGATACATATTCATCTGTATGGAAAAGGACAGCCGATCTCGGATCATCGAGTTCGAAAAACTCTCTCATGGAATCTTTGTCTGTGGAAATACCGTAACAGATCTCAATGTTGGGATTGTTCCTGTAAATCCTGGTATCAGAGAGTTCACTCATGAGGATCCTCACTTTTTCCCCTCTTTGCAGGAGCATACTGATAACAGTTTTTCCCAGTGCGCCTTCGCCGCCCGATACAAGATACTTAACCGACATATTATGTCTCCTTGATAATGCGTATGCTTTTTGTTTCCAGGTCTTTATGTTTGCGCATAAGTCTTTATATCCGTCAATTTGCACAAAGTGCATACTATCGGATAATAAAAACTTTATGCGTATATTTTACACTTTCAAATTCTTGTGTGCAAAATCAAATTGAAAATGATTGTTGACAATTCTGTTACGCAAGTATATTCTTATGTCACATTTCCGTCAGAAAATGCGTACAATTGAATACTGCTAAAGGCTGTGACGAAGAAAGCCGCAGAGATTTGCGTCAATACAGAGAAGTGCTATTTGCTGAGAGGCACATGACGATATTTGCAACAAGCTATCCCTTCCGAGCCGGCATTCCGAACAGGATCTTTCCCAAGTAGACAGTGCCCGTGATGCTGCGTTAATGCAAAGGAGTTGTTAGACTTCGTAAGTGGCAAACAGATATGTTTGCAAGTTGAGTGGTACCGCGGATTTATATTCGTCTCAATGTCCAAGTAGGATGTTGGGGCATTTTTTTTGCCCCGGCAAAGACAGACAAGACAGATTGACAGAAAAGGAGAATGATTATGTCAACAGCACAGAACAGCAACGTAGAGCTAAGACTCGCAGAAGTTGCAGACAGAGTTCACGGTCTGAGACTCGATATGGGTCTTTCACCTGAGGAAGTTGCCTCAAAGCTTGATATTACAACTGAGGAATATCTCAAGTTTGAACAGGGCACCCAGGACTTCAACTTTACATTCATTTATAAGTTCGCAAATCTTGCAGGCGTTGAGATTTCAGATCTCATGGAGGGTTCATCACCTTCACTCAAAGAATATGCAGTAACAAGAAACGGTCAGGGCAGCCCTATTACAAGACGTACTGGTTATAAGTACCAGCGTCTTGCATCAAGATTCAAGAATAAGCTCTGCGAGCCTTTCCGTGTCGTAGTTCCTTATTCAGAAGAAGCCCTGAATCCTCCGTATCACCTCGTTTCACATAACTATCAGGAGATGAACATCGTCGTAAAGGGCACATTAAAGGTAATTATCGGAGATTCATCCGAAGTCCTTCACGAAGGCGACTGCATCTACTTCGATTCAACACAACCTCACGGCGAGTTCGCACTTGGTGGTGAAGACTGCGTTTTCTATGCAATTATCCTTAACCCTGAAGCATGGGGCAAGGGCGAGAACTACACCACACCTTATAACTCAGAAGAAATGCGCACAGAAAACGTTACCAATGTTGACGCTGCTAATCTCGAGGATCCGGTATACGCACGTTATCTTAACGGCATTCTTGATGAGAACGGTCAGATGGTAGACGTTGACGTGAACGTGCCGGCATGCAAGAAGTTCAACTTTGCTTTCGACTGTGTTGACGTCATCGCTGACAAGAATCCTGATAAACTCGCCATGCTCTGGGTCGCAAAGGACTGCGTAACCGAGAAGAGGATCACATTCGGTGACATGAAGAAATATTCCAATATGACGGCTAACTACTTCAAATCACTGGGCATCGGAAAAGGCGACAAGGTTGTTCTCGTATTAAAGCGTCACTACCAGTTCTGGTATGCCATGATGGGTCTCGAAAAACTCGGTGCCGTAGCAATCCCTGCTACTCACCTTCTCCGTGATCATGACTACGAATACCGTTTCAACGCTGCAGGCGTTAAGGCTGTCTTCGTTACTGCAGACGATGATGCTGCCGACGAGTGCGAAAAAGCCGCAAAGACATGCGGAGTTGAGACGCTCATTCTCTGCAATGGTTCAAGACCTGGCTGGCATGATTTTAACGAAGAATTCAAGAATTTCTCAGATGTTTTCGAGCGGCCTGAAGATTATGCATGCGGATACGATCCGATGGTTATGTTCTTCACATCAGGTACAACAGGATATCCTAAGATGGCTCTGCATTCTTACATGTATGCAATCGGTCACATCCCTACAGCAAAATACTGGCAGAATGTTGATCCTAACGGTCTCCACTTCTCGATCTCCGATACAGGCTGGGGTAAGGCACTCTGGGGTAAACTCTATGGTCAGTGGCTCTGTGAGGCTCCGGTCTTCACATTTGACTTCGACCGATTCAAGGCTGAAGAGATCCTTCCTATGTTTGCTAAATACAACATCACAACATTCTGCGCACCTCCGACAATGTTCAGATTCTTCATCAAGGAAGATCTTTCCAAGTACGATCTGTCTTCACTTAAGTATGCGGTTACTGCAGGCGAAGCCTTAAACCCTGAGGTTTTCAACCGCTTCATGGCAGCTACAGGTATCCGTCTCATGGAAGGCTTCGGCCAGACCGAGACAACGCTTGCTATTGCAAACCTTGTCGGATCCAAACTCCGTATCGGATCAATGGGTAAGCCTAACCCTCTCTACGATGTTAAGATCCTTGATCCCGACGGCAATGTTTGCAAACCCGGTGAGACCGGTGAGATCTGCATCAACACACAGAATTATCATCCGAAGGGACTCTTCCTCCAATACTACCTCGCACCTGATCTTACAAGCGAGGCATGGCACGACGGCTGGTATCACACAGGCGATACTGCATGGGCAGATGAGGACGGTTACATCTGGTATGTCGGTCGTACAGACGATGTCATCAAATCTTCAGGCTACAGAATCGGACCCTTCGAGATCGAGAACGTTATCATGGAACTCCCGTATGTTCTTGAGTGCGCTGTTACAGGCGTACCTGATCCCCAGGGCGTAAGAGGTATCGTTGTTAAGGCCACCATAACACTCGTTAAAGGCACTGAAAGAACAGAGGAACTCAAGAAGGAGATCCAGAACTACGTTAAGGAAAAGACTGCTCCTTACAAGTACCCCAGAGTAGTTGAATTTGTCGATGAACTTCCCAAGACATTCAACGGTAAGATCATGAGAAAGGCTATCAGATCAAGTTCTGAAGAGCAGAAATGATATATAGGCTTATGAAGCTTTTAACCAAAGCGGCTCCATCACGGAGCCGCTTTTCTTTTGCCCGGGAATGACCCTAACGTCAAAGCGTCTTTCCCTTATAAACGGCCATAGATATGTATATGTTTCCGACGGACCCTTAAATTCCGGCATTGGAAAATCAGAGATATCGAGAAGCATATTCTGTTCGGCATGCCGCTCAAGAAGCAGGTGATGCCGTTTATCGTAAATAATGAAGTTATCGATATCACGGCGCTTTAACAGAGGCTTCCTTATAAGCGGGAGCACGGAATTTCTCGGGGCGATCATTGCACTCGAAGCCTCCTCGCCCATATAAAAATCCAGTTCAGCCAATACCGTCTGCGCTTCACGGTAGAGGTCTCTTATCGACATCTGGATTCCATTCATCATATCGCTCTTATAATCATCTTCAATCCTCGCACCATATTTGAGCGAACAAAAGATCATCTTATAAAGGGTTATCTCAAGGTCTTTGCTGTCAGTCAGGAAATAATCGGCCGCCATCTGCTGCACTTCAGCGCTGCTCCTGGCTGATATCATGGAATAGAGATACTGTGCCTCCTTAAGATCCGTTGCAATATTTACAGCATCTGCAAAGTTTGCCGGCCCGCGTCTGGCTGTTATCGATGCGGGCACCCTGCCGGATCTCAGGGCAGCAAGCACAGCACACAGATAACCTTCAAAAGTACCGTCATATGTGTATCTTATACCCTGATCTGCCATATATCATGCCTCCTTTAAGCATTAATGAAATCTTGACCGCTGCAGGTGAGTCTCTCTTAAGTGCCGTCATTCTATCACCCAGAACATATGTTTGTAAATGCCTGTTTTCGCTATTGTCCTTTTAATAGTCCACATGTATTGAAATTTTTTGAATTGATCCGGAAAAACAATTTAAAAGGGTCATCCCATTCCGGAACAACCCTTATCGGATTTCATTTTCAGTTAAGATGATCAAGGTTTGGGATAACCTATCTCTTTAAGGAATTTGGTGATCTTCTCCTTGTCGCGCTTGCTGCCGTTAACGGAATAAGCCTCGATATAAACATTATCCTTTACATAAACGCCGCCATAGATCTCAGTATCCTCATAGAAATGCTGATTCATATGGAAGAACTTAATAACATTGTCTCCGATAACCTCACCATTAAATACGATCGACCCGCGTGTTTTGCGCTCACTCATAGTATGTGAGCCTTCAAGATTGCCGTCACTCTTTACCTCTTCAAAATCCTGATAAACCTCGTCGAACCTGTCCATCGCGTCATCAGCTTTCTTATATCTGATGTAGGTATAAAAGTTGTCACCGTCAGACGTATAAATATAGTATTCGACTTTATCCCCGCCGAGTTCGGTATTTCTGTCGTAAAGTGTCTCATCCTTGTCGATGCTTACCGCATTCTCAAGGGCATCGAAGAAGACATCTTCATCATCTATGACCTTAAAGTTCGAACAACCAGCAAAAGAAAGCAATGTTGCACAAGCAAGAGCAGCTGCGGCAATAGTCTTTAGTCTCTTCATAGCGGAAACCCTCCCCCAAACAGATTATGAAAAAATATTACCCTTTGCCAAAAATCAATTCAACAAACCGGGGTTATGCGATCTTGAATCTGTGATATGTCTTCTTACCCTTACGGACGATAGCCTCACCGTTAGCATCGAAGTCTGATTCCTTAAGTTCGTAGAACTGGTCCTCAACAGCAACGTCATTGAGGTAAACGCCCTTCTGCTGGATCATTCTTCTTGCTTCACCCTTTGACTTCATGAGGCCTGCCTTAACGAGAGCATCAGCGATCTGCATTCCTGTCTTGAGTTCATCGTTAGTAATCTCAGTCGTCTTCATATCTTCTGATCTTCCCGCATTCTCGAAAAGATCCTCTGCCGTCTTCTTAGCAATATCAGCAGCCTCTTCACCGTGAACGATCTTGGTTACTTCATAAGCAAGTCTCTTCTTAGCCTCATTGATAGCAGCATCGGTAAGCTTTGCATACTCGTTGATCTCGTCCATCTCGAGGAATGTCAGGAGCTTCATGCACTTGATTACATCAGCGTCGTCAACGTTTCTCCAGTACTGGTAGAAGTCGAATACAGGTGTCTTCTCTGCATCAAGCCATACAGCACCCTTAGCAGTCTTACCCATCTTCTTTCCTTCGCTGTTTGTAAGAAGAGTAAATGTAAGACCGTAAACAGAGTCGCCCTTCTTACGGCGTACGAGTTCCATGCCTGCAAGGATGTTCGACCATTGGTCGTCGCCGCCGAACTCGAGGTTGCAGCCGTACTTCTCGTGGAGGTAGTAGAAGTCATATCCCTGCATGAGCATGTAGTTGAATTCAAGGAAGGAAAGACCCTTCTCAAGACGCTGCTTATAGCACTCTGCAGTAAGCATCTTGTTAACGGAGAAGTGTGTTCCGACCTCTCTTAAGAACTCAATGTAGTTGAGATTTCTAAGCCAATCTGCATTGTTAACGATAAGAGCCTTGCCCTCAGAAAAATCAACAACCTTGCCCATCTGCTTCTTGAAGCACTCAACGTTGTGGTCGATCGTCTCGACTGTCATCATCTGACGCATGTCGGTACGGCCTGTCGGGTCACCGATCATGGCTGTGCCGCCGCCCATGAGAGCGATCGGTCTGTGGCCTGCCTTCTGCATGTGGCTCATTACCATCATCTGAACAAAGTGACCAACGTGAAGTGAGTCAGCCGTAGGGTCAAATCCGATGTAGAAAGAAACACCGGGCTTGCTCAATAACTCATAGATCTCGTCTCTGTGTGTAGCCTGTGAGAAGTAACCTCTCTCTTCAAGCACATCAAATACATTTCTGTACATATATTCCTCCAACAATTTATTATCTTAATTCAATCAGACACCGAGCTTGATATAGTCGATTGCTGCAAGTGCCGCTACAGCTCCATCAGCGCATGCGGTCGTAAGCTGTCTTACCTTCTTGACTCTCGCATCGCCTGCCGCGAAGATACCTTCGACATTCGTCTTACAGTTCTCGCCCGCTTCGATGTATCCACCCTGCAGTGTTACAAGATCCTTAAAGTCTGCAGTCTTAGGCTCCTGACCGATCGCAACAAAGAGACCGTCAACATCTATGTTCTTCCTGCTGCCGTCCTCCCTGTTCGTCAATTCCAGACCGGAAAGCTTGGGTTCACCGAGAAGAGACTCAACAACATAAGGAGTAACTATCTCAAGATTAGGAAGTTTCTTCGCAGCATCAACAAGAACATCTTCAGCCCTGAATTCATTTCTGCGGTGTATAAGATATACCTTGTCCACAATACCTGCAAGATAAATAGCATCTTCAACTGCAGTATTACCGCCGCCGGTAACGGCAACAGTCTTGCCCTTATAGAAAGCTCCGTCGCATGTGGCGCAGTAAGATATGCCTTTGCCTAAAAGTTCTTCTTCTCTGGCAATACCCATGTGGCGGTTGGATGCACCTACTGCGAGAATAACAGCTTTTGCAGTATCGGTCTTGCCTGAAGCAAGAGATACATCAAAGCCGGAAGATGATCTCGCAATCGAGGTAACCTTATCGAACTCAAGAACTGCACCGAGGTTGATTGCCTGATTATAAAGGTTCTGTGCAAAATCAAAACCTGAGATCTTCGCTACCGCAGGATAGTTCTCGACTTCGGGAGTATTGACGATCTGGCCGCCATACATCTCGGCCTCATAAAGAACAGTGCTCATTCCGGCACGTCTTGCATAGATTGCTGCCGAGAGACCTGCGGGGCCTGCGCCTGCTATGATAATGTCAGCCATAAGTCATCCTTCCTTTCCGTTTACAATCTCATCAAACCTTGCATGTGCTTCAGGATTCGTTCTCTGCAAAGACAGCACCTTGCCATCGCGGCTGATAAAACAATGCTCACTCGTTCCTGTGCATCTTACCTGTCCGGTCAGCTTATCAAAGACCGAATATTTTATATCGAACCTGACACCGGTATATCTTGTGATCTCGGCACGGATAATTACCGTATCACAATACTTTGCCATTGTCTTATACTTTGCGGTCAGACCTACAACAGGGCTGATTATCCCCATTTCCTCCATGCCTTTATATCCCAGGCCTATCTCTTCAAAAAGTTTGGTCCTGGCTTCTTCGAACCATCTGATGTAATTAGAATGATGTGTCACACCCATTTGATCCGTCTCGTAGTATTGCACGAGATGTTCACAATCTGTAACCGCAGCCATACAAAAATGCCTCCGCTTATATAGATTGTATTATTTTATTTATGGCGGGGGAAACTGTCAAATTGAAGCATTTCGAAAATGTCCATGACCCATCCGGACTAAACATTGGTTGAAAACATTTTCAACAAATACAGGCACATATGCACAATACACTCGGCTGAAATACGGACATACATTTGATATTATTGAGACAAACAATACACAGGAGGATAAGCTTATGAACCTTAAGAAGATCCTGGCTTCAGTCATGACAGCCGGAGTCATGCTCTCATTCGTTCCGACAGTGTCAATGGCTGATTCGGCCGGATGGAAGGGAAACAACAGCGATGGCTGGCGGTATTATACTTCTGACACTCAATATATAAAGAGTGCCTGGAAACAGATCTGGGGCAAATGGTATCACTTCAATGCCTCAGGGATCATGGAAACCGGCTGGTTGGAGGATAAAGGTTCCTGGTATTATCTGGGAAGTGACGGAGCTGCTCTTACAGACACATGGGAACTGATCGGGAATAAACTGTATCACTTTAACAAAAACTGTGCCATGGATACCAATAAATGGATAGACTGCGGCGAATATTTTATCCATGGTCAGATCGAGGAATACTGCGGTGATCCGGAATATGCCCAAGTTATGTCAGAATACCGCGGAAAGAGACTCTGGCGCTATGTGGGCCCGGACGGTGCAGCGTATACCGGATGGAAGAAAGTCAACGGCGAGTGGTATCACTTCAATGACACGCTATACAATTTAGGCAGCGAAAGAGATATTTATGATACCTCCAGTGCACATCAGATCGCATATGCTGTCATGACTTATGGCGGTTATTATGATGAGAATGAAGATGCATACTATCACTTCGACGGCAATGGCAAATACAGAAAGAACTGCTGGTACAAGGGCACGAGCGGATACGGAGGAACTGCCTGGTATTACTACGGTCCCGACGGCCATGCATATTCCGGCTGGAAAAAAATGAACGGTAAATGGTACTATTTTGGTTCTGATGATTACGGAACAAATTATATGGCTACCGGCATGAGAGAGTTCTATTACGGCTTACCCGACAAATATGGCTACGCAACAAAGTGGGAAATCTATTTGTTTAAGAGCAGCGGTGAGATGATAACCGGTTGGTACAAGGCCAGTGACCGTTGGTACTACGCCGGCTCTAACGGTTCATTATATAAAGATCAATGGCTTTACTCCGGCGGCAAATGGTACTACTTTGATTTCTTTGGCAGAATGGCTCAGAATGCCACAAATTACGAAGTTAACGGCAAAGGGTACGACTTTGATTCCACAGGTGCATGCACCAATCCCGAAGGCCGGAAACTGAGCGGATGGTATGAGAGAGTCTATGATTCACGCTACAGATATTCACATTACATTTCTGACGGAACGAAAGAGGGCGGCGACTACGATACAAAAGACTGGAGTTACATTGACGGTGCAGGCAAAAAGATAACTGACAGGACCAATTATCTGATCGACGGAAAGTATTATGACTTTGATTCAAAGGGCATATGCATGAATCCTCATGACGGAAGAACAAACCAGCTATTCAGTTAAGAGAATTACAGCTAAGCTGCTCATTATCAAAGTGGCTGTCTCCGCGCAAACGGGACAGCCACTTTTCATAAAAGAAGACAGCAACTATTATTCCTCACAAAAACATATATAATTGCATTTATGGATACCGGACTCTTCATTCTGATCACTGACATCATCGGCACTGTAGCTTTTGCAGTGTCAGGTGCTTTGGCAGGCATCCGCAAGAAGATGGATATCTTCGGAGTCAATATTCTGGCGCTCCTCACAGCTACCGGCGGCGGAATCATCAGGGACCTCATTACCGGATCCACTCCTCCTGCCGCATTCAAGAACCCGTTCTTCGTTATCATTGCGGCAATAGCAGCAAATATCACTTTCATATTTATCTGGTGGCAGCATAAGAGCAGAAAGAACATTTCAGACAAGACCCGCGCAATCTACGACAAAGTGTTCTTCTGGTTCGATACTATAGGTCTTGCCGCCTTCACCGCAGACGGAGTCCATGCCGGGCTTTTGGGACCACATTCAGACAATGCATTCCTCGTTGTTTTCCTCGGAGTGGTAACGGGTGTCGGAGGCGGAGTCCTGAGAGATGTACTCTCACTGGAGATGCCGGTTATTTTCGTAAAGCATATCTATGCATGCGCCTCGATCATAGGTGCAGCTGCAGTCTATATCGTTTACAACGTGACAGGATCTGCCGAAGCAGCAATGCTCACGGGTTTCTTCTTCGTCTGCGTTATACGTTTCGCTGCTGCCCATTACGGCTGGAATCTTCCAAAAGCATATAAGGACAGATAAATACGTTCTTTCAAATAAGACAGAATACATATGGCAGAAAAAATATAGAAAGGCTGTCTCACCCAAAGGAGAACAGCCTCTCTTTTTGCCGGCCGCAAAAAGCGGTCATTAAACTGTTAACTTATGCCCTGTCAGACATATCCAAGCCATGCACCGGTAGAACTGAACTTACTCTTTTTGCCATCAATCACTAATTCTCCGGTAACCATGACTCCATTGGCATCAAAGTAATACCAGGTTTTCCCTGACTGTACCCAATCGTTTGTAACCATGGCTCCTGAAGCATTCATGTAATACCATTTGCCGCCTGACTGAACCCAGCCATTTGTAACCATAACTCCGGAAGCACTAATGTAATACCAAGCATTTCCTGATTTAACCCAGCAATTTGTGGCCATGGCGCCTGAAGAGCCTATGTAATACCATGCATTTCCTGATTTGACCCAGCAATTTGCAGACATGGCTCCTGATGCGTTCAAGTAATACCACGTCTTACCATCCTGAATCCAGCCGGTCTGCATCACACCATTCTTATCACAGTAATACCAGGACTTTCCATCCTTTATCCAGCCAGTTGCCTTTTTACTGTTAGCATCATAGTAGTACCATTTTCCGCCTTCCTGAACCCATGTTGACTTAGGAGCTGAAGTGGGTTTTGCACTCGGTGTCGGCTCAGCCTTGATCTCTGGAGCACTTAACTTCACGGGGTTGCTTGCGTAATCTGTCTCTTTCCCGCCATTAACATCTTCCGCAAGGATATATACATGGTATCCCGCGCCCCATTCACTGATATCAATAGATGAAGGCAACGTGAAAGTGCCGGTACCTGTGCTGTCAATTTCACCGTTCAGGCTATCATAGAAAACGATTCCGGTGTTTTCTACATTTCCGGCCTTGTATTCTTTGTCAAGGATCAGAACTGAAATGCGGGAAACTTTTCCGGAATCAGATCCTGATAATGAATAAGGAACTGTTATTTTATTACCTTCCGCTATTACGTTATTGTTGGCGGTAACAGCTACAGCCAGATTCTTATCCAGCAATGTGAGTTTGTATTCGTTTTCTCCATTTCCGGTTAATGATGAGAAGATTATTGACTTCTGATTAACATTCAAAGCAGGTGCTATACCGCATGCACCAGCCCCGGCATAGTAACTGTTCAGGTTGCCTGAAGCGGAGACACCGCCTACGTATTCACTGTTACCATTGGTTGTTGAACGGAGCACCCATACGCTTCCGGCACCGCTCTTGGCACGGCTGGCAACATCATGACTTTTCTTTGTGCCGGTTGACCAGCTGGAACTGGTGGTCCATCCGCAGTCGGATGAATAACCATACGATTCATTTGTTACATCACCGGCATCAAGGAGAAAGACCTTATCACTTATACCTACAGGTGATCCATATACATATTCTTCAAAAGACCCTGAAGAATATGTGATCTTTCCTTTACCGGTACTGGATGCGATCGCACCTTTTTCCAGCACTGTAAATGCACCGGACAGGAAACTGCCATTCAGAACACCCCTGATATCGCTGTTGATCCAAACGTTGGATATCGGACTTGAACCGTCATAGCTACCCGAAAAAAGTACCTCATCACTGTCAAGAAACAGTGATTTATCGGAAGTATATGCTGTTGAATTCTTTTCGAGCACGCGGAACCTGATAGGGCTTCCTCCGTATTCGCCAAAGTAAACATAACTTCCTGACCAATCCGAGTCACTGCTGCCCGGCACATCAGGATTATCAATACCTGATGTACCAAGCCAGGTATTTCCTGCATTCTTTGCTTCAGCGGCAAGAATTTTGCCGTTTCCAAGCATTCCCGGAACAAACGATAGACTCATTGCTGCAGTGATTATTCCTGCAGCCAGCTTTTCAGCCGTTTTCAATCTCTTCCTGTTCACACTGTGTTTCCTCCTGTATAAAGAATAAGTATTTCCGGGCATTCAAAAAGCAATCTGCTCAAAGAATGAGCAAACTGCACAATCAAAGTTATAGATCCGGGGAAGATGGTTTTTCCCGAATTTTCAGCGATCACCCTTCGCATTAACATGACTGACAACACCCCGCTGCCCGAATCCGGAATGCTTACTTACAAATTGAATTGTAAACTATGGGGTATGATCAGACAATTGTTATACGATACAGTCTTTCGGCTGCCTTTTCATACAATTCGCATCACTTGAAAAAGATCAGTTGCAATCCGGGACTGCCTTGATAGCAGCGAGCAGGTCGTCAAATTCCTCAAACGCGGGAATATCAGGATTGTCGGCGATGATCTTCTCTGTGCTCTTAAAAAGGAATCCGGCCTTTGATGCCTTTATCATTGCCAGATCGTTATATGAGTCTCCGGCAGCAACAGTCTCAAAACCGATCGACTGCAAAGCACGCACAGTGGAAAGTTTGGAATCAGCAATCCTCATCTTGAAATCATCTATCATGCCGTCTTCACCGACGATCAGCGAGTTGCAGAACAATGCAGGATACCCCAGTTTCTTCATTAATGGCATAGCAAACTGGGTAAATGTATCACTGATTATTATTACCTGCATATCTTTGCGGAGCTCATCGAGGAATTCCCTGGCACCGGGCAGCGGATCGATAGAGGCGATGACTTCCTGTATCTCCTTTAATCCCAGACCGTGCTCTCTTAGTATCCCGAGTCTCCAATGCATGAGTTTATCGTAATCAGGTTCATCTCTGGTCGTGCGTGTAAGTTCCGGAATGCCGGTCTTCTTTGAGAATTCGATCCAGATCTCAGGTACAAGTACACCTTCCATATCAAGACAAACAATATTCATAATAAGATCCTCCCTTTAGATTCTGGCGTAAATAAATGAACCGGAATCATAGCCTAAACCATACATTCCGAATATCAAAGTTGCAATCACGAGCACCATAAATGCTGCCCAAAGAACAACGATTCCCTTGCTTCTCAAAGCTGCAATAGCCGACTTCGGAATATCATCCTCGCTTGGACGGTATTTATATGCATCAACTGCAGCAACGAGCAAAACGGCAACAATAAGAACAATGAGGTTTGAAAGATTCATTCCTGATGACGAGAAATCGGCCCAGTTAAGAGTCACCCCACCGCGGCGGAAGATAGCGGCATACATATCAATTGCATCTGCAACCGTAGCAGATCTGAAGAACACAAAACCCGAGAGCATAAGTATGAAAGTGCGGACAGACTGGAATATCCTGAAATAAAGTTTGTCTGCACCTATCTTAGGTCTTATCTTCTTTGACAGGGGTTCGAAAATCATCCCGAGCACGATATAGATAAAGTGCAGGATTCCCGAGCCGATAACATAATTCCAGAGACCACCGTGCCAGTATCCGACCGCGAACCAAAGTATCAGAAGAGCAATATAGGTGGGAACTTTCTTGCCGTTCTTCTTGCCGAATCGTGCCTTTGACCAGTCACCGATCTTAATGAGAGGAGCAGACTTAAGGATTGGATACATAAGATAATCCCTGAGCCATCCGCCCAGAGTGATGTGCCATCTTCTCCAGTATTCCCTGACCGTCTTCGCGAAGAAAGGACAGTTGAAATTCTCAGGGAGTTCAATGCCGAGCATATGTGATACACCGATAACGACTTCCATGCAGCCGGAAAAATCACAGTAGAGCTGGATCGCAAAGAATAATACACCGATGGGAACATACCATCCGGTAAAAGTCTGATGATCACCAAATATCTGGTTAACGGTCATTGCGGCACGGTCGGCAATGACAAGTTTTTTAAAGAAACCCCAGGCAATCCTGACCGCACCGTCACATATCCTCTCAAAAGAAAAACTGACAGTCTTTGCCTTCTCAAATTCTGCGGAAAGGTTCGCATACGTGTTCATAGGCCCCGACATAAGCTGCGGGAAATAAGTCGAGAACAGAAGCACTTTGAAGAAGTTCTTCTCAGGAACTATCTTCTCCCATCTGCAGTCCAGGATGTAACCTGTTGTCTGAAGAACATAGAACGACATACCGACCGGAACAGCATAAAGAAAAAATGTATTCGTTGTATCAGTCGCGCCGAACAGGAGATTCAGTCTTTCAGCGGCAAATCCGAGAACGTTGTAGTACTTAACAGCACAGAGGAGTGCAATATTGATTACAACCGTCACTGCCGCTGCGGCATTGCGGAAGGCGTTGCTTTTCGCCGGACCTGAAAGAAGACCTCCGAAATAGCAAAGAACAGCTGATACCAGAACAAACAGTAATGTGTAAAACCCAAGAAATCCGGCAAATGCCAGGCTCGCAGCGATCACTACTCCAAGCCTGCACTGTTTGGGCAGGATATAGTAGAGCAGTAAAACAGCTGCAACAAAGACCAGAAAAAGCGAGGATACCAGCGACATTTAATATTCCTTATGAGAGGTGGGCAATTATCCTGTCAACCATCTCACCGACATTCTTGAGGCCGGTCGTCTCTCCCATCGTGAACTTGATGCCGAAGCACCTTTCCACAGCAACAATGAGGTTAATGTGTTCCAGTGAATCCCAGCCGTCAACATCAGATGCAACGGTGGCATCGTTAACTTCTATATCCTCATCGTCAAAGACATCCTGAAACACTTCATTAAGCTTGCCGTAAATCTCTTCTCTTGTCATTATCCATTTCTCCTTCCAAGGCAAATAAATTCAATTGACCTTGATCGCTACGTTGCCGCTGTTGTGCGGCGCTTCAAGATCGAGGATCCATTCGGAAGTACCGTCTTCCATCTCCCTGATCTTCTCAAAACCCTGAAGCGCATAGAAATCCCGGACCATTTTATTCTTTGCGGTCGGCAAATAATAGCCTTTTATCTTAGTGATATTTTTGTTTTTTGCTTCGCGGATAAGTTCGTCCATCATGGCAAATTCCATACCGCGCTTAAGGACACGGCAGCTCATAAGCCAGAGATCGATATGGAAGAATCTATCTTTTCCGTAGTCTTCCTCATGTCCGAAAGTGACTGCCACAACCCCGTTATCTCCGAATTTATCCTCCAGTCTTCCGTAAAGCGTAATATATTTGGGATCAGCAGCTATCTTCTCGATATCAGCCTGACTGCAGCGCTTGGTCGTAAGGTTGAACTGGTTGCTCTTATTTGTAAGCTCAGCAATGCGTGCCATATAAACAGGTGCAAATGGCTTGATCTCCGCTGTCATTTCCAAAGACTTCAGGTATTCATCGTAATTATCGAACTGCTGGGACGCTTTGGCGCGCTCTATGTTTGCCTTATACATTCCGCCACGTTTCAGGTCTTCTTCTGATATGCCTGTCACTTCAAAGAATCCGCTTGAATCGAGCACATCAATATACGTCTCGGGGGCTCCGACTTCAGGAACAGAAATGCCAGGGATCTGGTTCTCGACAAGTGATCTCTCGACCGGATTGTCATCAACAAAGACAAAACTGTCAGCTCCGATATTTAATTCCTTCGCAATGTTGGCAATATTGCGGTCCTTGTTATCCCAGTTGGCCTTGATGATGATGAAGTCATCCCTGTTCAGCGTGGAATCGGGTCTTGCAAGACCTGACAAAGCATTCTCCTCATCGTTCTTTGAAGCAACGGTAAGAAGAATGCCCAGATCTTTATGAGCCTTGATATACTGCTGGAATTCAGTGTAGAGTTCAGATTCCGCATCCTCGTGACCGATCCTGATGTTCTCCGGACCGTCATCGCCAACAATACCGCCCCAAAGGGTATTATCCATATCAAGCGCGAATGCCTTCTTGTTGCGGCCGTAAACAGCCTTGATTATATGTGCGAGATTAAAGGCAAAATCAGGGATTGCGGTAACACTTAACGCATACTTATACCTGTACCAGTCACCCGGATCTGCCCACTTCTTTATGCCATACACGGAAGATATATAGTTGATGTCGTTGATGAAGAAATTCTGATGTGTCTGCGCATACCGGCAGAACCTGTCATTCAGTCTGTTTATAAAGTTGAGTCTTCCGTGGATATTAGTGAAATCACTGTTTCCCAGGAGTCTGTAATACGGCTGTTCGAAATTATTCTGGATGACAGTACACTTGAACCGTTCAGCCAGAGCCTGCCATATCTGCTCAAAACGCCCTGCAGTTTCCTCAAGAAGGCTATCGATCTGTTCAGGAGAATCCGTAACCTGGGGAAACCTTGCAATGTTTCTGGATGTCGTGTGAACGAAAACCATGTCCGGCGCAAATTCTTCCAGTTCAGGATTGCCGAAAACCGCATCCTCATAATATTTGTTGTATTCCGACTCAAAAAACTCCGCCTTTATACCGTAATTTAAGAGGAACAGCTCCAATATCTGCTTTATATCGCTGGTAGTCGAACCGCCTAATATGGCGATCTTCTTCTCAATATACTGAATTCCTTCTCTTGCGAGGAGTTCTCTTCTTATAGCCTTCTTCTTGCGAAGGATATAGTCAGGATCGTAAGGATATTCAAGCTGTTTCATCAAAAACCCTCCGGTTTGACCTGAAGCAGGTCAGAAATCTACGACATATCATATCATTTTTGCGCCTTAAAGACCTAATTATAAGGGTAAGTTTGTATATTATGTGGCATTACGCTATTTATTTTGCGTGTTATAAATAGTAGCGGTGTTTTCCGCTAATAGTAGAATCACCGATAACTGTTGATTGGAAGTGACATTTTGGACAATCTCTCATTCTTGCTCGATATAGCGCTGATACTGCTTACCGCCAAGGTATTCGGGATTATCGCGCGCAAACTCCACGCACCTGAGGTCGTCGGAGAGATAATCGCAGGACTTCTCATAGGTCCTGCTGTCCTGGGAATTGTCGGTCAGTCTGATTTCATCAATAAGATGGCCGAGATCGGTGTAATCATGCTGATGTTTGAGGCAGGTCTGTCAACGGATATGAAAAAACTCAAGCAGACAGGTCTTAAGGCTACAGCCATAGCATGCGCCGGTGTCTTCGTTCCTATCATGCTTGGAGCAATTCTGTTCATGTCTTTCTACGGATTCGGACCTGTCGGCTCGGAGCAGTTCATTAAGGGACTGTTCATAGGAACTCTCATGGCTGCAACATCTGTCAGCATAACAGTTGCCGCACTTAAGGAGCTGGGTAAACTCAGCAGCACGGTTGGAACAACTATCGTAAGTGCCGCAATAATCGATGATGTCATCGTAATCGTCGTCCTCACATTTGTCCTTAGCGCAAGAGGCTCCGGCTCTTCAGTATGGGTCACGATGCTCAAAGCGATACTGTTCTTTGCAATTGCGATCATAACAGGTTTTGTTGTCTACAAGGCATTTAAGTGGCTTGATACAAGATACGAGCATACAAGAAGGATTCCAATCGCGGCTCTCGTTTACTGCATCATCATGGCGTATGTTGCTGAAAGATTTTTCGGAATTGCAGACATTACTGGAGCATACGTTGCAGGCGTTGTCCTTTGCAACCTTCACGACGTCAAGTACGTTGAACGCAAGGTTGATGTCAGTTCCTACATGGTCTTCGCACCAATCTTTTTCGCAGGGATCGGACTGAAGGTATCTTTCGAGAGCATGAATCCAATGCTCCTTTTCTTCTCGATAGCATTCGTCATCGTAGCTTGTCTTTCCAAGATCATCGGCTGCGGCCTTACATCAAAATTATGCAGATTCAACTGGAATGATTCTCTAAAGATCGGCATAGGCATGATGACGCGTGGTGAGGTTGCCCTGATCACAGCACAAAAAGGTCTGGCTGCTGGACTCATCACATCAGACTATTTCACGGCAGTCATCCTTATGATCCTGGTCAGTTCTATACTGGCACCGATCCTTCTCAAGATCCTGTACAAATCAAAAACAGCCTAAGAAGATATGTTAATATAGTTAACATGGAAAAATCAGAGATACAAAAACAGATAAACGTACCAATAGTAATCCCGTCCTATGAGCCAGATGGAAGGCTCATAGACCTGCTTCATGACCTGGACAACAAGGCAATGGGGCCGGTAATCATCATTAATGACGGTTCTTCAGAAGAATATGACCATTTTTTCAAAGAGGCTGAATCCATAATCACAAAACGCGGCGGAAAGCTTATCTCTTACCGTCCAAACCGCGGCAAGGGCCGTGCTCTTAAGACTGCATTCTCATACATTTCGGAGAAAATGCCTGATGTTACCGGCTGTGTAACTGCTGATTCCGACGGTCAGCATACCCCGGAATGTATGGCAACAATAATCAATGCCCTTAAGGAGCATCCGGATAATCTCATTCTTGGTGTCCGCCAGTTCAACAAAGAAGACATCCCGTGGAAGAGCTGGTTTGGCAATACACTCACCATCAAAGTGTTCTCATATGTGGCAGGAATGAAGGTCAATGATACCCAGTCCGGACTCCGCGGCATCCCGTTACAGTTTATGAAGGAACTGATAAACTGCAAGGGCGAGAGATTTGAATTCGAGATGCAGATGCTCCTGGACTGTGCAGGAAGATACAACCTGACAGAGATTCCGATAAAGACGGTCTATGAATCAAAAGACAACCATCAGACACATTTCAGACCTGTAAAAGACTCTCTCAGGATATACAGGATCCTTGGCAAAAAATTTATCAAGTTTGTTTTCTCGTCTGTGTCATCTTTTGTCATAGACATCCTGCTGTTCTATCTGTTTATATCATTCTACAAGGATGATTTTCCCGGACTTTACGTCACGATATCAACAATAGGTGCAAGAGTGCTTTCCGCATTCTACAACTATTTGATCAATTATAAATTTGTTTTTAAGAGCCAGGCGGCAAGAAGTGTCTCGCTTACAAAATATGCGCTCCTTGCGATCATCCAGATGTCATTAAGTGCAGGCATAGTCAGTCTGTTCGTATTTCTTCTGCCTAAGATCCCTGAGACCATTATCAAGTGCATCATTGACACCTTGCTGTTCTTTTTGAGTTATACAGTCCAGCAAAAACTTGTCTTCAGGTCTCCGAAAAAATGACCGCAACAGGAACAAACCCTCAAGGAGCAGTTGATGACTAAATATATAGCAATTGGAATATTCCTCATAATGTATATTCTGATGATCGTTCTTCCGAAGCGCCGTGCCATCGTTGCACTGGTTGCCGCAGCGGTAATGATCATTGCCGGTGTCCTGCCTTTGGGAAGCGTTCTTCCAGCTATCGACTGGAATGTCCTGATGATGATCTTCGGAACTATGGTCATCGTTGATTATTTCATCGAATCCAAGATGCCCAACAAGATCGCCGAAGCACTCTTAAGGCTCTCACCCAACGTTATGTGGGTAACCATCATAATGTCCCTTTTCTCAGGCATCATATCTGCCTTCATCGACAACGTTGCCACAGTTCTCATGGTTGCTCCTGTCGGTCTTGCAATCTGCAAAAAACTAAAGATCAATCCTGTTCCCATGATAATCTCCATCGCGGTTTCATCAAATCTTCAGGGAGCTGCAACGCTCGTTGGTGACACGACTTCGATCATGCTGGCGGCTGCCAATCATATGAACTTCAATGATTTCTTCTGGATGAACGGGCGCCTTGGAATGTTCTTCGCAGTTGAGTTTGGAGCGATACTGACGATACCTATCATGATGATACTCTTCCGCAAGAACCGTCAGCCTGTCACCAGCAACGAACATACAAAGGTAACGGATTATGTTCCGACTGTTACTATGCTAGGTCATGTTGTTTTGCTGATCATAGCATCATTCATCCCCAACACACCTTCAGTCACCAACGGTGTCATCTGCATGGTATGCGGAATACTTACGATAATCTGGGAACTCATCAAACAGAAGTCAACAAAAGGCATGGTCCATTCTCTCAAAGCAATGGACTATGACACGATGCTCCTTCTCTGCGGTCTTTTTGTCGTTATCGCATCCATCAGGGAAGCCGGAGTCATCAATGACCTTGCAAACATAATCGCCGGTGTCGGCGGTGACAACAAGTTCGTAATGTTCACTATCGTCGTATGGGGTTCAGTGCTTGTCTCGGCATTTATTGATAACATTCCATACGTTGCAACGATGCTTCCGCTTCTTGCAAGTGTCGCAGCAACAATGAACGTTGAACCGCATTTCCTGTTCTTCGGTCTGCTGGTAGGGGCAACGCTGGGCGGCAATCTCACGCCGATCGGAGCATCCGCGAACATTGCCGGTGTCGGCATGTTGAGAAAAGAAGGTTACGAGGTTGGTTTTTCCGACTTCATGAAAATAGGTATCCCGTTCACGCTCACCGCAGTCATAACAGGATATCTATTCGTCTGGTTTATTTGGGGACCGGTCTGATAAGATCTCAGCCTTCTTCACCGTAGAAAGCTTCGTAAGCTGCCTCAGCTAAAGATCCGCTTGCATTTGAGATAACTGTGCTGTCCGGTGCCAGGAGCCTGTAACTTCTCTCGCCTAAAGATCCGATCGGCATCTGACCGTCAATTCCAAGAAGGATATTATAGAAGCAATCCGTCAGGACCGAATCAAATACTTCTCTTAATAACTCATCACCAGCTCCTGCGGCTTTGAGTTTGGCAATCTGTTCACCGGCAACATTATCGCTACTTCCAAGATAGTTCTCGAGCATAGCATCCTTCTCTTCTCTAGCTGCCTTTGCAAATAATAAAGCATCCATGAACTTATGTCCTCCGGATTACAGATTTAATCTATTTTATCAAGAACCAGCCTTCATAGTAAAGTACCGCGGAAGGAGGGTATTATACTTACCCGGGATTGCTCAGATAATCAAAAGCCATGTCGAAGCTGAGAAGGCTGAATGCAGGTTTTGAGATCAGCTTATACTCAGGATCATTCGAGGAGAGATTGAACCTGCGGCCAAGAACGATCTTTGTTCTGCTGACAATATCATTCATACCGGAAAGATACTGGCTTTCCTCTATGGTATAGTCGTGCAGATAATATACTTTGGTCGTATTTTCAGTATCTGTTTCCGGATCGTAATCGGTATAGATCTCCCGCGCATATCTGGCAACTTTGTCCCATTTATAGACACTTCCGTCACTGTTTGCGAGAGTAAATATCTCAGATTCAACATGATAGAAATAACTCTCGCCATATGTGTATGTAACGACCAGTTCCCTGTCTGAGGCATAGATCATATAACTGCCGCTTGCCTGTCCCTGCGCGAGGATATTTGGAACAGTGACCACCTCGTCAGCCTCACCCATATATTCCTTATATTCAAAGACATGAAGCACCGCGGAATAATCATCTCCGGCATCAGCAATGAAATAGAGTTCCGGAAGACCGTTTCCGTCAATATCATACAATCCCACAGGATTGAGATCATAGTCTTCCTCAACCAAACGTATGGCATCCATATAATTATTCAAAACAGCAATATACGCGGAGAAGGCTTTGTCATAACTGTCCGCGAAAGCAGTTTCCGTTGTTCCGGCCACAGAAGGGTCTGTCATATCCGGTTTTGTACCGGTGGTTTCCGTTACCGTAGTTTCTGTTTCAACAGGTTCTGTCTCAACCGGATCCGGAAGAGTTTCCCTGAAGCATCCATAGAATGAGAACACTTCATCCAGATTAGTTATTTTGGAGATCTTCCACTCATTGTTATCAAGAACAAAACTGATCTTTCCCTTTACCGTTACAGTATCGTCTGTATCTTTGACTGCCTGATCAAGATCACCGGTATCCTTATACCTGTCCAAAACTTCTTCCCAATCAATGAAGACATATTTAACCTTTACCGAAGCCTCATCCCCGTCGATCACGATCTCAGATGATGAATAGTCAATGGAAATAGTGTAGGCGATCTCCTTATAAAACTCATTTACACTCACATTCTGGGTATCGGGGTTTAAAACCAATGCAGTCTGCTTATACTCTTTATCGCCCCTATCCCAATCGGTAAGTTCCAGTACACCTTTGGTATCGATATCTCTTAAAGCATCAGCATAGCTTTCCATTGTATCCTCAATACCACTGATGTTTTTCTTTTTTGTAAGGAAACCATTCTCGCAGCCGGCGCACCCTGCAACAGTTGCTATGAACAAAACGGATGCCAATATCTTTTTAAAAACCATCATACTTCTCCTATACCGAATATCTAAGACTCTTAACATATTCCATAGCCTGATCATATTCCATCATTCCTACAACGGGAATTCCGGCAAGAGAGAACTCGATATCGTTAACCATAGGCGAATAATTTCTGTCAAGAACCACTTCAGTTCTGCCTATATAATCCGTTATTACCGAATAATATTCTTTCTCAGTCAACGCGAAAGAACCATTCTGGAAATACTCATATGTATAGTCGTCTGTATCATAATCATAGTAGATCATCCTGGTGTAGTTAGCGATGTTATGCCAGTTGAAGTCATATATTTCAGTCGTAATATGATACTGGGATTCCTCACCGCCTCTATGGCTTATGATCAATTCCTTATCAGTTGCAGCGATGATATATAAACCACCGTCAGCAGCCTGGTAAATTGCGTTCCGTACAATGATCTTCTCTTTAAATTCCTTGGCGAACGGATCATATGAGCATACCGTCAGATTGCCGTTGAACGCCATGCCGTCATCAGTTGCCTGGTCTGCTGAAAGGAAGAACAATTCAGGGAATCCATTCGAGTCGATATCGTAAACTCCGCAGGCTCCGATCTTAAAACTGCTTTCAACTCCCAGAATGCCGGTGCTGTTTTCTTTCAGACAACGGACCCCCGCCTCTACGAACTCGGAATTATCATCAGTCCTGGGCATAGTTGAAGAGGTTTCAGAAGATGTTGCTGTTGTTTCTGTTGTTGCTTCCGTTGGATCCGGAGCCGTTCTGACATCCGGCATATCGAATGTAAATGCGAAAACTTCATTCAAAGCAGAGATCTTGCTGATCTTCCATTCACCGTCAATGAGCTGAAAACTGAGTTTGCCGTTTATTTTATCCTTTGACCTGGCCGTCTTAAGAGCTTTGTTAACCTCATCAAAGTTCTCATAGTCATCTCCATGGAAAACACTGCTCCAACCGGTAAGTTCATACTTTACAAAAAGTGAAGCCTTGCTGTCATTGACCTTTACATCATCAATGTCGTAATCAACAGCAATGGATGAAGCTATAGTCCTGTAGCAGTCCTGAACTTCCTTACTGCAGTTTCCAATATCAAGGAGTTCTTCTATTTCCCTGTAATACCTGTCATCATCGTCCCATTTAGTCAGTTCAAGAACACCGTCAGCATCAAAATCCTGCAATGCTTCCTCGTAATCCTCCAGAATGGATTCGATACTGTCTTCAGCTGAAGGCTTCCCTGTCTTCGTGCAGCCGGCTGTTCCTGCTAAAAGTGCGCCACAAAGTACCGCAGCAATTACTTTTTTATAATTCATTTCCCTACTCCTACTACAATCTTAAGGCTGCCTCACATTATGAGACAGCCTCTTCGAATCAGATTTTTAGAATTTTACTCGTGTTCGTTGAGTCTTGCAATGATGTCAGGCAGTGCAGCATCAACTTTGTCGTTATCAAGCTGGCATGTTCCAGCATTTGTGTGACCGCCGCCACCATAAGCCAGGCAGAGTTCACCGATGTCAGTCGTACCGTTCTTGTTTACGATGGACTTGCCGATCATGACCGCCGTGTTCTGCTTCTTGAAGCCCCACGCAACGTGAACACTCATCTCTACCTCAGGCCACATCGCATAGATCATGAATCTGTTGCCTGCGTAGATTGTCTCGAGAGGTCTTAAGTCCAACACTGCAACCTTGTCATGGATCTTAACGTTCTCTTCAAGCTGCTTCTTGAACAGTTCCTGCTGCTCAAAATAGAGTTCCGTGCGTTCCTTTACGTCAGGAAGCTCCAATACTTCCTTGATCGAGTGATTTGTGCAGTAATCGATGAGCTCCATCATGAGCTGGTAGTTGGAGATACGGAAATCGTGGAAACGTCCCAAACCTGTTCTGGCATCCATAATGAAGTTCATAAGTACCCAGTCTGTAGGATTAAGGATCTCATCAACTGTAAAATCAGCTGAATCGCCCTTATCTACAGCTATCATTATCTCCTCGGTAACCGTCTTGAACGTATCGGCACCGCCGTAATAGTTATAAACCACTCTTGCAGCGGACTTCTCGCAGATACAGATATACTTATCACCGAAAGCCTCGTGGTCAGTTCTGATGAGCTCACTCTCATGGTGGTCAAATGCCAGGCCGACCCTCGGGTCGAAAGGAAGATTCGTTGTGATGTCATTCTCGGTTATATCGATCTTGCCATCCTGAACATCCTTAGGGTGAACAAACTTGATCTCGCCTATGATATCCAATTCTCTAAGCAGCATTGCACAGACAAGTCCGTCAAAATCGCTTCTGGTAATAAGTCTCTTCTTTTCCATAAGGCATTCCTCCCGATTCGTTATTGTGGCCGTCCGGGCCAAAAGTTTCTAAATAAAATTTTACAGAAAACAAAAACGGAATTCAACAATCCAAATCCTTGTAAACCCTGTTAAGCACCATTGTTTACCGTATATTAACCTTGACGCAACACTCTGGTGTCGGTATTGTAGAAATACAACTGTTCAAAGCATCATCACAGGGTTTTGAGGATCATTATATGAATAAAAAATATATTAAAAATATATCTATATTAATTGCAGTCCCAATCTTACTGACATTCTTCAGCTCATGCTCGATGTTCAAAAAGACTGCAGTTTTGGAGGCAGCAACGCTTTTCGGAGATACCGTAAGAAGCGGAGATGCAGCCGATATCCTTAGAAAGACCGACGGTCTGGACCGTGAGTCCAAGAAATCTTTCAAAGAACTCCTCTCTCCCGATAATTATTCTGAAGAAGAACAGATCTTTGCTGAACATATGATGAGTTCCATAGTATTTGAGATTGATGGCTCCTCTGTAAAGGTCAGCAAAGACAAAGCCTCCTGTGATATGAATATCACCATCGCTGATCATGAGACACTTCAGGGCGGTGATTACAAAGACATTCAGGCACTTGCCGCTGCTGTGGACAATGCCCGGACGAGAACCATATCCGTCACGGCTGAATTAGCGGAGATAGAGAAGGAATGGTATGTAACAAATTTTGATGATGACGGATTCCAGGATATCTTCTCATTCCTGCACAGGATGCCCGATATCGGCCGCGGCACTCTTATAGACACAGCTGCACAACTTGCAAAATCAGTCGTAAACGACGATGCCGGGGTTGCTCTGTTACTGTCTTCAGGCTCAACTGATACGGTCGATATCTCTTCTTATCTGTCATCACTTTTCGATCTGAACGGTGAACCGGAAGAAGAGGATATTGCTTTCAGAGATGCTGTACGCAGCACTATGACGTATGAGATCGATGAATCATCCCTTAAGATCGATGGTCAGAACGGTTCTATCGTGATACGCATAACCATGGCGGATTTCGGGTCACTTGCCGGCAAGGAATTCAAGAAGATTCCTGAAATCACAGATGCTGTCAAAGCGTGCAGCACCATTACTTATTCATATACATGCGAACTAGTCAGAAGCGGTCCTGACTGGTCTGTAACAAACATCAGTTCCGAAGAATTTGCCGCTTTCCTTGCCTACAAGAAATTCACTATAAGCCTCAAGACCTTCGACGGCACTTATTCGGCAACGGTCGATATCACAGACAAATTCGTTTCATATGTGTCTTCTGAATTTGGCATCCAGATGCCCTCCAATCTCGAAGGAAGGATCTATATCACTACAACTCTTGTCTTGAAGAAAGGGCAGTATGAAGTCACCGTTGACCGGGATGCGTTTGTCAAAAATATAAAAACATTTGTTGAGACCAATATCGATAAGATAATTATGAATATGCTCGGCACGACATCCCAGATCGGTCTCGATGCCCTGGCCAAGATCGCCGGTTACTCTGACTATGCCGACATGAAGCAGCAGATACTTACCCAGGTAACCACCAGCCTTGAGTCTATCAACACTTCCGGTCTGGAAAGCTCCGGTAAATATACGGTCAATGACGATGTCATCACTCTCACATCACAGACTGACACGATGAAAGGCAAGATTGATAATTACGGAGTCATCACTGTCACTTCACCTGTAAACGATCCTGATGCAAAAAAACTTTTGGGATCTGACACGATCACACTTCCGTTTAAGAAGGTATGACTTAACAGTTGTAAGGGGAAATTAATTGGGCTGCTCCAAGCGGAACAGCCCATATTTTTGTTATGTTTCCGGACACGCCCGAAAAAGATCACTTCCTGACAAGCAGTGACTCTCCTGTCATCTCCTTAGGCTGGGGCAGTCCCATGATCTCCAAAAGCGTAGGAGCGATGTCGCAGAGACGTCCACCCTCACGGAGCGTGTATTCGGGATCGTAGTTATAAAGGATGAACGGAACGGGATTTGTCGTATGAGCCGTATGAGGCTGCATTGTCTCGAGGTTCATCATCTGCTCAGCGTTGCCGTGGTCAGCGCAAATAAAGAGAACACCGTTCATCTTCTTAACAGCTTCAACTGCACCGCCTACGCAGGCATCAACTCTCTCAACAGCTGCGATAGCTGCTTCGAGAACACCTGTGTGGCCGACCATGTCAGGATTAGCAAAGTTGATGATGACTACATCATACTTATCAGAACAGATAGCAGCATCGAGTTTCTCTGAAACTTCGGGAGCGCTCATCTCAGGCTTAAGGTCATATGTGGCAACTGCTGGTGAAGGAACCAGTGTACGGTCCTCATCCTTGTTGGGCTCTTCAATACCGCCGTTGAAGAAGAATGTAACGTGTGCATACTTCTCTGTTTCTGCGATACGTAGCTGCTTTAAACCGTTTGCTGCGAGGTACTCACCCAATGTGTTCTTGATCTCTTCCTTCTTGAAAGCAACGAACTTGTTGGGAATCAATTCGTCGTAATCCTTGAAGCATACATATGTGAGAGGCATAAAGCCGTTAGCTCTCTTCAAGTACTTGATGCACTTTGTGTCGGAAGCGTCACCGGGCTGAGCTGCGATATCCTCATCAGAATAGCAGAAAGCCTTTGTTATCTCTCTTGCACGGTCAGGACGGAAGTTGAAGAAGATGATCGAGTCATTAGGCTTAACAACACTTACAGGCTTGCCCTCACCGTCAACGATGACTGTAGGAAGAACGAACTCGTCTGTTACGCCGCCGTCATAAGAATCCTGCATTGCCTGAACAGGATCTGTTGCCTTAACGCCCTCACCCAATACGAGTGAGTCATAAGCTGTCTGGATACGGTCCCAGTTGTTGTCTCTGTCCATTGCATAGTAACGGCCGGACATTGAAGCAACCTTACCTACACCGATCTCAGCCATCTTGTCTACCAGCGCCTGGAGATAATCCTTACCGGATGCCGGAGGTGTGTCACGTCCGTCGAAGAAAGGATGAACATAAACTCTGTCGAAGCTTTCCTTCTTGCAGAGTTCAAGGATTGCATAAAGGTGTGTGTTGTGCGAGTGAACGCCGCCGTCGGAGAGAAGACCCCAGACGTGAAGGTCGGAGTTATTCTCCTTGCAGTTGTTGATAGCTCTGAGGAGGTCTTCATTCTTGAAGAAAACGCCGTCCTTAATATATTTTGTTATAAGCGTAAGGTCCTGATAGATAACTCTGCCTGAACCGATGTTCATATGTCCTACCTCAGAGTTGCCCATTTGACCGTCAGGAAGTCCTACTGCAAGACCGGATGCATAACCCTTAACAAAGGGGCACTCAGCCATGAGCTTGTCGATAACGGGAGTGTTAGCCATTGCAATGGCATTGTATTCCTTGCTGTCGGAAAGTCCGAATCCGTCAAGAACCATAAGTACTACAGGTCTGCGTTTCATATTGATCTCCTTTGAAATTTTTATTATCTGGTGACAAACCGGTTGAGTCCGCTGTCATAGATATAACCCGCACTTTCCAAAGTTCCCTTGACCGCATCTTCATCTTCTCCAAGAGATAAAGCGAGTTCAGACAGGCTTGGATAATTATCTCTCAGCTGCGTGTTGATGTAGCTCAAAAGCATGAACGGATCTTTGGGCAGTGCCATCTTAAACACCTCTAATCAAATTTGCCGGCGACATTATAGCACATTTGCAGATTAAATATTTATTATATTGATTTGCCCAAATAGCCATATATCAGCAGCTATTTATCCGTTTTTGATATAATTAGCGCATATCTTTCATGAAAGACAGGAACAGATCAATGCCGTTAGTCAAAGTCGGAATGCTGAAAGGAAAGAGTCCCCAATATAGAAAAGAAATACTTGACTGTATCCACAAAGGATTAACAGATTCACTTGGAATTGAAGACTGGGACAGATTTCAGCGCATCATCGAGTATGACAAAGATGATTTCGAGTTTCCCTCTTTTAAATCTGACAGTTTCATGATAATCGAATTGACTCTTTTTCCCGGAAGAACGGCAGAACAAAAGGGCCAGGCTATAGAAGCAATAACTAGCAGCCTTAATAGCCGCCTGTCAATCGATCCTTCAGATGTTTTTATTCTGATAAACGAACCTCCGCTCGAGAACTGGGGAATGGGCGGAAAACAGAAAGCGTAGATCAAAAAATCAGAGCACCTCTGAATGAGATGCTCTGAATTCAAACTTAGATTTTCACCAGCCGATCAAGCTGCAGGAATCTCATAAACAACATCAATGAAAACTTCCTGTGTCATAAAGTCTCTGTATACGATTTCGATCGGACTGTCTGAACGGAGCTTATAGTAAGCAGTAAATGTAATTGTGTCACCATCTGCGATCTTCTCGTACTCAGGCAGATCATTCTGTGTCTTTCCTGCATCCTCGGAGCCCTTAGGCGAACCGGTTGTGTTCAGCGAAATGCCGTCCTGGAAAACATAGCAGCTGCCGGAAGTGACCATAAATGCGTTATCCTCTTTGCCGCAGGTATTTGTCCATGTATATGAAATACCGATAACCTTGTGATCAACAATATTACTGTCACGGTCAAGGTCGGTACCTGTAAATACTCCGGTAACCTCATTTACCTTAATTGAGAACTTACCGTCGGGTGAATCGCCCTCTGTGAGTCCGCCAGGGCCAAATAAAGGATTGGGAACCTTTTTGATCTCAAAATCCTCATGACGGATATCTGGCATTTCCCAGTTGGGGTCTACATCAAAATACTGAAGTTCGTTGCTGCTGGGGCCGATACCTACTGTTATTACATCCTTGCTTCCCTTAACAGCTGAAAAAGTTGCCATTCCGCGAAGTGTTGTTCCTTTCTGGAGATAGAGCCAGATATTATCATTGAAATCCATATTGCTAAACGTGGAATTAGAGGAAGGATTGAATTTCTGTTCCTCACCATTCTGTGTAGCTGTCCAGGAGATCGCATTGACTTTTGAAAATCTGTCGCTCAAAGAAGTAAAGTCATAATAAACATTAAGAATGTCGTAATCATACTTCTCTCCTGTTTCAAAGAATTCATAACCGACTACCTGAAGTTCAAAATCGCCGTCGAAAACATACTTGTCAGGCAAAGTAAATTTTGAACCGGCCTCCTCAGTCGTTGCCTCTGTTTCAGCCGCAGCAGTGGCTTCTGTTGCTTCTCCCGCACTTGCTGCAGCTGTAGCAGCAGTTGTCTCTTCGCTTGTCTCTGCTGCAGTCTCTTCTGCTGTTGTGGTCTCTTCTGTCTTGTTGAAGGCAGTAATGGCAGAAAGCATCATTACACCCGTAATACCGGCACAGAGAACTTTTGCTAATTTGGATTGTTTCATATCATCCCTCCTTATTCCCCTGGAAGCAATTACCGGTGATTTTGACATATAAATCACGGTCTATATGTGCTTCCGTACTGATTCAATTATATTCCTGCTCAAATACAGTGAGAATAAATCTCACATATACGATATAAACCAAAAACACAGAAACACAGCAAAAATAGATTATTTATTTGCTCAAAAAAGGAATGGTTTTCCTACAAGATTTTCCGGAATTGCTAATTAATCAGTTTCACCTGTAAGCTGTCTTTCAGATCAGGGCCGTCCTGCCAGTTCCCAGAAAGCCACAGCACTTGCTGAAGCTGCATTAAGTGAATCAACACCATGTGACATTGGGATTATAACCTTATAATCAGCATTGTTTATTGTCTCAGAAGAAAGCCCGTTGCCTTCATTTCCGATAAGCACAGCAAGACGCAACTCGTCTTTTAGCATTGCAGAGTCAAGAGTGACTGAATCATCAACAAGTGCCAGTGCTGCTGTCCTGTATCCAAGTGACCTTAATGTTTTGCAGACATCCTCCCTGCTGATAAACGTCCATGGGAGCTGGAACATTGTGCCCATACCGACTCTCATTGCTCTTCTCTCAAGCGGATCACAAGTACCTTCCGTCAGGAGTACCGCATCAATATCAAATGCCGCAGCACTTCTAAACACAGCTCCGACATTAGTTGGATTTACAATATTATCCAGTACGGCTATTCGCGAACGCCCGGAAGAAGCATTGGCCAGAATACTTGCAGCCGAAGGCAGTTCAGGTCTTGTCATAGAGCAGAGGATACCACCTGTAAGATGATATCCGGTTATTTTCTCCATTACATCAGATGGAGCACGGTATATAGTAATGTCCCCCGCACGTTCGAGAAGTGAAGCTACCTCTTCTTTATCAAACACCGCTTCACTGACCAGGAATGATTCCGGCTTCATTCCTCCATCGAGCGCCCGGCCTATCACTTTGCAGCTCTCTGCTATGAATATCCCGCCGTCAGGTTCCCTGTAATGTCTTAACTGAGGCTCTGATGCAGACACATAGATACTTATCGATGTATTATCAAGGTCATTAATGTCTGTTATTTTCATTCTTCTTTATCGGCTGATACCCCATTACCATTCATAAGCATCTCATAAGTAACACCGTACTTTTTCGCAATATCAGCAGCATACGATGAACCTTCCGGAGGCGCGATCTCAAGCTTAAATGAACGGTTGCCGCCCTCACTCTTAACAATAAGTGACGAAGCTTTGACAGCTGACTCTTTGGAAAACTCAGAACAGTCTATTCCCAGTTTATGCATATGGGTGTTGTATATAGTTCTTGAATTTTTGGTCAGCAGTGCCTTTATTGAATCACATGCAATGTAATAACCTTCTTCAAATGAAGTTGTCGAGAATGTCTCGTTCATAAGGATAAGGCTGTCCGCTGTACTCTTTGTAAAGATTTCCTTGAAACGGATGCATTCCTCTCCCAAACGTCCGAGATCCAAAGTCTTGTCCTCATCAGCAGGGAAATGAGTATAAATGCAGTCAGAAGGAGCGAATTCAAATGAATCAGCAGGCACATACACTCCGCCCTGCGCAAGTGCGAACAGCAGACCTACACCCTGAGTAGCTGTAGTCTTACCGCCTCTGTTGGCACCCGTCAGGATATAGATCGTATGATCGTTGTCAAATACAAGATCGTTTACCACAAGTTCCTTCGGATCTGAAAGGCTCAGGGCAAGCCTGAAGTTATAGAATCCTTTCGCATCCATGGTCACATCACCTTTGGAAACCGCCTTTGCCTTTGTAAGCTTAAAACCCTTGGATTCAAGGCCATTCATAAACTCTGCAAATCTGATGTAGTAAACAAACTCGGGAATAACATCAGCAATATTTCCTATCGCCATATCAGAGTATCTGTCAAGCGTCTTCCTGAGATTCTTAGCCATTGTATCGAGCATCTTGTTAAGAATGGTATCGAATTGTGCGGGAGTATTGGCAAGTCCGTCGCCGGAAGTGATAGAGGAAACTGTTGATGCACGCATTAAGGGATTCGCATTGGCAGCCGTGAATTTCGCATAGTTGTTCATAACAGTTACGAAGCTTCCGTCTTTGGAGGCATCGACCTGACGGTAATGCATCTCACCGTTCCATTCATTGCCTTCCCTGATCTTGTCTCCGCCCAGGCTGTCAGCAAAATTGCTGACGATACCGGACTTTTTGAAAGGCTTGTTGTTGACTGAGATAATACCCATACTCGTTGCTTCAAGCCTCTGATTGAGATTCATGCCTATCGTAATGCTTTGTATATCTGATGTCTCGGAAGTAAGTTTCTCAAGATCTTTCTTGAGTTCATGGAAGTGGGCATCCGTATAGATCTCATCAATATAAGCTTTGTAATCCTTAAGTCCCTGCGACTTTATCCTGCTGTCGCTGAGACAATCTTTAAGTGCATCAACACATGTTATGTAATCACGGTATTGATTAAGACGGTGCATGAGAAACCAGAGTCCTTCAACCTCGTCTTTGGATTTCTTTATGACACCATACTGCTTGTTGAATTCAATCTTGTCGAACAGTTCAACGAGTTTGGCCCTTACATCAGGAAGTTTTTTCAGATCCTCGAAAACATCCTGCCTGTAATTTGTTACAGCAGGATCAGCCGTCAGATTAGCCAGGATATCAGCAATGACATTCTGTTCCTTCGGCTCGGAAGTGACCTCTTTGCAGAGAACATCCAGTCCAAGATCATGGAACGTGGAACTCTCAAGTCTTTTATAATCTACCTTTGTTCCCCTTGGAAAGAGAAGGCTGAACTTTTTATCGGCGGACATATATATCCCTCCTGTGGAATAACCCGTGAAGAGTTTTTATTTTCGATATATATAATATTACTCCTGCTGATAAAAATCTTGACTAAAGGCTGAACTATTATTATGCTGCAGGTTCAGTACGAGGTGTAAATCCATCACCATAAGACAAACCGTATCCGCGTTCAAAAGCACAATTGGCCGTACCGATCTGGTCAACCGAGCCGTACCACGGTTCAGGAAGACGGCCCGTAAAATCCGCACAGCCGCAAAGGACGTCCGATATACCTTTACCTTCAGATCCGGGAAGATAGCACATTACAACGCTGTCCCAGCTATCAATATCCTCATCGTTTATTATGACCTGCCTTCCGGCAATGATGCATGTAACAGTAGGCTTGCCGAGTTCATTAACTTCCTTAATAGTCCTCTTGTTTCCTCCGAATCCGCAGCTCCCGCAAAGTTCAAGATCAGCCGTATCACCGTGCCACTCGGCATACGCCTGTTCGCCAACGCAAAGGATAACAACATCAGCTTCCTCAGCCTGTGCAGGATCCGTTATTACTTCGATGCCGTAATCAGCGGAATATCTCTGAAAAGCCCCAAGTATCGTAGTAACACCCTGAATATCTTTTTCCCTGCTCTTAATCCAACCCATGGTCCAGCCGCCGCACTGCGCCTGGGCATTGTCTGAAGCAGGACCTGTTATATATACTTTGGTTCCTTCCTTCAGAGGCAGGATACCATTCTCATTCTTCAAAAGGACCAGACTCTTCTCAACAAGCTGTTCCGCAACAGCTCTTGCCTCCGGTGATCCAACATCCCCGTATGAGAAAGTCATTTTCTCACCGAATGGATCATCAAAAAGTCCCGCGTCTTTCTTAACTCTTATGATCCTTGTGACCGCATCGTTAATGCGTTCTTCGGTTATCTTTCCGCTGCCTGCCGCATCAGCAATGATCTTTTTGGCTTCTTCGTACCTCTTGCCTTCCATCAGCATATCGATACCGCAGTTTATAGCACTTACGACCTGTTCCTCATAAGTCGCAGGTGAAGTATTCTCTATAGCCATACTGTCACTGACCACAAAACCTTCAAAACCCATCTCATTCTTGAGTTTCCAAATGTACTCACCGTTCTCATGCATCTTCACACCGTTCAGGGATGAATAACTGACCATAATTGTCTGGACACCCGCATCGATCTGTGCCTGATAAACCTTTAGAAGTCCGTTGATCTCCGCTTCTGAAAGCTGCGCATCTCCTCTGTCGATAAGACGGGGGTAATCACTCTTCTCACCTGTTCCGTAAGATACATTTCCGTCACCAAAATAATGCTTCGCACAGGCTATGGCTCCGCCGTCAATGAGCCCCCGGGTATAGGCGGTTGACAGCCTTTCTATTGTCTCAAGGTCCGAACTGTAGCATTCATAATTCCTTCCCCATCTTGGATCTGATGACTGGGCAACACAGGGATAGAGATTCCAGACCATATGACACATCCTGGTCTCTTCAGCAGTAATGAGTCCTGCCTGATAGGCAAGTTCCTCATCATTTGCGGCACCCTGACCAATATTATGGGGAAAATAAACGGCATTAATGCAGTACCCGACTCCATGAACATCGTCCTGAGCCAGCAAATAAGGAATCCCTGCATCTGACTCCACCGCTTCCTTCTGATATCCGTCAGATAAAGTTCTCCATTCTTCCGCGGTCAGCATACCCTCATCCGCATAGATGGTTCCGTAACAGTTATTCCTCATGGCATCCTGGTCGTCAGCGATCTTATACTGGATAGGCTGCACCATCTGCGCGGCTTTCTGCTCTACAGTCAAACAAGCGGCGATCTCTTCGGGAGTCATATCCGCATATTTCTGATACATAAAATCATACGGTTCCTCAGAAACCTCAGTTGTCTCAGAAACCGTTCCGGATGTCATACTGACTGAAGTTTCCTTTGCACAAGCAGCAAAGGACATAATCATAGTTATTCCAAGCAATAAAGCAATTATCTTCTTCATACCAGTCATATTATCACTGAATTCAGTTATCCGGAAAAAAATTAATCGCCCATATTCCTGTAGTATTCCTCGAGCTTCGACTTGGCCTCGACATAATACCGCTCAAGTCTTTTATCGAAATGCCTGCCCATGCTCTCCATCATTATCCTGTCGGCATCAGCAAATGAGAACTTATCCTTATACACGCGCTTGCTTACAAGGGCATCATATACATCCGCAATTGCCATGATACGGGCCTCAATCGGGATCTCCTCACCCTTAAGTCCTTCGGGATATCCTGAACCGTCCCATCTCTCGTGATGGTAATGGGCAACATTTCTTGCAACTTTATGGAATGATTCGTTATCGGTACCTTCAAGGATAGAATCAACTATACGGGCGCCTTCAGCAGCATGAGCTTTCATTTTCTCATACTCTTCATCAGTAAACTTTCCGGGCTTTCTGAGAACAGCATCATCGACGGCTATCTTTCCGAGGTCATGCATCGGTGCAGCCTGAATAACATTCTTGCAGAACTCTTCCGTCAGTCCATCCCTGCCAAAAAGCATCAGTATGTTTTTCTTATCCGAATCCGCATCCTTCTTCATCTGATCGATCAGGATCCTGACGACATCGCTCGTGCGTCTGATATGGCCGCCCGTGGAGTTGTCACGGCTCTCAACCATTGTTGCCATGCCAAGAATCAGTCTGTTATGCATCTGCACAATGTGCTCTGTCTTCTCTGACACCTCTGCTGACAACTGATCGTTATAGTTTGAAAGGAGTTTCATGTACTTACGGGAATCCGTATCATCAGTTATAAGAAACTGGTAGCCAACCGTATGCTTGCCATCGTAGAGATAGCTTATCGTTATGAGATATATCCTGTCGTCAGCCTCATAGTAGACGCGGTTACTGCTCTCGTCTCTTTTGAAGTCCTCGAGCCACTTCAGCGCTGTATTCTTGATCTGAATATGCCTTCCGGCATAAGAGTCGACATTGATATCGTTCAGCATCGGAAATACTCTTTTTGCCATCTCGTTCGCACCAAGGTAATTGTCTTCAAAATCAAATGACATGAATCCCGTGTCTCCTTTGTTGACCAGCGTGTCAACGCCGAGATCCGTAACATCGTAAAGCGAGAGTCTGTGCACGATGATGAGGTATATCACCTGCGCGAAAACATAAGACAACGGCATCGCATCAACACCATCAGGCAAAATCTTTCCCAAGAAATAACTTAAGAAAGAGAACGACATCGGGAACATCAGCAATATGCTCGTTTTATTGGAAACATCCTTCTTTTTGACAAGACTGTACACCAATGCCAAAGTGCTGATTATTACAAATAAGGAAATGACGACTAAGGTAAGCGTGTGACCCCAGCCGTAAGTCTTCTTGAGTTTTCCGAGTCCTTTGTAGATATCGAATGATACAGTCTTATAAAAGATCGGAGAATTACCGATTGAGAGAACTAACGAGAAACTCCCCAAACACAGGAAAGTCATCACGGCACTCATCCATCTTTTGAGATTAATGTGGCACAAACCGAAAATACTCTGGGTAATGAACAGAGTTAAAAAGCACCCGCCGATGTAACTGAACTTTACTGCCGCCAGTGCAGTATCGAGGTTTCTTGAATGTGCAAGTATCGCATATGCAAGATTGACTATCGGAATAAACGCGAATATCAGCGAGATATGCACATCAAAGTGCTTATGCCAGATAGCAATGTATATCAGCGTCAGGAGTACTGACAAGCCGAATAATATCTCGTAATAAGCTACCACTGTTGCTGTCCCTCCGGTTCGAAAAAGTATTCTTTCCGCATCTCTTATCTGCTCCTTGAAATGCTTTGGGAATAATGCCTTTTCAACTTTATTATTTTATCATTTTATGAAGCCCTGCGGCCTGATTGTTGCCTTTATTTACAAAGTGTTGATGAATTCTTTCGGGTCTCCCTTAAATGGCAGTTGCCGGGCAAACCGCCCGGCAACATCCGTCAGTTTCTACCCAATTTGCTTATTCCATTTTCGGCGGCTTTTTGCGGGCGCCTCCGAAAACCGCTCCTGATACTATTTGCGGTACCATACAATTTTCTCCTGTCCCTTTTCCATCTATAAACACTTATTCCAGATTCTCCGGGCCAAAGCTCTCCGGTAAGAGCTCTCCCAATGTATATTCCTGATAGTCGTCAGCACTTTTGGCCAGGTATATCCTGAAGGAAGGTTTGCAGAATTCCCTCATCACCTGACGGCATACACCGCACGGTGCACAATATTGCAATTCCCCGTCTCTTTTGCCTCCTGCGATCGCAATGGCAGCAAATTCCTTATATCCTTCGCTAACAGCTTTTACTATTGCTGTTCTCTCAGCGCATATGGAGGGGCCGAATGCACTGTTCTCAATGTTGCAGCCGGTAAAGACTTTACCGTCTTCCGTAAGGAGTGCGCTGCCCACGAGAAAATCCGAATATGGAGCATAACTTTCAGATCTCATGTCGACCGCCTTCTGGCAGAGGTCATGAATTGCATTTGCATCGGTCATCTTTAAATCTCCTTCCAGATATACCTTGACCTTTGACAAGTGTCCTGATCTATCCCTCTTTTCGAGGCCGGCACCGCAGGACTGACCTTGCGGTGCCCTCTCAAAAACTTACTTTATCTCGATATTTCCCGCGTCAACGTTAACCTTGATGGAACCTGTACCATTGCCGTTGGAATTGAAGTTTTTCCCGGATGAACTGTTTCCGACCTGGATGATGCCTGCATCAACATGGCAATCGATATCATAGGCATCAAGATCATCGATATCATGGATCTCAACATTACCGAAATCCGTATCAACATCAATGTTCTCAAGGATCGTATTGCTGATCTCGATGTTGCCTGCATCTGTCTCGATCTTCAGTCTTCTGCAGTCCGAATCATCGATCTGGATATTTCCTGCGTCCGCTTCGATATCTGCCTTGCTGAATGTGCAGTCTCTAATGATGATGTTGCCTGCATCAAAATCACCGAAGAAATAATCAGCTTTGATTCCCTTCATATTGATATCGCCTGCATCGACCTGCATCTCAAGATTGCTTAAGTCAACATCCGTTCCAAGTACGATATTGAGCTTGGGAGAATTGAGTCCTGTTGTACCGAAATTCAGTCTGAACTTGCTGCCTTTCTGGGTAACCACCAGTTTGCCGTTCTCGAAAGAAACATCCGGCTTTAATCTTGTATCTCCGCTGTAATCTATACTGATAAGACCGCTTCCCTCTTTAACCTCAAGGTTTACGGAGCAGGCCGCCATGTCAAGCTTTACAGAATTGACATCTCCTTCTTTGACTGATGCGGAATTACCATCTTCCAATTCATATGTTGTTGCGACTGTTTCAAAGATATCGTCCTTGATGAAAACACCTGTAAACAACGGAACCGCGATCCTAGTAAAGAATGTAAGGACAACTACTACAGCTGCTACGATGGCGCAGATAATGATGGGGGTCTTGTTGACTTTTCTGTCAGACTTGGGAACAAATTCCTCGCTCATCTTTCCTGCTTCATTGAGCTGCAGAAGTCTGTCATAACCGTTCATCTTTGTGTTGGCACATGTAATAAGAAATACGCCGGCAGAAACGAAAGCAAAGAACATTACTGCTCCAAAATCAGAACTTAAATAAGGTATCTTATCGAAGATAATGGGATTCAAAACGCTCAGTATGCAAAGTCCGATACCGAAAGAGGACATAAGACCATATATATGCTTATAACCCTTGCGCTCATTTCTCACATACTCTGCACATTCAATGCTGAGTGAGCAATCTTTCCTCTTAACTTCCGCATATTCCTTGTTCTTGATCCCTGATATGATGAATAATCCTACTGCAACACCAATAGCACCAAACATTCCGCCGACTCCGAGTATCTCTTCCGGAAGTCCTGCTACCTCAGCTACGATATTCATTGCTACGCTGAAGATGCAGAGTGCGATTCCCAAAGGCGTGAGGATCGATCTGGTGCTTATCATCGACAGATAATCCTTTACTCTGTCCATGGAAAGCATCGGTTTTGCTTCGTCAGGATTCTCGGTTACAGCTTCCGAGATTCCAAGAGACTCTGCGAGTTCATCAAGATTACCGAATTCAGAGATTACGATTCCGACTGCCTCATTCTCTGTCTTGCCTTCACTTATCAATTCTTCATATTTGTCTTCCATCATCTGGAGGAGTTCTGCCTTGGCTCTCCTGACTTCTTCCGTGTTAGGAAGATTACGGAACATATTGTCCAAATAGTTTCTTATAGCGTTCATACGAGTCTCCCCTCATCTGCAATAAACTTTTCTATAACTTCCTTCGTTAATGTCCACTCCTCACACTTGGCACGGTAATGCTCCTTGCCGGCCTGTGTTATGCGGTAGTAGGTCCTTTTCTTGCCACCGGCGAGATCCTCATCCACAAAAGATTCGATGAATCCGTTTTTCTCCATTCTCGTGAATGCCGAGTAGAGCGTAGTCTCTTTGATAATGTATTTATCCTGAGACATCGTGCGGATCTGTTTTGAGATCTCATATCCGTATGACGGGTCATTCAAAAGCATATAAAGGATAATTATGTCGTTATAGCCTCTAATGACGTCGCTGCTGATCTCTGCCATAATCTATCTCCTTCCCTGTTATTACGACTGTCGTTGCTACGGCTGCCGTTGCTATGACTGTCGTACTATGTCTGTCGTGGTAAATATAACACCACCTCAAATTGATGTCAACCGCTTTTTTAAATATTCAAAAACTCTTTCCCGAAAGCCCCGAAAAGAATGAGAACACTAATATCTGTTTTTTATATATACATAAACTTTTCGCGTTGTTATATTAAAATCATATTCAAGATTTCCCGCGGAAAGAGGTACTGCCATGGACATTTATGTAGACATTAAAGCCCTAAATAACTCAGGCGACGGAACACAAGGCAAGCCATTTGGAACCATCTCCGAAGCAGCAGCCATTGCACAGCCCGGTGATACGGTACATGTCGCACCCGGTGTATACAGAGAATACGTTTCTCCGGCAAACGGCGGAAATGAAGATGCCCGCATCACATATGTAAGCGATGAACCTCTTGGCGCCACCATAACAGGCGCAGAAAGAATCACTGACTGGGAGCAATTCCAGGGCGGTGTCTGGAAAGCAACTGTCAACAATTCAATGTTCGATCCCGAATACAATCCTTATTCAACATATGTTTACGGCGACTGGTATTTTGCAAAGCGCGAAAAACACGTCGGCTGCGTATATATCAACGACAGAAGACTCTATGAGGCTGCTTCAATTGATGAAGTCATCGAGGCAAAGCCCTGGCCTCATTCCTGGGTACCGGAAGAGGCATCCTGCAAGTGGTATGCGGAAATAAGCGGTGATACTACTAATATCTATGCTAACTTCTCAGGCCTTAACCCGAATGAGGAAATGGCAGAAATTAATGTAAGAAGGATGTGCTTTTTCCCTAAGGAGACAGGCAGAAACTATATCACGGTAAGAGGCTTCAAGATCTGTAAGGCAGCAACAAACTGGGCTCCCCCGGCAGCTTGGCAGGAAGGCATGATTGGTCCCCACTGGTCAAAGGGCTGGATCATTGAGGACTGTGAGGTCTATTATTCCAAGTGCTCCGGCATTGGCTTGGGCAAGTATCTTGATCCTGAGAATAACCATTACTTCACATTTAAGAAACTCAAGAGTCCTACACAGATGGAGCGTGACGCGGTCTGCAGAGGACAGTATCACGGCTGGCTCAAAGAAAACATAGGAAGCCACATCGTACGCCGCAACAACATTCACCACTGCGAACAGGGCGGCATCATCGGACGTATGGGTGCGGTATTCTCAATTATCGAGGATAACCATATCCACCACATCAATAACATGATGGAACTGGGTGGCGCCGAAGTTGCCGGCATCAAGCTCCACGCTGCCATCGACGTTATCATGAGACGCAACCACATCCATCATTCAACTATGGGCATCTGGACAGACTGGGAAGCCCAGGGCACACGCATCACGCAGAATCTTCTCCACGACAACCAGAGACCGGCATTTGCTACTCCGCTCGACGGAGCCATGGGCAGCGAGGATATTTTCGTTGAGGTAGGACACGGACCTACACTGATCGATAATAACATCCTTCTTTCCGATGTATCTCTCCGTATTGCCACCCAGGGCGTCGCAATGGTACATAACCTCATCTGCGGCGCATTCACATCAGTTGGAGCTGGAACAGACTGGCGTTATACCCCATACCACTTCCCTCACAGGACCGAAGTCATGGGATTCATGACGATCCTCCACGGCGACGACAGATTCTATAACAATATCTTCTTCCAGAGACAGACCAAAGCCTCTCTCGTTTCCCGCTTCCCGAGCGGCAGGATCGAAGAAGAGGAGCGTGTTGTCGGCACACACGTCTGGGATCACTATCCCATCTATGAAGACTGGATCAAGCAGTTCGACCTTGAAAGTGAAACTCCGGACATGATGAAGATCGCCAGGGCTCATTTCGACAAACTCCCGGTATGGATAGAAGGAAATGCCTACCTTGGCGGAGCTCAGCGTTTCTGCAAAGAGACAAACTATCTCATGGATGACACTACAAAGGTTTATGTTGACATCCGCGAAGACGGAGACAAGGCATATCTTGATACGAATCTCGCTGAAGCTTTGGGTTCCTTCACAGCTTCTTTGATCGAGACAGACACTTTGGGCAAGGTTTTCGAGCCGCAGCAGCGCTTTGAAGATCCGGATGGCAATGACATAGTATTCGACACTGATTACTTTGGTAACAAGCGTACTGAAATAATCCCGGGTCCTTTTGCTTCACTCGACCTCAAAGATAAAAATGTAATCTTATAACAGTACGGCAAAGACCTTATAACAAAATACTAAGGGACTGTTTCAGCATTTTGAGACAGTCCCTATCTTTTTAATTGAAATAAAACCGTCACCTAAGCAGATCAATCGGATGATTTATCAGATTCAACTTCAATCTTGTCTTCATCCTTATCCTTCATAAATCTGTCCAGAATACCGGAGAAATATCTTCCGAATGCCTTGTCGATCTCGAAAACCTTGAGTGCCTGAATGATGATGATCGCAAGGACCGGTCCGAGCAGGAATCCCGGAGCACCCCAAATATATACACCTGCAGCCATCGAAAGCAGTGTTAAAAGCGGGTGCAGATGCATGGATTTGCCAAGGATCGGCGGTTCGATAAAACGGCGGACTATCGTCATGACCACATAACCAACAACGATAATGAACGCGGAAACATACTGCCCGTGCACCAGAAGATAGATAAACAAAGGAAGCATCGTTACACTGATTCCAAGTACCGGCAGGAAGTCGATCAGGGCCGTGACAATGGCAAGCACGATCGCATATTCACGCTGGCCTGCAGCCAGGAATACAACAAACGATTCAATTGCCGTGATAACAAACAGTGCGAAATATCCTCCGAGAACACGGAAGACCATAAGTGACAGCTCGTTGAGGAGTGTAAATATCCTGTTGCGGAATTTGCGGTTTGGCGTGTTCTTGACAAAGAACTTCATGACCGCAGGACCGTCATTAATAAAATAAAATCCGCTCAGGATAATGCTGATAACAAAGAATATCCCGTAAGGCAGATTGCCGGCAAGCTTCCATACCGCGGACAGCGATGAACTGATGAGCTGCGGAATATTCTTAACAACAGTCTGTCCCATATTGGTGATATTCTCTTTGAGCGACTCAATCATATCGGGTGTCAGGAAACCGCCGTTATCAACGCTGAACCTTTCAAGAACCTGTGAGTTTATTACTTCCGTCGGTTTGAAGCTTCTTGTTGCATCAGCAATGGTCACAAGCAGGCTGTTAGCCTGATATACCAGACCGATGAATGTAAGAACAATGATGAATACCACAAACACAAGAAGGATTACATAGATAACAAGAGCAGTCTTTGTATGAATTGACTTCTTCTTTGCTGAGCTGATCTTCGAGGGTTCCCTGTCGAAGAGCTTCGATACCGGTTTGGCAACAAGAACAGATGTCTTTGCAAGCAAAAAACCTATCAGAAAAGGAACAAGTATAACAGCAACGACCTTGCCCACATAGCAGAACGCGACAATTATAATGACCGCGAGGATAAACTTGAGCATCGACATAACAGACGCTCGGTCACGCCTGTATCTCTCGATATCACTAAGATTTCTGGAGCTCTTATCCATCGCTTAATCCTCTTGTTAAATTCTAATACCCTCAAACAATACTATCCACAGTACAACACAGATTGCAATCCCCAATATCAGTGTCAGATTAACACCGGAGAAGAATCCGCCGGCCTTGCCGCCATCCTTAACTTCCGGCTGTCTCTCGTCTCCATAGATATCGGCACTGTAAGTAAAATGGAATTCACCCAGTGTCTTTCTGAAGAACGCCAGCAGTATCAAAGCCACAACAAGTGCCGGGATTGATGAGAAATAAATGGTATTAGGAATATCGCTGTATACTCTTACAGTCGTAAGGTCGATCTCACCGACAATACCGTCTATCAGAAGACCTGTAAAACGCGCCCCGATCAAAGCCAGGACCGGTCCATAGATATTCTCGGTGTGATTGCGTACTACACAAAGCCACCAACCGATAAGGAGAATGGCAATGATATCTATAAAATCAAATGAGAAAAGCGCAATCAGCACCGGGATAATGACAAATGCCCACCGTCTGTTTTTATCGCTGAACCCCTGCCATACAGCTCCGAGAAAGAAAAGCGATAATCCAAATGCCGGAATAACCGTATCTATAAGGAACTCAAGAAGCAACGTCTGACCGGTTATTCCCTCAGAGATATAAAAAATCTCAGGGAACACAACGGTACCACCGCTCTTCAGCCAAAGCGCAAGCGAAATATTATGGAATGAAGCCTTTATCAGATATATAGGTGCGCCTGACAGAAAAGACAGGATCAGCGCACCGATCCCTGTATAGCGTCCTGTGATGTAGAGTCCGCCCTTCTCCGCGATCAGGACAGCCGGTGTCACAAACGCAAACATCACAGTCAGGATTACTATAACTGAACATCCGATCAAAGATGTTGACGAGAAAGGAAATGCTCCGGAAAACATCAGTTTCAGTATAAGGTATGAGATGCCGAACCCCGCAGCACCGAAGAATACCGGATATCCCCAGTTATAAGGCTTAGGATATTTAAAAGAATTGACTATATAATTGCCGACGGATCTCAGAACGTCCATCAGAAATACACTCCAAACAGGACAATAGTCTGGAACATCTTCTCAAAGAAGAACGGTTCCATAATGGCGAACACGGCGCAGCCCAATGCGAGGAAAGGTCCGAAAGCCATATAATCCGGATCTTCCGCGAAATGGATCGCCGCTTTCTCCCTTTGTATCTTGAGTTTCTCCGCCCGCGGGTCTTCAGCCCCGGCTATTCTCTTCTTCTCTGCTGAGATCCTCTTGAGTTTTCTGAAAAGCAGCGGAACCGCAAAGACTAGTGCCGAGAAGATCGATACATATATCAGGATCAGAAGTCCGTAGCATCCTGTGATAAGGCCAGTCGCGAACAGAAGCCTCATGTCACCCATTCCCATGCCCTCGCGGCCGAGGAATGTGATCGACAGGAATCCGATAAGCCAGATAACTCCGCCTCCGACAACGGAAGCTATAACTTTATTGAGGACCGGTACCCACCACTGCACACCGGATGAGAACCATACGGAACCCTCAAAAATATCGGCCAGCACTGACAGAACACCGCATCCGGCAATAAAGATCGAGAACTGGTCAGGGATTATCCTGTTGAGTTTATCAGCCATCATTACAAGCATCAGAACTGGAATGACAAAGAAAATGACCGCCAGATGCATTGGTCTGAAGTAGTAAATATACTGATATCTGCAGAAAAATACAGTCACGCAGTAGCACGCTGCACAGAAACAGCATGCAATAAGACCTTCCGGGAAAGGTCTCATCCGTTTGGACGGCCGGTAATCAGGATCTTCCGGTGTTACACCGTAATCCTGAAGCCATTTCTCGGGAAATCTCCCGAAAAGATATGTTATCAGCGCACCTGAGACCAAACCGGCCACAACGGCAAACACATAATAAAGAGCATCATTCATAACTGTTAGAAGTTTAATATACCGCGTGAAAAAAAACAATTATTTAGGGAATCAGCCGCAAAGCACTGTTTTACATATGTCGTTTCCGTAAATTTACAGTAAATTTAAGGTTTTTGCATCAGGAAAAACCTTTCACCGTTGTCAGAAAAACACGCGGAAACATAACTTTTCGGGCTTATTTTGGCTAAATGAACGAACTTGCGGCAAAAAATTGCGATTGCACCCCATTATTGTTAAAATCAGACGTGAATTATTTTGGAGGAAGTAGATGTCTTCTCAGGGTAAGAGAGGCATCGAAGACTTGAAAAATGGCTACAATTACATCAAAAGCGCTTGAACAGATGATGCAGTCTCATGTAAGAGCTGAGACCGGTATGAGCCTTGAACAGGCTACACCGAGAGATTATTGGACAGCGCTCTCGAAGAGCATCGTTGAGATCATCTCGGAGAACTGGATCGCTACAAGACATAAGTACAATCAGGGCCGCCAGGCTCACTATTTCTCCGCTGAGTTCCTTGAAGGCCGCTCAATGCTCAACAACCTTGTAAACCTTGGCATTTATGACCAGGCAAAGGAAGCTCTGGCTACTTTCGGACTTGATATAACGGATATCCTCGAAGAAGAGACCGATCCTGCTTTGGGCAACGGTGGTCTCGGCCGTCTCGCCGCATGTTTCCTCGATTCATGCGCAACGCTTAATCTTCCTGTCACAGGCTACGGTATCCTTTACCGTTACGGTCTTTTCAGACAGGCTATCGAGAACGGTTTCCAGAACGAATATCCTGATTCCTGGATGGAACACGGCTATCCGTTCATCCTTCCCAGATATGACCGCAAGGTAAAAGTCCACTATTCAGACATCGACGTCTGGGCTATCCCCTGCGACCTTCCTATCACAGGTTATGGCACAAAGAATGTCAATCTTTTGAGACTCTGGAAGGCTGAGCCCGCACAGGAATTCAACTTCAACCTCTTCAATTCACAGAGATTTGATGATGCCGTTATCGAGAGGAACCGTGTCCAGGACATCTGGAGAGTCCTCTATCCGAACGACACTTCCTATGACGGAAAGGTACTCCGTGTAAGACAGCAGTACTTCTTCGTTTCAGCATCACTGCAGGATATCATCTACAGATACAAGAAATATCACGGCAATGATCTCCACGATTTTGCAAAATACAATTCAATCCAGCTCAACGATACACACCCTGTAGTAGCTATTCCTGAGCTTATGAGACTTCTCGTTGATGAGAACGGCATCCGCTGGGAAGACGCATGGGAGATCGTTAAGGCCACATTCGCATACACCAACCACACGATCATGGCAGAGGCACTCGAGAAGTGGGATATCTCTATCTTCCGTTTCCTCTTCCCACGTATCTACGAGATCATCGAAGGCATCAACAACCAGTTCCGTGCCCAGATGTACGAAGCAGGTCTCTATTCCGAGCTCATTGACCGTATGTCTCCTCTGGGTGACGGCAAGATCCACATGGCCTGGATGGCGATCTACGGTTCACACTCCGTAAACGGCGTTGCTGCACTCCACACAGACATCCTTAAGAATGAGACACTGAAGGACTGGTATAACATCTATCCTGAGAAGTTCTCCAACAAGACAAACGGTGTTACACCCAGAAGATGGCTCAGAACCTGCGATCCCGAGCTTGCAGCACTCATCACCGAGCTTTTGGGCAGTGACAAGTGGGTTACGGATCTTGACCAGCTCAAGCAGCTCGAGAAATACAAGGACGATGACAAGGTAATGAAGAAGTTCATCGCCATCAAGAAGAACAACAAGAAGAACCTTTCCGAGTATCTCGAGAAGACAAAGGGAATCAAGCTCAATCCGAACTCCTGCTTCGACGTTCAGATCAAGCGTCTCCACGAATACAAGAGACAGCTCCTTAATGCTCTCTACGCATTGAACCTCTATGACAGACTCAAGGAGAATCCGAAGCTCGATATGCCACCGGTAACGATCCTCTTCGCTGCAAAGGCCGCTCCGGGCTACTTCAGAGCCAAGGCCATCATCAAGTTCATCAATGAGATAGCAAAGCTTATTGACAACGATCCTGACATGAAGAACAGACTCAAGGTCGTATTCGTTGAGAACTACAACGTTTCCGTTGGTGAGAAGATGTTCCCTGCCGCAGACGTTTCCGAGCAGATCTCCACAGCAGGTCTCGAAGCTTCCGGTACTGGCAACATGAAGTTCATGATGAACGGTGCCGTTACACTCGGTACATTGGACGGTGCAAACGTAGAGATTGCTGAATGTGTAGGCGATGACAACATCTACATCTTCGGCTGCAGATCACAGGACATGGCTGCTACAAAGGCATACTACAATCCCAAGTGGCAGTATGAGAACATCCCGGGTCTCAAGAAGTGCCTTGACAGACTTGTTGACGGGTCCTTCAATGATGAGGGTTCCGGCATGTTTAATGACCTCTTCAACGGTCTCATCTACGGTTCCAACTGGCAGCCGGGTGATCCTTACTACGTATTGGGCGATTTCGACGATTACAGAAAGCAGCGTGACCGCCTCTACAAGGATTATCAGGACAATATCGAATGGGCAAGAAAGTGCTGGGTCAACATCTGCAATTCCGGCAAATTTTCCTCTGACCGTACGATCAGGGAATACGCAAGCGGAATCTGGAATATCAAGCCGCAGAAGATCTGATAATTCATATTTTCGTTTATTCTGAAGGGTGTCACACTGTGGCACCCTTTTTATTAAATATTATTTATAATGTTTTTCGCGAAATTTTGAGGTATAATCTTCTTTAAATCATTTTAAGGAGGAACTTAATATGCCCATATTCCAGGATGCAAAAGGAAAGAACATCGCCAACTTCCAGAAGATGATCGATGAGAAGAAGAATACTATCCGTAAGTATTACGATGAGATCGGTCACCTCTATTATGGACAGTACAAAGATGTTAATGTCGATATGACAAAGGACATCAACGCAAGATGTGAATCCATCTCCAACCTCTATATAGAGATTGAAGACCTGAATGTTAAGATCCTCCGAGAGAGAGGACTCAAGAAGTGCGCAGTCTGCGGAACCGAGAATAACCTTTCCAATGCATTCTGCTTCAAGTGCGGTGCAAGATTTGATGATTCAGACGCAGTTCCTGCTGACGTTGTTGCTCCGCCGAATGCATCCGCCACTCCTTCACGTTTTACTGAAGCCAAGGCAGTTCCTTCACCCGCTCCTGCTCCTGTAGCAGCACCTGCACCTGCTCCTGCGGCTATTCCCGTAGCAGTTCCTGCAGTAGAACCGGCAGCTGAACCTGTTGCTGAGGTAGCAGAGACAGGCGATGTCATCGATGCAGCTGAGGCTCAGGCTGTAACAGATGAGGGTAAGGAGGAATAAGGGAAATTATGGCGAAGATCTTCGAAGAGGAATCAAGAACATTTTCAGAGTACCTTCTGGTACCTAATCTCACAACAGAGAAGAACACCCCTGATCAGGTAGATTTATCCGCACCTATCGCGAAATACAGAAAAGGCCAGGAAGAATCACGCCTCAAGATCAATATACCTATGGTATCCGCAGTAATGCAGGCTGTCAGCGATGACGGTATGGCTATAGCACTCGCAAGATGCGGCGGTCTTTCTTTTATCTTCCAGTCACAGTCGATCCAGTCACAGTGCGACATGATCAGAAGAGTCAAGAAGTACAAGGCCGGCATCGTTGAATCTGACTCAAATCTCTCTCCTGAGGATACACTCGAGAAGGTTATCGAGCTCCACGAGAAGACCGGTCACGGCACTGCAGCCGTTACTGAAGACGGTTCACCCGAAGGAAGGCTCTTAGGTCTTGTTACAACACGTGATTACCGTGTCAGCAGACTTTCACTCGATACCAAGGTAAAAGAGTTCATGACTCCTATCGAGAAGCTCGTTACAGCTCCCGAAGGCACTTCACTCAAAGAAGCAAATGACATCATCTGGGACAACAAGATCAACCAGCTCCCTATCGTTAATTCCGAAGGAAGACTTGTAGGTCTTGTTTTCCGCAAGGACTATGAATTCCACAAGGCAAATCCGAACGAGCTCCTCGACAAAGACAAGAAGCTCATCGTAGGTGCCGGAATCAATACAAGAGACTATGAGGAGCGTATCCCTGCCCTTCTTGCTGCAGGCGCTGACGTTCTCTGTCTCGATTCATCCGACGGTTTCTCCGTATGGCAGGAAAGAGCGCTCAAATGGTGCAAGGCGAATTATCCTGATGCCATCATCGGTGCAGGCAACGTAGTTGACGCAGAAGGCTTCAAGTTCCTCGCTGACTGTGGCGCAGACTTCATCAAGATCGGTATCGGCGGCGGTTCCATCTGCATCACACGTGAGCAGAAAGGTATCGGCTGCGGACAGGCTTCAGCAGTTCTTGCTGTTGCCAAGGCTCGTGACGAGTATTTCAAGGAGACCGGCTGGTATATTCCGCTCTGCTCTGACGGTGGTATCGTTCACGACTATCACATGGCTCTGGCCCTCGCTATGGGCGCGGATTTCATGATGCTCGGCCGTTACTTCGCAAGATTCGACGAATCCCCCACGAGAAAGCTTCTCGTTGGCGGAACATATGTTAAAGAGTATTGGGGCGAAGGTTCCAACCGTGCACGCAACTGGCAGCGTTACGATGACGGCGGAAAGGGCGGCAAGATGGCTTTCGAGGAAGGCGTTGATTCTTACGTTCCTTACGCAGGCAACCTCAAAGACGGTCTGGACGTTTCACTGGCAAAGGTCAAGGCAACGATGTGCTCATGCGGCTCCTCCTCTATCGAGGAGTTCCAGCAGAAGGCCCGTCTGGTTGTTGTATCTTCAACATCCATCATTGAGGGCGGCGCCCATGACGTTATCCAGAAGGAAAACGACAGAACGGCCAGATAATTTTCGAACGCTTTCGAAATATCGATATAAATCTATATAACACGAGGAGACAGACAAAATGGCTGACGAAATCATCAAGAAACAGATTACCAAGGAAGGTTACGACGAACTGCAAAACGAGCTTTCCGAGCGTAAGACAGGCAAGAGAAGCGAGATCGCGAGAAGAATCGAAGACGCCAAGGCTCAGGGCGACCTCTCGGAGAACTCCGAGTACGATGAAGCGAGAGCAGAACAGGCAGAGAACGAGACACGTATCGAAGAACTCGAAGCTATCCTCAAGTCTGTAGAAGTTGTTGACGATTCTAACCTTTCCACAGATAAGGTTTCTCTGGGTTCCACAGTAACCCTCCAGAACACCGCAACAAAGCAGGAGTATAAGTATAAGCTCGTAGGTGAATCCGAGATCGACTTCAAGAAGAAGAGAATCTCCGAGAACTCACCTGTAGGCAGAGCCATCTCCAACCAGAAGAAAGGCAAGACAGTATCCGTCTCCACACCTTCCGGCATCATCAAATACAAGATCATTAAAATCGAAAAATAATTTTTTAAGAAATAACGAAAACATAAAGATAGAGATGTAATTATGGGAAAGAAATTCGTACCTCAGACAGAACCATTAAGCGCAGAAGAAATCCAGGAACAGACAAGATTCCGTATGGAGAAGCTCAAGGCTCTCCAGGAATCAGGCAAGGATCCTTATGAAGAACTTACCTACGACGTTACACATCACTCCATAGACGTCGTAAGCAACTATGAGGAGCTCGCAGGTAAAACTGTAAGAGTTGCCGGACGTCTTATGTCCAAGCGCGGCATGGGTAAGGTTTCCTTCTGCGATTTGTATGACCGCAGGGGCAAGATCCAGATCTTCACCAAGATCGACAACCTCCCCGAGGAAGACTACAAGGCATGGCAGAACCTCGATATCGGCGACCTGGTCGGCGTTGAGGGTGAGGTATACATGACGGAGAAGGGCGAGGTATCAATCCTCACCAAGGCATACAAGCTCCTTGCTAAGTGCCTCCACCCGCTCCCGAACAAGTATCAGGGCTTGAAGGACACCGATATCCGTTACCGTCAGAGATACTTAGATCTCATCGTTAATCCCCAGGTTAAGGAGACTTTTGAGAAGAGATCAAAAATCATCAAAGAGATCCGCAACTTCCTCGCTGACAGAGACTTCATGGAGGTCGAGACACCTCTGCTCGTTTCCAATGCTGGCGGTGCGGCTGCAAGACCGTTTACAACACACTTTAACGCTCTCGACATCGACCTGAAGCTCCGCATCTCATTGGAACTCTATCTTAAGAGACTCCTTGTAGGCGGCTTCGAGAGAGTATTTGAGATCGGCAGAGTTTTCCGTAATGAAGGTATGGATACACGCCATAACCCTGAGTTCACGCTTATGGAGCTGTATCAGGCATACACAGACTACAACGGCATGATGGAACTCACAGAGTCCATGTTCCGCCATGTTGCAGAGAAGGTATGCGGCACAACACTCATCAAGTACGGTGACCTTGAGATCGACTTCGGGAAGCCCTTTGAGCGCCTCACAATGAACGATGCGATCAAGAAGTATGCAGGAATCGATTTCGATACTGTAGAAAGCGATGAGGCTGCTAAGAAGCTCGCTGATGAGCACCACATCGAGTATGAGACATGGCACACCAAGGGTGATATCGTAAACCTCTTCTTCGAGGAATACTGCGAGAAGAACCTTCTCCAACCTACATTCATCATGGATCACCCCATCGCCATCTCCCCTCTTACCAAGAAAAAGAAGGGCGAGCCCGAGAAGGTCGAGAGATTCGAACTCTTCATCAATACATGGGAAATGTGCAACGCTTACTCAGAGCTCAACGATCCTATCGACCAGCGTGCAAGATTTGCTGCTCAGGACGCTACAGCTGAAGCAGGCAACGACGAAGCTGACCATACCGACGAGGACTTCCTCAACGCGTTAGAGCTCGGTATGCCCCCTACGGGCGGCATCGGCTACGGTATCGACCGTCTCGTAATGCTCCTTACAGACAGTCCGAGCATCAGGGATGTTCTGCTGTTCCCGACTATGCGTCCCACGATGTAACGTTTTGTTTTGGCAAAACCAGCAAACGCAATAAATTAAGGCATTTCAGCCCATTTAGACTTACCTCTAAATGGGCTGTTTACATCTAACTTACATCTAACTTACTTCTTTTGATGCACGATTTTGTGCAGAGCCTTAAAAATCGCACATTTTCGATTCTTTTACAGATGAATTGTGTAAACAGCCGTCCTGCGATCACCTTACATCTTTTTCACAGATTCAATCAAACCTGCAAATCGCACATTTGAAGTTATTTCTTCTCCTTTATATCCTTACTATAAGGAATTGGAGGTTAAGAAATGACT
>JAIKYD010000091.1 GCA_024683485.1 Saccharofermentans sp. | reverse complement strand
AGATCAACGGCGGCATCATGTATCAGGCAGACGGACAGATGATCTTCATCCAGACAGTAGGCACATCCGCATACTTCGGAGTTTTCGCAGAGAACGTAACACCTGCACAGATGGAGAAGTTGGTTGCCCGCTTCACAGTAGTACCTGCAATCTGATAAAAGTACACAAGCTTTACTCACATAACTCCCCATATACTAAAGAGGCTGTCTCACACGAGGCAGCCTTCTTCTTTTGAAATTATTGAACTAGGAGTTACAAAACTGCTCTTACCGCTTTCTTAACCTCTTCCATATCTACTGTAGGTTCAAATCTTGCGATGACATTTCCATCGCGTCCGATCAGGAATTTAGTAAAGTTCCACTTAATGTATGCTTTGTCACCGAAAGTCTTGTTATTCATATTTGAAAACTTTTCCAAAGCTTTGTTCTTTACGCCTTTTCCGAATCCCTCGAAAGGCTTCTCAGTAGCCAGATATTCAAACAGCGGGTCTGCGTTGTCACCATTAACATCGATCTTGGCAAACTGAGGAAACTCTGTTCCGAACTTCAAAGTGCAGAACTGATGTATCTCATCCGCATCACCGGGAGCCTGATTGGCAAACTGGTTGCAAGGAAAATCAAGAATCTCAAAGCCCTGCTCCTTCATCTCTTTATACATCGCTTCAAGGGGTTCGTAGTGAGGAGTAAAACCGCATCCTGTAGCAGTGTTTACAATGAGGAGAACTTTTCCCTGATAATCAGATAAGCTGACTGCATTTCCTTTTCTGTCTTTTACTGTGAAATCATAGACTGTCTTCATGTGGATTTCTCCTTTCTGAGCAAGCGAAAAATGTCAGCTAGATGCTTAACCTTCTAAACTGATATTAAAATAATAACCTATTATTTAAGAAGTTTAAAGGCATTTCCGGTCGGTTTCCCGTGACCATAATACAAGGTCCGGTCACCAAGCGAACGTATACGTTCAGCACTGCTGATAAGATTACTGCGGCTTGTATACAAATGGCCGGTCGCAGGGGTTATCCAGTTATCAAGAGCATCACCGACGATAAGATCCGTTCCTGCAACATCCACACCAATGGAACCCTTAGTGTGACCCGGCAGTTCTATTATCTTTGCGTCAATTCCATACTCAGAAAGATCATCGCCTTCTTTAATGAATATAGTTTTGTCCGGTTTGACCACCTTCGTGCTCCTTAACACTTTCAATGATGTATCCAGAACAACTTTACCCACTATTCCGTATGACACCATAGGCTGTTTGTCAAAACTCTCGAAGAGTTCCAGATCAGCTCTGTGAAAAGCCACCGGAACATCAAAACGCTCAGCAAGCTTCGCAGCATTCTCCGCATGATCGAAATGAACATGCGTCAATACTATCAGCCGCATATTATAATTGCTGCATTCCTCCAGGACCTTGTCATAAGAGACCGAACTCCCGGTGTCAACAAGAACAGCATCATTGCCGCTGGAAACCAGATAACAATTATCAGTTTTACACTTTATCCACGTTATATTCATTTAATCATTATACTACACTATCTCCCCTGCCCTTGTTGATGCATACAAGCATTGTTATCATATGTCCTGAAATAACGCATTTAACTTGCATAACTAATGTTTGAGGAATAAATGAAACAATTAACAAAGACACTAACAGCTTGCATCCTGCTCATAACGGTTGTTGTTAATCTCTGCGGCTGCTTCAGGAAAAACGACCAGTCAACACGTGAATTGCTTGAACCTCAGGTTATAGAGTATGTTAAGGAAAAATACGGTTTCAAACCTGATATCCAGGATTGGTTTACCGAATCTTTCAGGAGCAAATGTGATCACTATGTATATCTATACGGTGAAGGCAAGAAGTTTATGGTCCACGTTGATTCCTACGAGAAGTTCACTGACAACTACGAATCTGATGAGATAGACGAGGCGGTCCGCAGGTGGATCGATGAAAGACTCCCGGGGATCTATTATGCACATGTTGAGGACGGTTTTTTCGCGAAAGATGAGAAATATAACGGAGATGTATGGGATTTCTTCAAAAGCCACAACAAATTCGTAAGGATCACGGCTACTTATGTTCAGCAGAGTTTCAGCAACGGTTCGTCAGTGTCTTTCATGACAGAGCTGGACGGATTGGGAATCCGTTACGATTATACTTTCCTCTCATGTCCTTCTGAGGAGTCGGCGAAAATAGTTTGCGGCGAGTCATTTCCTAACGAATACATCGACATTATGTATTACGCTCCATATATTGATGAAAGTCTCTCACTTAATGAACCTTTTGGACAGGCTTATTACACTTACGGTGTGCGCTCTGCAGAAGACTGTCTGTATTTTGAAGTGGTGGCTAACGGATCTGAACCGGTACCGTACAGTCAATACTCCATACATAAGTCAAAAGAATCAATGTCTGACCTCTGTCCCACTTACAAAATAAGTTCAAATTATTCCGGCGGTAATACCTTAATGAATCTGCTTATCTTCATACCTCTGTCGTCAATAAGTATTAATCCAATGTACCAGGAGTATTACGGAAGCAATAAGGTTGAAAACATGAGGTATGTATATGGTAATACTCCGGACGGTGATCCTTACAAAGGAATTATTTCAGTATATGGTGAATATGCTGTATTCCAACTGAATATAACCGGATCCGAATTATACTTCTCCATAGCAGAGGTACTTTACAGGTAGCAGCGATTCTGCTGATCATTTTCCATATCAGCAGAATGAATTTCCTGTATTTTTTGATTGATTTTCCCACTATGCTTTATTATCAGTAACCTTTAAAATACAATTCGCTATATGGAACAGATAAACAACAAGGCATTTCGTAAAAAGCTTATCTCTCTGATACTTCCGATGACATTGCAGTACTTTGTATTTGCACTTGTACCGGTATCAGATGCTGTAATGCTGCTCTTCCTGTCACAGGAAGCCATGACCTCTGTATCGCTCGCATCACAGGTCCCTTTTGTCATGTCTCTATTTACCTATGCGGTCACTTCAGGCGGAGCGATCTTCGCAGCACAGTACTGGGGCAAAGGTGATACAAAATCCATAGAGAAACTGTTCGGTTATATGTTTGCCCTATCTTTGCCGGTCATGATCATTTTCTTCTGCTGCGCGATGTTCGCACCGGGAGCTACAATGAGCATCTTCACAGATGTGCCGGAGCTTATCGATGGCGGTATCCCCTATTTAAGATTTGCATCTTTCTCATATATATTTATGACTCTCGCCATGATATACGAGACACTCCTGAAGAATGTGGGCTTCGTCAAGCAGTGTACATTTGCGAGCATCGTTATCGTATTTCTCAACATAGTCCTGAATGCGGTTTTCATCTTCGGACTTTTCGGAGCACCTGAGATGGGCATATCCGGTGCTGCCCTTGCAACATCGATATCAAACTTTACAGGCTTCCTGCTCTGCCTTATCTTTAATCTCAGACTCACCAAATTCAGACTCAGGATAAGTAATGTTTTCCGTGTTGATAAAGACCTCAGGAAAAGATTCTCCAAATATACTCTGCCCTTCCTGCTTAACCAGCTGCTTTGGGGCTTCGGCTTTGAAATGATCACGATCATCATGGGACATCTGGGAACAGACGCAGCATCAGCAAACAGTATTACTGCTATTGTTAAAGACCTTGCGTCCTGCCTTTGCTATGCGATCGCAAGCGGAAGCGTCATAGTTATCGGAAACGAACTTGGAGCTGGCAACCTTGACACTGCAAAGAATTACGGTGACAGACTGTTTAAGATCACTATTATCTCGGGAATAATCCTGGGACTCATCTGTGCTGCTTTCGCACCTGTTATCCTGCACTTCACGAATCTCACCGAGACCGCCGAGCATTACCTGTTCATCATGCTCATGATGTGCAGTTATTACATACTCGGAAGATCGATCAATTCCACACTGATCGGAGGTATCTTCTCTGCAGGCGGTGACACAAAATTCGGTTTTATATGCGATACCATCACGATGTGGGCATTCATAGTACCCGTTGGTTTTATCTCGGCTTTTGTTCTTGACTGGCCCGTCATGGTTGTCTATTTCCTGTTAAACCTTGACGAGATAATAAAACTTCCGGCAGTCTTCATACATTACCGGAAGTATAAGTGGGTCAAGAATATCATCGAGGAAGAAGTCTGAGTTATCTTGCGTAATCCGTACTCTCGAAGGACTCGTACAGATTAATTATCTCATCTTTAAGCGAGATAAAGATACGTCCAAGATGTGGGTCGAAGTGATGTCCCAATTCGGATCTGATTATCTCAAAAGCCTCATCATAAGACATCGGTTCTTTATAATATCTTCTGCTTGCAAGGGCATCGAAAACATCGGCCAAAGCCATTATCCTTGCTTCAAACGGGATATTCTCCCCTCTCAGCCTGTCCGGATAACCTGTGCCATTGTACTTCTCGTGATGATAATGGGCCACATTGGTAGCGACACTTACGAATTCCTTGTCGTCAACGTCTTCAAGGACCTTGCTCATGACCTTTGCGCCATACTCCGCATGGATCCTCATCTTATCGTATTCCTCTTCCGTAAGGCCCGAAGGTTTGCGCAAAATGGCATCGTCAACAGCGATCTTGCCGAGATCATGGAGAGGTGCGGCGTTGATTACAGAATCCCAGAAATTCTCGCTCATATTGTAGTCATCGATCTTACGGAGATGTTCAACAAAGAGTGCAACGCAGGCAGAGGTCCTGTTGATGTGACCTCCGGTAGAGTTGTCACGGGATTCGATCATGGATGCCATTCCCAGGATTGTGGACATCTGCATCGACTTCGCTCTCTTGGTCTGACGCTCAACCTCTCTCTTTAAGGACTCGCCCTTGAAATTCATGGACTTGATCATATTGTATTGCTCAGTATCATCTATGATCTCAACAAGATAACCTGAGACATGGTTATCAAATCCGAAATGGATAAAACTCATCTCACATTCCAAATGTCTTCTCTCACTTGGATTTCTGTCATTGATGACAATAGCTTTCTTATATTTGCTTTGGGTATTCTTATCTTCGGCAGCTTCAGTAGCATTTTTGGTTATCCACTTAAGGAGATCTTTCAGAGCATAGTCATTTGCGTTTATTTTGGAATCTATCCGCGCAGTCTTTATCTCCGGGAAGAATTTCTCGGATACAGGATTGCTTCCAACATATCTGAACTTCCTGTCGAAAACAAGATAACCGTATGTACTGACTTCATTTATCTTCTCCTGGACACTCAGAGTAACGTTATATATCGTTGACCTCGCGACAACATAGTCAAGGATCAAAGTACATGCCAGATAGAAGAACGGAATGAGATCATACTTCATATTAAAAATTCGCCTTGACAGATAGACCAGCAAAACACCGATAAGAGAGCCGGCATATGTCACCATTATCCTGAATGATGCATTTCGCTTTCCGAGATAGGTAAGGATGGTAAAGAATGCTGCCAGACCTACTTCAACTGCCAAAACGATATATCTGATGTAATAGATCGTGCCGGGTTCCTTGATAAGCGGTGAAGGCTCTCCTGCAATAAACTTCAATGAAGAATAAAACAGAGGGAATCTGTCCGTAACCATCGTGGACAGGAATATTGCAATGTTTATCAGTAAGATCGTTACCGTAAACCACGTCGGGATCTTAGAATCAGAACAGTCAATAAGAACATATACGATCAGGAGAGGCAGGAAAACCCCGCCGAGATAAGTCAATGAATTTGCAAGAACAGCCTCTTGAACATTACGCGAACATGAGAGAACAAAATAGCCGATATTGCTCAACATGATACACACCGAGATCAGTATCTCAAGCGTGTTCGATCCCCGTCTCGAGAAGAGGACGAGCGCGAAGGTAGATAACAAACTGAGCAGCATCACTGCCGCCAATACAATAGAATAAATACCCATGTTCACCCTAATGTTTATCCTTAAAGCACTTAACCGATATTATTTTAACTCAAAATGTTAACAAAGTGTTATTATTTTTTTAATTAAAGAAATAAAAGCTAACACTTAGTCAGAAAAATGGAGAAAAAGCCTGAAATGCTTAAAGACGATGTCCTGAAACTTATCTTACGGGAGAATGATTATATCTCAGGTGAGACTATCAGCCGAACACTCGGTGTCTCACGCACCGCCGTCAATTCAGCCGTCAAGGCACTCCGGCAGGACGGATACGGTATAATCTCCTCTACCAACAAGGGGTACCTTCTGACTGAGATTCCGGATATTCTCTCCAAAGGATCCATCGCTTCTTATCTCCCTGATAACAGATGCGGTGAAGTATATTTTTTCGAATCCGTCGATTCAACAAACAACGTACTCAAGGATCTTGCTTCAAAAGGAGCGGACACCGGAACCACAGTTATTGCTGATCATCAGACAGGAGGCAAAGGCAGACGCGGCAGAAGTTTTGCCTCGCCTTCCGGAGCAGGGATATATCTTTCCTACCTTCTGAAACCCGTATCGGGTTTTAATAGAGTCTCAGATCTTACAAGCTGGACTGCAGTTGCTGTCTCAGATGCCATCAAATGCGCCTGCGGGCTTGATGCTCAGATTAAATGGGTAAACGACCTTCTGCTTAACAGAAAAAAGATCTGCGGCATACTTACAGAGGTCTCAGTCGAAGGTGAAAGCGGATTGATAGACACATGCATCATCGGTATCGGTGTCAATGTAAACGAGTCGTCCTTCCCTGCGGAGATTTCTGATATCGCCACATCACTCTCAATAGAGAGCAACGGAAAGCTATACTCCCGGTCAAGACTGGCCTCTGAGATGATCAAGGTCATGGACAAACTGGCTGCGGACTGGCCTGATAACTCATACTATCTGGAGCGTTACCGTGAACTCAATATCACATCCGGCAGCAGGATAACCGCTTTCCCTCTTATGATCGAGAACGGTCAGGGACGGACCGGGACCGCACTATCGATCAATGATGATTTCTCGCTCAAGGTCAGATTCGATGACGGTTCCGTCGAAGACTTAAGAAGCGGTGAGGTCAGTGTCAGAGGGCTTTACGGTTACACATAATCAGACGCAGATATAATCTTTGATCCTGTTATACTTGGAATCTCCAATCCCGGTAACGTTCTTAATATCTTCAGGCTTCTCGAAAGGCTTGCTTTTCCTGTAATCGATAATTGCTTTTGCAGTCACATCACCAATACCCGGAAGGCTCTTAAGCTCTGTTTCTGTTGCAGTGTTTATGTTTACTGTGACAGTACTGCCTGCAGCCGTATCTGCTGATGAGCCCGACTGCGCTCCCCAAACATACACTCCGTCCTGCCTTATTATCTCCCCTCCGACAAAGCCGTGCGAAGTCTCTTCCACAGACGGAATATATATAGACATATTGCAGGTGATCTGATACACGAGATTGATGTTATTCACTGATGCTTCAGAAGTCAGCCCTCCTGCATCTTCGATGATATCATTCAGAATAACCCCGCTTGGTGCAATGTAGATACCAGGTTCCATCACTTCACCGCAGATATATACACTTACTTTCTTAACACCGTCTGAAGTTTGGACAGTTGATCCGTCCGCAACAACAGGAACCGTGGAAACTGCTGATGCTGAAACATCCGGGGAACCATCAGACTGCTCTGCTGTCCCGGAACTCTCAGTTACAGAGACCGTTTTCCCGCTCTTGAAAGCGGTGATCCTGAGATCTGCATTTCCCTTAAACACAAGTTTATATACCGCACTCAATAAGATGATCAGAATGAATGCCAGCGGATAGATGATGCTCTTCAGTTTTTTTGACGTGCTTTTCTTCAACATAAAGAAAGCATAACACCGCTCTTTGTCGGTTTTTTGCGACAAAATACGACAAAACCGACAAGGACAGACCTTGCCGGTTCATTAGATCATTTATTTAATTGAGATCAGGACTCGCCTTCCCTGTGCTTTGTCTCCCAGAACTTCTCGATATTATAGTTCTCGCGCTCTTCCCTGCCCATGACGTGTACAACAACATCCTTATAGTCAAGAAGGATCCACTTGTCACCTGAACGTCCTTCAATGTGATCCGGAACTATATCAAAATCTTTCTTAAGAACAAACTCAACCTCGTCTGCCAGCGACTTTATCTGTGTTGTGGAATTACCGCTTGCAAGAACGAAATAATCCGCAAGAACAGTCTTTCCTGTAAGATCGATCGTCTCAATGTCTATACCCTTTTTGGAATCGAGTATCTCACAAATCTTTGCGGCTAATTCTTTTGTATCCATTATTAATCTCCTTGATTACTTGATAGTTTGATTATAGCAAATTAGTTCTGAATTTACCTGAGTATTACATCAACATGAACTGTAATTAACTTTATGCGGACGGTTCCGCACAAGCAAAGTGCGGAGGACATTAGCGGGCGTGATGTTACATGTTAAGATCTTTCATCATAAGAACCGTCATCGGATGAATGTCCCTTCCCTGCGACACAAACTTATCTCTTACTGCAGCTGCAGTCATGCGCATCGCACTTTCAAGATTCTTCTCCGCAGCAGCCCTTATAGGTGTAAGATCGGTGTAATTCCTTGCAGGCTCGATCTTATCAGCCAGATAAACGATCTTCTCAAGGAGGTTCATATTACCCCTTCCTGTCGTATGATAACAGATGGCGTCAAGGATCTCTTTGTCTTCTATACCTAACTGTTCCCTTGCAAATGAGGCACCTGCAGGAGAATGCAGGAGTTTTTTCTCTGTAAAGAGATCTCCCGAATATCTTTTCGCAAGTTCGAACTGCTCATCCAAAGGCAGTTCTTTCGCACAGTCATGAAGTGCTCCGGCGATAAGGGCCTTATCCTTATCACATCCGAAAACATCAGCCAGATGAGCGGAAAGATATCCGACATTAAGCGTATGGAGAAGTCTTTTTCCTCCAAGATACTGATACATCCAAACAGCTATCTCAAAAAACTGTTTCCTTGTATCATCTGATATGCCTGAAAGTTTTGTATTCTCAGTATAAAGAGCATGTCTTCTGATGAATTCCACCGCAGGCTCAGGCACCTCCGAGAAATCACCGCTTTCCGTTATCGCAGAAGAAGAGCATTCAATTCCTTTGAGCCTGAAGATCTCAACATTTCCACCGAGATTTTTCCTGACCGAAGCAGCTGCTTTCTCAACATCAGTATCATCTCCGGGTCTTACGGCTGCAAACAGTGTCACGTAATTTAGGATCTCACCGGGCTTATACCAGGTCTCAAATGTCCCCAAAGTGTCAGAGCCCATGATCCAGAAGAATTCATGATGCTCCTCCGCTTTCTTCCGTTTGACATCATTTGATATAAGAAAATTCCTGATATATGCATCAGACGTGAGTTTCTCAAGAACTACGGCCGTATAACTGACACCTTCGACAGAATACTCGATATCGCTGACATAACAGTTCTTGATGCCAAGACCATCCACCGTTTCTTTCATCATATAAAAGCGGTACGGCGGCGGCAGCTTATTTGAATAAAGCTTAAATGAATTGCGGACCGAAGGAACCACGATCACACAGTCAATGAACCCGCTCTTCAATGCGGAATTGATCATCGCAATGTGACCGTTGTGGACGGGATCAAATGATCCTCCGTAGATTCCGATCCTCATCTATTATCCGAGAGTCCTTCCGATATCATGGCGGAAGTGCATCTTATCGAACGAGATATGGGCAAGTCCCTCATATGCGGAGTCGATTGCCTCATCAAGTGTTGCACCTTCCCCGTAAACACATAGAACACGGCCTCCGCTTGTAACTATCTTGCCGTCATCCAGTTTCTTTGTTCCGGCATGGAAGACAGGGTGATCACAAGCCTCAAGGCCCTTGATCTCGAAGCCCTTCTCATAACTCTCGGGATATCCGCCTGAAGCAGCCACTACAACGCATGAGCAGCAGTCCTTCCACTTGATATCGATATCCTTGAGAGTTCCGTCTATCGTTGCCTCGAAAATATCGACAATATCTGTCTCAAGCCTCGGCAATATGGCCTGTGTCTCGGGATCACCGAATCTGCAGTTATACTCAACGACCCTAGGACCGTCCTTGGTAAGCATTAGCCCAAAATATATAGTTCCCTTGAATGCTCTTCCCTCAGCAGCCAAAGCCTTCATGGTGGGATCAATGATCGTGTCATAGATCCGTTTGTTATCTTCTTCACTTAAGTCAGCACCCGGCGTAACAGCACCCATACCGCCTGTATTAAGCCCCTTGTCACCGTCAAGCGCACGCTTGTGATCTCTGGATGAGATCATGGGAACTGCGGTAGTTCCGTCTGCAAAGGCAAGTACCGTAAGCTCCGGTCCGACCATGCACTCCTCAATAACGACCGTGTTGCCGGCCGAACCAAACTTGTGATCCGACATCATCTCATGAACTGCCTTCTTGGCATCTTCAATCGTCTGAGCGATTATTACGCCCTTACCCAGAGCAAGACCGTCACATTTGATTACTATAGGAGCTTCCTGTGTATCGAGATATGCAATTGCCTTCGCCTCATCATCGAAAAGCTCGTATTTCGCTGTTGGAATATTGTACTTCTTCATGAGGGTCTTCGAGAAAGCCTTTGACGACTCAATTACAGCCGCATCAGCCGAAGGACCATATGCCCTGATACCAACAGCACTAAGCTTATCTACAAGGCCTAATGCAAGCGGGTCTTCAGGAGCTACAACAACGAGATCAAAACTGCCTTCTTTAGCATATTCCACGATCTTATCAACATCTGTTGCCTTTATATCAACATTTGTCGCGATAGCGGCAGTACCACCGTTGCCGGGAGCACAAAAGAGCTCATCTACCTTGGAACTTTCCTTAAGCTTGGTGCAAATGGCGTGCTCTCTTCCGCCGCCGCCTACTACAAGAACCTTCATTAATTCTTCCTCCGGTATATTTTCGATTATTTGAGATAGTGCATCCAGGACTTGGCACCGGCCTCACTTACAAGCGCGTCAATATCCTTATGCTTAATAGACTTAACAAGTATAGCTTCGTCTGAAAGTACTTCACAAACATGATCGCCGGCAGCTTCGATGACCTTGGCCGGAACATCAGCTCTAACAACGATATCAGCTTTGATCTCATCATAAGGGGTGATATCAATGCTCTCTTCAGTCCAGGCTCTTGCTTCCGCAGGATTGCTCAAAGCAGCCTCGATAATATCTCCGCATACAGCAGAAGCCGTGGGAAGCGTACCTGCTCCCTGACCGTAGAACATAGCCTGGCCCAGACTGTTGCCATCAACCATTACAGCATTGAATACTCCGCCGACATTGTACAGAAGATTGCTCTTGTCAACCAATGCCGGAGCCACATAAACGATCGGAAGATCTTCCCCTGACTCATAAAGAGCGATCAGCTTTATATCGCAGCCGATCGAAGCCGCAAATGCCATATCATCTGTTGTAACTGAAGAAATACCTTCGGCAGAGATCTTATCGGGTGAGATATACTCTCCGTCACACGCGATCGTGGAAAGGATCGATATCTTTCTCTGTGCATCAATTCCGTTGATATCAGCTGAAGGATCAGCCTCGGCAAAGCCGTTAGCCTGTGCCTGCTTCAGCGCTGTATCAAAATCGATCCCCTCATCCTTCATCTGCGAGAGGATATAGTTTGTGGTTCCGTTAACTATACCTGCGATCCTGGTTATCTTATTTGCTGCAAGACACTTGTAAAGAGGTCTTATTATCGGTATTCCGCCGCCTACAGCAGCCTCGAAAAGATAGCAGCAATTGTTCTCCTGCGCTATCTTTATAAGCTCAGGACCCTTTGTGGAAACAAGTTCTTTATTCGAAGTAACAACGCTTATTCCGGCTGACAGAGCCCGCTTGGTGTATTCATAAGCGATCCTTGCCCCGCCAATCGTCTCAACTGCAATAAGTATATCGCTGTCGAAAACCTCATCGGCGTTATGAGTTACCAGTCCTGCAAATCTGCTCTCAGGAAAATCCCTGATATCAAGGATATACTTCAGGTTGATCTCTTCACCAACACGCTTCGTGATAAGCTCCTTATTTATGTCCAGAGTCTCGGCAACACCTGAACCAACAGTGCCAAAACCCATAATTGCGACGCTAATTGCCATTTTGTTTTCCTTACCTTTCATTATTCCCTGCTCAGGATCATGCACTTGCGCACGCCCGCGAGCTTGGAGATATCATTGATTATATCGTCAACAGTTCCGTACATTGACACGGTCTCAATAGAGATCGATATGTCTGCAAGGCCGTTGATAGGGATATTCTGATTGATAGTCAGAATGTTTGCGCGTGACTCTGCGATAGTCCTTATGATCTCTGATAAGATACCCTGGAAGTTCTCAACAGACAGCAGAAGAGTTACCTTCTTCCCGCTTGCAGCCTCGTAGAACGGAAGCACGGAATCCTTATACTTGTAATAAGCACTTCTGGAGAGACCTGTCTTCCTTACGGCTTCGTTGACCGAAGTGGATTCTCCGGTGTTAAGCCGCTGCTTTACCTCCATAACCTTGATGAAGACTTCGGGCAAAACTCTTTTATCAACAAGGAAATATTCAGGATTGTCCTGGTGCATAAAGTTAAGTCCTTCCTGTCAAGATAACGCACTGTCACTATACTTTCTGTGGTGGACATTTGTACGCGCCTGACAATATTATCACGATTAAGGGGGCTTTTCAATGTAATTAATAAATAGAAATATCGCTATATAGATTATCAGCGCGAAATTGCCAAAATTATAAGAGGCTGCCCCATCAAAGGCAGCCTCCATAATGGATTTATTTACGAACCGTAAGATCTTAGCCGATCTTTGTGCCGCACTCAGGGCAGAACTTAGGCATTACACCATCAGCGGGCTTAAATCCGCACTTAGGGCAAGCTGCAGGAGCTGCTGCAGGCTGAGGCTGTCCACAGTTACCACAGAACTTTCCGGTATTACCTGTCTGACCGCAAGCGCATGTCCAACCAGCTGCTACAGGAGCAGGTTGAGGCTGACCACAGTTGCTGCAGAACTTACCGGTATTGCCACCCTGACCGCATGAGCATGTCCAACCTGCTGCTACAGGAGCTGCCTGCTGAACGGGAGCCTGCTGAACTGCACCACCGAAGAAGCCGCCCTGCTGAACAGGAGCCTGCTGTGCTGCGTTAAGAGCTGCTGCTGTAGCGTTGTTGCCGCCTACAGCACCCATCATACCGAGACCCATGAATCCGTTAACTGCGCCGTTAGCGTTAGCACCGGCATTCTTCATAGCCTCTGTCTGGCCGAGAGCAACAGCTGCGCCCAAAGCACCCGGATCTGAACCATAGAGCTTTGCCTCGTCGACCTTCTCGATTCTCTCACGGGACTTGTCGTCAGGTGTAACGGAAGCGATAGCAACTGTCTCTACAACGATACCTCTCTTCTGGAGCCATTCGTCATCAAGGCAGTCAGCCATATATCTGCGGAACTCACCCTGCTTTGAAGGCAGTGTTGAGAACATAATGCCGTTCGGGTAAGGGCCGCCGCACTTATTAAGTGTCTCAGTAATGTTGTCAAGGAACTCAAGACGGGGCTGCAGAGGCTTAGCGGGTGTACCCATGAAATCAGCTACTGTGTACTCGTCTCTTACATTACCGACAATATTTCTGAAGAAAGTAACAGGATTCTCAACTCTGAAGGAGAATGTACCGTTCAAACGGATGTAGATGTTACGATATTCAGGATCTGCATAAGGTACCGGTGAAGGAGTACCGAAGTTCTGATTCATCATCTCGAGCTTATTTACAAAGTAAACTCTCTGCTGCTGCTGAATCTCTCCGCCCATCTTCATACGGTTCCAGATATCACCAATAGACTGCTTGATGTTCTCGCCGAAGTTCTTATTTGCAAGAATTGAAGGTGCCGTGGAAGTATCCCACTTATAAGCGCCTGCATCGGAAACTACGTCTACGATCTCACCGTTGTTAACGAGGAGACAGAAACAACCTTCAGGTACGTTGATAACGGAGCCATTGGAGATAACTTCGGAATTACCCTTGTTTCTTCCCTTCTCCATCTTGTTTGCACCCTTCTTAACAAGGATATCCTGTCCTAAAGAATCCTGAGTAAAAAACTCAAGATACTGATCTTGAATCTGGCTGGAAATTGAATCAAAAGTTGTGCCTGCCACATTCTTGATTAAGCTAATCAATCCCATATTTAATTCCTCCTAGGTACTTGGTCGAAATAACTCCGCCGATAGAAATAATATCATTTATTTGACAAAACCACAACGATTTTACAAAACCGGCGGTACAAAAGTGTGAAAAAAGTCAATAGAGCATCAAACTGTCCGGAAACAGAAAAATCAGTAAGCGTAAAATATCTTTCTGCTCATCCTGAAGAGTTCCTCTGTCCTGAGTAAACCTTCAGGAATATCCACATTATCCATAACACAGTTGGCCACAAGCGGGATACCGGTTATGGCTGAGGCTTCAAGGATCTTCGACTCACCTTCAGCTACCATTGCAGCCGTTGTCTCCTCAAGCAGATTAGTGTTGTTGAGGTATCCGTCGACCTTAAAGCCTGCTGCTGCGGCAAGCTCATTTGTCATGATTGCTATCTGTTCCGCATCAGAAGTAAACGGTCTTAAGCTGTTAACGGCCATATATATGACGGCGTCGGTGTTTTCGATCCTCTTCTTCAAAGAGCCGAGCACCAATGCGCCCATGTCTTCCCCGCCTATATCGAAAACACCTTGATAAGATTCGTCATCGAAGATTACATACATATCAGGAGGCAGCACCGGAGCATCGACATTGGATCCGGCATACATAGGCGTTACAAGCCTTACTCCGGCTTCTTTGAGAACTGATGCGCAGTCAGATGAGCGGTAAAATGGATTTACGATATCCATATCCGCGATCAGCAGTTTTCTTTCCGGCAATGCTTTCCGTTGTGCAAGGGAAATATTTACCGCAATCTCAGATTTACCGCTTCCGTAGGCTCCGATAATTATTGTTAAACGGTGATCAAGATAAAACATCAGAACATATTCTTCCTTTTGAAAACAACATAGCCATAGGCTGCAATGACGGCCATCCACAGCAATGATTTGCCGACATAGATCCAGTTAAGAGTGGAGTATTCCAAATGCAGCGAATCCGTTTTTCTGAAAGCCTTGGGAGAAAGCATGATATCCTCAGCTGACATTGTGCTTGATGAGATATCAGGGTTCAACGATCTGGCGATCATATATATGGAATCATCGCTGTAATACAGTTTTGAGGAGAAATCGATCTCATCAGTGTACTCGGTTGAACCGCCAAACGTCATGGTGGTCATTCCGCCTGCGGAATAGTCACCTTCAAAGCCTATAGGCGAGAGCACATATACAGGATGGAAGATCTTCCACCCGATACCGAGGAAGAAATCCTCATCACATTCATCTTCATACTGTTCAACAAGCTGCTCGTCAACGATACCTTCATCGGCAAGTTCCTCATAATGATCGTTTCTTATCTTGAGATAATCCTTGCAGGCCTTTGAAGGCATATTGAAATTACCGATAACTGCAGCAGCGGCATTCGAACTCATGGCAATAAGAATGCAGAGAATGACCGGCAGCGCACGTTTGCGGAACATAAGAGACAATACAGAGAAAGTCACAGTCATAACGAGGAACACAACGATGCCGACAGCAAATCTCGCAAACATCTCACCGCCGTTAACATTGACTCCGATACCAGATACTGCAAGTCCGAATAACGATGACAATATGTAGATAACGCAAAGAACAACGCTGGCAGCTATCTGTGTGATCAGATATGAGCAGTAGATAGATAATCTTGAATGCCCGGCGATTATCTTGTTTCTGACGATACCGTCCGTATAGTCCCTTCCGAGATGCAGACAGGTAAAGAGAGCTATGAATTTAGGCAGTTCCGTCAGGAATGCAACTGAGAGCATCCATGTCAGGAATGTAACCGAATCAGCATCGAGATCGACCGGATTGAACTTAATGCCCTCTGAAAGGTCGATCGACATTACGGCACGGTAGAAAAGAGCAACGATTACCGGCCACACAAAGCTGTAGGCAGCGACAATCCAGAAGAAAACGCTTTTCGCAATACGCCTGAACTCGAAGATCAATAACTTAAGCATTTGACTCACCTCCAACAAGCTTTACGAAGTAAGTCTCAAGGTCTGTCTCCTTAGTGACGACTCTCGCGATGTTAACTCCCGCTTCATTAGCGGCAAGAACGATATTTGTAAGATTGTAATAACCCTTGGCATAGACAACACCTGTCGAAGGATCAAAAGTCGTGGCTAGGCCTTTGGCATTAAGCACAGGAATAAGCTTCTCTGGTGTTCCGGAATAGAATTCTGTCTCAAGACCGCCGGCATTCTCAAGCTCATCAGCTTTGATCTGCTTGACGACCTTGCCGCCTTCAACAAATGCAAAATCAGTTGCAAGTTTGGAAAGTTCAGAAAGGATGTGGCTTGAGATAATGATCGTGACACCCTTTTCCTTATTCAGCTTGATAAGCAGATCTCTTATCTGGATGATTCCCTGCGGATCCAAACCGTTGATAGGTTCATCAAGGATAAGCACTTCCGGGTTGCCGCTCATCGCCATAGCAATGCCCAGACGCTGTCTCATACCGAGAGAGAACTTACCTGCTTTCTTCTTGCCGGTATTTCCAAGACCGACAAAATTCAGGCTCTGTTCGATGGAACCGTCTATTTTAAGACCGAGATTGATGTACTGATATACCAGATTCTCCCTGGCAGTCTGATTTGAATAGATCGACGGGAGCTCGACCAGTGCCCCGACATTGCCTAATTTCTTATTATCGAAACCATACTCCACAGTACCTGAAGTAGGCTTTTGAAGACCCGAAATGATCCTCATTATAGTGGTCTTCCCCGCACCATTCCTGCCGACCAGACCATATATAGATCCCTTCGGGACTGTAAAGTTCATCGATTCAAGAGCACGGAACTTGCCGTAATCTTTTGAAACGTCAGTAACTTTAATTACGTAATCCTTAGTCTCCGACACAAAATCCACTCCTTATCACTCCATATTGCCCGGGCCAGAGGTTCGGGACTTTCACTATTATATCAAAACAATTCGGGACTATATCTTAACGCACCCTTAATTCTTGACCAGTTTGCGGGCACGCTCTCCAATTATGACAGCAACGGCCAGCTTTACTGCATCGGGAATGATAAACGGGATCACGCACCAGCCCAGGACAGTGCCGAGTCCGACAGGACCGGTCTCTGCGGCATATACGGTCATGAACCAGATGACACCAATTATATACATAACGATCTCGAACAGAACGGAATTGACTGTGCCAAAGATCAATGTCTTAACCGTGGTGGTCATAAGTCTTTTGAAAAGCACTTTTTCCAGGAGCCAGTATACTAGTGCCGCAACGGCAAAGCCTATAAGGAATCCTCCGGTCGGTCCTGCAAAAGAGATTATTCCGCCTTTGAACCCCGCGAAAACAGGCACTCCGCATGCCCCCATCGCCAGATATACGCATATTGCCATAGTGCCGCGCCTGCCACCCGCAGCAAGCATTACTGCAAGAATGCCCATCGTTTGCAAGGTAAACGGGATAGGCCCTATCGGAATGTTTATCCAGGAACATACTGTTATCATGGCTGCTGATATTGAGATAAGAACGAGGTCGTAGATAAATGCCCTGTTTTTGGCAGCCTGGGTTCTGGATGTGTTTGTTTTCGAGTTAGTTTCAGACATTGTAAACCTGTTTGCGTTTTTAGTTGACAATCGAGATTGTACTATCTTAATTCAAAAATGCAAGAATGATTTTCCGGAAAATCAGAACTGATACTTGGGCCAGATGCCCTTCTTGTCGTGGGTATGCTCGGGAAGCTGATAAAGATCGTGCCCGGGGTAATCGTTTCCTTCAACGATCACAGGGCCGTCGGGCGTAAAGCAAACATCCCATCCGATAAAACCTACCTGCGGGACAACCATTGCCGCCTTCGTGCACATCTCGATAACCTGATCCCACATCGGGAATACGAAGCCCTTAAAGACAGCACCTGTCATAGGATGCTTCTCATAAAGGACCTTTGTCTTGTCTATCGGGAAATCCGTGATCTCGCCGGTCTTCTCGTCAACAGGCGCTGTCATTCCGCCGCTGTTAAAGTTATCAACACTGTGAGCATAGTTACCGAATCTGCAGCAGGCACTCGCAATATGGACCTTGCCGTCGCGCTGGATAGTAACGAGCCTGACTGTGTTGATGGCATACGGATAAATAGCACTGACCGCAGGGTGCTGAACTATCACTTCCTCAAAGAAATGCGGGCGCTCCTGATTAACCATACGCTCGTAAATATCTTCTGCTTTCTCTGCCTTGCAGTCGATCTTCTCAACGGTCTTGCCGCAGGAACCCAGATCAGCTTTTGCCATAAGATAATCATGGCTGTTAATAAAATCTAATACTTCCTGCTTGTTGTCTTTCCTTATCTCAAGCCATTTACGCCCCAGAAACTCCCCGAAGAGTTTATTGAATTCGATCTTGTTGTCGATCAGATCCGTATATGCGGGATCGTTATATCTCTTGACGAGGTCGTAATTGCGGCCTCTGGTAATATATGTGTCGCGCTCGGCATCGTTAAGGTTGTACATCTCGTAGAGCCAGTAATCCATATACCCGGCTCCGAACTTCCTTCCGCAGTGGATCATGTCAAAAAATATCCACACACGGGACTTCCCGCTCTTCTCGTGGATATCCTTGATCTTGGCGTTCATAGCCTTATAATCCATGCGCGTCACGCGCCTTATCAGGTACTTAATATTCGGCATAGCAGAATTATAATACAACAAGATTTATTTGTTATAATATCGTTCGAATAGAAATAAACAAGTAACTGCATTGTTACTTTAGGAGGTTTTCACATGTCAATCAGAATAGGTATTTTAGGTTACGGCAACCTCGCAAAGGGTGTTGAACTCGCAGTCCGCCAGAATCCGGATATGGAACTTGCCGTTGTCTTTACAAGAAGAGATCCGTCCACAGTCAAGACACTTACTCCCGGAGTTGCTGTTGCCGCTTCTTCCGAAGCAGCTGAGTGGAAAGACAAGATTGACGTCCTCGTAATCTGCGGAGGTTCTGCCACAGATCTGCCCACTCAAACTCCTGAATATGCTGCAATGTTCAACGTTATCGACAGTTTTGACACTCATGCCAGGATTCCTGAGCATTTCGAAAATGTTGATAAGGCAGCCGCTTCCACAAGCCATACAGCACTCATCTCCGGCGGATGGGATCCCGGTATGTTCTCCATCAACCGTCTCTATGGCAGCTGCATCCTCCCCGAAGGCAAGGACTACACATTCTGGGGCAAGGGCGTATCCCAGGGTCATTCCGATGCTATCAGAAGAGTTCCCGGTGTAAAGAACGGCAAGCAGTACACTATCCCTGTCGAGGCTGCTCTTGAGGCTGTAAGATCCGGTTCCGAACCTGAACTCACTACACGTCAGAAGCACACAAGAGAATGCTTTGTTGTCGCTGAAGAAGGCGCTGACCTTGCTCTCATCGAGAAGACGATCAAGGAAATGCCAAACTATTTCGCTGATTATGACACAACAGTTCACTTCATCTCAGAGGAAGAGTTTGCCAGAGACCACTCACGCATCAACCACGGCGGATTTGTATTCCGCACAGGCAAGACCGGTGTCAACGGTGAGAACTCACACGTTATCGAGTATTCATTAAAGCTCGACTCCAACCCCGAGTTCACAGGTTCTGTCCTCACAGCTTATGCGCGTGCGATCTACCGTCTCTCACAGAAAGGCGACTTCGGCTGCAAGACGGTTTTCGACATCGCTCCTGCACTACTCTCACCTTTGAGCGGCGAGGATCTCAGAGCTCACCTTCTGTAAATCATTTATATAATAAATTTTGCGGGGGCTGTCTCAGAATGCAGAGACAGTCTCCTTCTTTTGTAGAAAACATGTATTTGATATCATTCTCTTATGATCAAAACAAATGCTCAGCACAAAACGCTCCGTCCTGCGGCCGTGTTAGCGGTTATTTTTCTCTTGCTCAGTCTTTGTTTTTTGTTGATCACTGTAGTTTATCCTGACAAGATCAATTCCCTGCTCATGAACCGCAAATATATAGTTTACGGCGGTATGACTGACGAACTCAAGGACTGTGAACTGTTTGAAGATATGAGAAGCGGGAAGTCATTCTGTTTCATCGGTGACAGCATCACCTACGGTTCATGGACAAACGGTATTCCCTGGTACCAGCCGCTTATCCCGTATATCAAAGGGGATGTAACCAATCTGTCCTATGGCGGCTGGACAGTTCTGGACATTTTATATGCATCTGATGATATACCCTCCTCCGATGTTTATGTGATTGCGATAGGTATAAACGATGTTTTATTCCCTGATGATGAGTATTCTGCCTCTTCATCAGACGAGTTTACTTACAGGTGCGGCTTTTTATCAGACATGATCACCGGTGTCTCGCCAAATTCAAAAATATATTTTATAGCGCCTTGGACGTTTTTAGGCTTTGATTCTTCAATTGTCAGCCGCGGAGCTCAGTTCCGGACTGCCCTGTCTGACTGGTGCGAAAACAATGATTGCATATACATAAATCCTGATCCTGTCATTCGTTCTGTATTAGATAAAGAAGGTGAAGACAAGTTCATGTACAATGATTTTCACCCGAATTCACCGGAAGGCGTTGGTCTTTTCAGTTACGCGGTACTTCTGGAGGATCATAACCGCGGGTGATAAATGTAGAGTTGTGTTTTAATAGATCCCAATAAACAAAGGCTGCCCCTGCAACCGGGACAGCCTCTGGAATAGAAAACAAAAAGTTCAATCAGACCTTGATTTCCAAGATCCAGCCCTCAGGTGCTTCAACAGTACCCATCTGGATGCCTGTGAGAGTCTCTCTGAGCTTGGTCATTACAGGACCCATCTCCTCCATGCCGGAAGCGAACTTGAATTCCTTGCCGTGATCATTGATGGAACCGAGAGGTGAGATAACTGCTGCTGTACCGCAGAGACCGCCCTCTGTGAACTTGCCGCTCATGATCTCTTCGAGGTAAACTTCTCTCTCCTCGATCTTCATGCCGCAGTAATGCTCAGCAACGTATACCAGTGATCTTCTGGTGATAGAAGGCAGGATGGAATCAGACTTAGGTACAACGAGTGTGCCCTGACCGTCTGTAAGGATGATGTTAGCTCCGCCTGTCTCCTCGATCTTTGTACGTGTAGCGGGATCGAGATAGATGTTCTCTGCAAATCCTTCCTTGTGTGCGGTAACGATTGCGTGGAGAGACATAGCATAGTTAAGGCCTGCCTTGATGTTGCCTGTTCCGTGCGGAGCCGCGCGGTCAAAGTCAGAGATCTTAACAGCGATCGGCTTTGCGCCACCCTTGAAGTAAGGGCCAACAGGTGTAGCAAAGATTCTGTACTGATAGTCATCTGCGGGCTTAACGCCGATAACGGGGTTGATGCCGAAGATATAAGGTCTGAGATACAGAGAAGCGCCTGTGCCGTAAGGAGGTACCCAGTCTGCATTTGCTGCAACTACCTGCTTGATGGAATCAAGGAACTGCTCCTTGGGAAGGGGCGGGATCTCCAGTCTCTTTGCCGAATCGATAAGTCTGTCGGCGTTGAGGTCAGGTCTGAACGTAACGATCCTGCCGTCCTTTGTTGTATAAGCCTTAAGGCCTTCAAAAACGGTCTGAGCATACTGGAGAACGCCTGCATCCTCGCTCATGACGATCA
>JAIKYD010000090.1 GCA_024683485.1 Saccharofermentans sp. | reverse complement strand
TACATCCGTAAGTGAATGATAGAAATATGCGCTTTCACCGGTATAGACCGTTTTGGGATACTTTAGCATTATGACATCGCTCTCAGAAACGCAATTCGATGTGGAATATATACCCTTTTCCAACATAAAAAGGGTTCCATTCTTTATTTGTTTCCTTATTTGATAATCGCTGCCGTAATTATCTATGCATGCCTGATATGATAAAAGCATATAGTGTCCTCTGTTAAGTGATTGCTCACACAAAATAAAAGCGTGTGAATAATTACTATAATATCACGAGGAACGGGATAATCAAGAGTAATCACACTAATTACTCACACAAACCGCTGGCGTGTGTAGATTTAATGTAGATAAACTGTTGGTACTCAAAATTTTATGTAACCAATTCGGAATGAAAATCTACTTATAGGGAAGGCTCATGCACATAGGTGTACCAGCTATTTGAGATAAACACCTTTGTTTTCTCAGGGTGCTTTGTTTCAAGATAGGTTTACACGCATGCTATAACCAAAGTAACAGGGAACGAGCCTTTGCGGACAATACTATGATATAATCAAAAAACAATCACTGAATAATCTAATAACCAAGCATTTTTATACAAATATTTATCTCAATCAATGTCTGATCACAGCGTTAAAAAAGAGAAAACAATGTCGAAATTGCATGAAATTAACACTGAAGAAAGAAACGACTATCTCATCAGGAAAAAAATAGTCAAATATATGCTGACCGGGGTAATGACTACTGTTGCTCTTCAGCTTGGAAATGTTGTTGACGCAATGATAGTCGGAAATCTGATTGGAAGCTTGGGCAATGGTGCAATCACTGCTTCAACGCCGTATCTGTATGTTTTGCAGGCTGCTGCTATTTTGCTGGGTTCCGGTGGCGCTTTGGCAGTGGCGGTGCTTCTTGGAAAAAGAGATATTCAAAATGCCGGAAGAGTCATGGCATTTTGCATGATGGCTAGCGTAGTTTATCCACTTATTATTTCAATGTTGTCGCCTGTATTGATCCCGGGTTTTCTACAGCTTACACATGCCGGTCCTGAGCTTGGAAAAATGATAAAGAGTGTAATTACAGTGTATTCTTTTGGTATGCCGATCCTGTCATTTGTTATGGTAATGGCCTATCTCATTAATGTTGACAATAATCCTTCTGTCTCTGCTGCCATACACATTACGGCGAATGTTGTCAATCTTACACTGGATTTTATTCTTGTAAAATTTACTCCCCTGGGAATGACAGGTGCCGCGTTATCTACGATTCTTGGTTATTTTGTTGCCGGTGTCATTTTCATTCCCATGTATATCAAGAGCCCGAACAGAATGGTAAAAATCAGTTTCAGGGGAGCATTCAAGAACATCCCGCTGATCCAAACGACCATAAAGAACGGTTTGCCGAATCTTTACTTTCTGATAATGACGGTTATAAGTGTCCAGATTATTAATTCTGCAGTCATCAAAAGTTTGGGAGACGATTATTTCTCAGCTTATTCAGTTGCCAATAATACTCAGCTCATTGTTCAGATGTTCTTAAACGGAATATCATCTGTCATTGCCTCTGTTGCAGGTGTTTTATATGGAGAAAAAGATTACTATGGTATGAGACGTGTTCTGAAAAGGGTTCTTAAGACAGCTCTTTTGACCGGAGCAGTAATAATGCTTGTCTTTCTTATCATTCCTAAGAGCATTGCTTCTCTCTACGGATTCAAGAACGAAGCTTTATTACCTGAGCTTAATTCAGGACTCAGGATCTTTGCCCTGAGCTTCGGATTTTTTATTCTGAATGCTGTATCTCAGAACTATTACAGGACCATAGGTCAGATATTTCTTTCAATGCTGAGCAGTTCACTTGAATTAGTAATCTTTAAGATTCCGTTTATGCTTCTCGGATTAAGATACTTTGGATTCAAGGGACTGTTTTCAGCTATTATCTTCAGTGAATTACTGACATTTGCTTTCCTGAATCTTATAAGGATTATTTTGCAGGTCGTTGGGAAGGTACCACAAAAAGGATTTATGGCCATACCGGAAAAGAATGAGGGAAATATCTGTGATATTACTATCGTGGGTAATAACGAAACTGCTGTAGACATCTCAGAAAAGATCATTGATTACTGTCTGGCGGAAAAGATCCCCAGGGATAAAGCACAGGTCTTAGGCATTGCGGCAGAGGAGCTGGTTTCCAATATCGGGAAATACGGATACAAGGATAATGAAAAGAAATATATTGATATCTGCTTGACCGGTTCCGGTGACAGATATTATCTGAGGATCAGAGATGACGGAATTCCTTTTGATCCAACATCTTATGAAGCTCCTGAACATGATAAATATAAAATTACCGGTCTTGAGCTGGTAAGACAGATAGCGGTAAAAATGAATTATATGCGGGCTATTAGTCTTAATAACACGATCATAGAAATCGACTGCGCAGAGGATGGAGGAGCGTCTGATGAATGAATACATAAATCTCTTTTGTGAAGCTCAGAAGAAGTATGCCAAAGAAATAGCCATTGTTGACCATGATGGAACACGTTCTGTAGACTATGAGACCTTTGGAGATATGATGCTCCGGACTGCATCCTGGATCTACTCAATGCATTTAGGAGATAGGAGCTTTATTCCTGTCAGATTTGATTCTTCCATGGAATTTGCCGCATCCGTGTGCGGTGTCTGGTTATCGGGTCATGTGGCTGTACCCGTTGGCAAGTCATTCCCTGAAGAGAGAGTCAAATATATATGCATGAACTGTGATGCCCCGTTTATTATTGATGATTATGCTGCAGAGGAAATAAAGAATACTGCTATCCTGGATACATCCGTGTTCCCGGAAACCGAGAATAAGGATGCGGCAATTCTGCTCTATACCTCAGGATCTACCGGTATGCCTAAAGGAATACTTCATTCTTTTGCGGGATTAATTGCTAACCGTAACATGGGTAATAAAGCGATCTATTCAACGGGTCAGGTATGGGCTATGGGTGCTCCGTTTTATTTTGTGGCATCAGTAGCAGTCTATAAAGTGCTTACGTATGGCGGTTGTGTCCATCTGATGGATGAAGATACGATGAGGGATGTAAGGAAACTGGAAGATTATTACGAATCAAATAAGATTACCGTTGGTTTTATTAGTCCTTCCGTCCTGTCAAACTTCAATAACAGATCAGAGACATTAAAACTGGTGATGACGGGGAGCGAGAGGCTTACGGGTCAGTGCAGCAGAGACGGATATAAGCTTTACAATAACTATGGCATGAGCGAGACAATGGGCACGGTATGCTCATTTCTGGTAGATAAGCCTTATGAGACCACCCCTGTCGGTATACCGGCGGAAGGTACAGATTGGGCTCTTTTTGATGATGACATGAATCCTGTTCCGGATGGAGAAGAGGGTGAATACTGCACAAGAGGAGCTTATACCATGGGATATTTTAAGGATCCCGAAGCTACAGCTAAACTTTTCAAGGGCGGTTGGCTCCATACCGGAGATATACTTAAGAAACTCCCTGACGGCAATCTGGTGTACATTAACCGCAAGGACTGGATGGTCAAGATCAATGGTCAGAGAGTTGAACCCGGAGAGATAGAAAATGTGCTTCGGACAGTTCCCGGAGTGGATAAGGCCGTTGTAAAGGCTATTAAGGGAACCGGAGATCAGGTATTCCTTTGTGCCTATTACACTGGAAAGCAGATCGATAATACTGAGTTTTCTGCGATACTATCCGAAAAACTGGCACCCTATATGATCCCGGGTTTCTATTATTATCTTGACGAATTACCGCTTAATCAGAACGGAAAGATCGACAGGAAGAATCTTCCTGAGCCTGATTTTTTGAGCAGAAAAGCAGAATATGCACCTCCTCAAAATGATACGGAAGCACTTTTATGTCGCGCATTTGAATCTGCACTCGGTGTCGATCAGGTGGGAATAGATGATGATTTCTTTGCATTGGGCGGAGATAGTATAAGGGTGATGAAATTGTCTTCTCAGTGTCCTGAACTGGACCTTGACAGCAAACTGATCTACTCGGCCAAAACACCGAGAGCTATCGCCAAAGCCTGCCTGGAACGTGGTACCGCAAAGACCAGGGTAAAAAAAGATGAATACCCCCTTTCAGGCTCACAAATCGGTATCTATATTGAATCTATAAACAGAGACGGAGAAGCAGTATACAACAATCCCATTCTGCTGAAACTTTCCGATAACATCGATATAGAAAGATTACGTTCTGCTTGTGAAGCTTTTGTTGAAGCACATCCGTATATAAAAGTCGGGTTCAAGACTGACAGTGACGGTAATCCAATACAATACAGGAGGGATAATGAAAGCTATTCCCAGACGATAGAAAAGATTACCGAAAAAGAATTCAAAGAGCTTGTTCCTACACTGAAACAGCCCTTCAGACTTCACAGCGACAGACTTTTCAGGATCCGTCTTTTCGAGACTGAAGAAGGAAAATATCTATTTACCGACTTTCATCACATCATATTTGACGGTGCCTCGATGCTTATCATGATAAAGGATCTGGAGAAGGCATATAACGGTGGAAATGTCGAAGCGGAAACATACAGCGGTTTTGAAGCGGCTGAGGATGAGAAGGATAAGAGAGAAGCATTTTATGAAGATGCCAAGACCTGGTATTTGGATACCTTTGGCGGATTGGAAGTAGACAGCCTTCCCATACCGGACAGAAAAGAAAGTGACAGATCTTTCGGAATCGTGACCAAAGATCTTGAACTTGAAGTTTCAGAGGTTGAGGCGCTCTGCAAGAGATGCGGCGTAACGGAGAATATCCTGGCAGTTGCTTCGTTCGGTATCTGTGCAGGTCTATATGCCGGAATGAATGAAGCTTTATTTTCCACGATCTACAACGGCCGCGATTCTTTAAGGACGACCGGCACCATTGCTATGCTGGTAAAAACTCTTCCAGTCTATACAAAGTTTGAAAAGGATCAGAAGATAAGGGATTATCTTACAGCTTCCAAAGAACAGATGCTCGGGTGTATGAACAATGACATATATCCGTTTTCGGAACTTGTGGCTGATACAGGAATGACAAGCGAGCTTTTGTTTGTTTATCAGGGTGACGTGCTGAATGTCGGAGGATTTGCCGGAGAACCGGTTGAGCGTATTCCGATAATGGATAACGCTACCGGTGAACAACTGACCATTCAGATGTATAAGCAGTCCGGGTCTTATAATATCCGTGCTGAATACAGGAGCGATCTGTACTCGGAAGAGTTTATTGAGATCCTGCTGCGCAGCTATGAGAATGTTCTGAAGAAGATGCTTGTTGCTGAAACAGTTGGAGAAATATCTTTGGCAGGATATGAGGAACTCAAAAAACTGGAAGAATGGAATAAAACAGAGACTGATTATGACAGAACCCAGACTGTAGTCAGTTTGTTCAGATCTGCATCGCAAAAATATCCCGATAATATTGCGGTCATATATGAGGACGAACAGTGCTCCTACAGTAAAGTAGACAGGATATCAGATAATATAGCTGCCTTTATTGAATCTTCCGGTATTAAGAAAGGAAGTGTAGTATCGATCCTGATTCCCAGGGGTATATATCAGGTTACAGCAAGCCTTGGCGCATTAAAGGCAGGTTGTGCATATCAGCCTTTGGACACTACCTATCCGACAGAACGATTGAATTTCATGATTCAGGATGCATCGGCTGATCTTTTGATAACTACAGAAGAATTAGGCGGGATAATTACTGACTATGAGGGAAAGATACTTTATCTGTCCGAGATAGAAAACCTTCAAGATGGAAAACCTGAAACCCAATGTGATCCTGATGACATATTTATCCTTTTGTATACTTCCGGCAGTACAGGGGTTCCTAAAGGTGTAAGGCTGACGCACGGGAATCTTGTGTGCTTTATAAACTGGTACATAAAATTTTATGAGCTTACTCAGAGTGACAGAGTCGGACAATATGCATCCTATGGTTTTGATGCATGTATGATGGATATGTATCCGGCGCTTTCTGCAGGAGCGGCAGTGTGCATAGTGCCTGAGGAAATGCGTCTTGATCTTGCCGCCATGAGTGAATACTTCCTCGGACACGGAGTATCGCTGGCATTTCTGACAACCCAGGTCGGGCGGCAATTTATCACGGAGATTAAGACACCGGGAATCAGGGCGATATCCGTAGGCGGCGAGAAGCTTGCATCAATGGAGCCTCCTAAAGGTGTTGAGTTCTATAACTGTTACGGCCCGACAGAATGTACTATTTTTTCAACCATCTACCGTGTTGCAAAAAAAGAAGACAATATACCTATCGGTCACGCACTCAGTGATCTTAAACTTTATGTTGTTGATGCATTTGGTCATTTGCTTCCTCCCGGAGCTTTGGGAGAACTGATCATTGCAGGTCCTCACGTTGGCGAAGGCTATCTTAACAGACCCGAGAAAACGGCAGAGGTTTTTATAGACAATCCGTTTGATGACGGTGAATACAAGAAGGCATACAGATCAGGCGATATTGTCCGCTTCAGAACAGATGGCGAGATCGAATTCATCGGAAGATGTGACGGGCAGGTCAAAATCCACGGTTTTAGAGTTGAATTAAGCGAAGTTGAAGCTGTTATCAGACAGATTGATGATCTAAGGGATGTTGCGGTCGTTACCAAGGATCTTGGTGCTGACGGCAAGGCTATTGCAGCCTATATCGTTTCAGATAAGAAGATCGATCCAAAGGAAATAGCCGAGTATATAAGGGTCAGAAAACCTCCTTATATGATTCCGGCTTCGATCATGCAGATTGATAAGATTCCGCTTAACCAAAACGGGAAAGTCAATAAGAAAGCTCTTCCCGAACCAGTTATATCAGCCATTGATGAGGATACATCTCATGTTGATAATGTGCTGGAGAAGGAACTGAAGAGTATCATAGGCGAAGCTCTTAATATGGAGAATCCGCCTCTTAATACACCTCTTGAGTATCTTGGTTTTACGAGCCTTAGTATGATAAGGCTCTCAACGAGACTGTTTAAAAGATTTGATATCGATATTCCTGTCAAACAGATTAAAGATATAAGTATCACAGGCATTGAAGACATTATTCTTGAGAACTGGATGAACGGATCGAACGTAAGAACCGTGACAGAGACCGGGACAGAAGAGGATTCCATGCCCCTGAGTGCGGCTCAAAGCGGAGTATATGTTGACTGCATGAAGAATCCTGATGCTGCGACTTATAATATCCCGTCAGTCCTCACTTTTGAAAAAAATGTTGATCCGGAGAATCTGAAAGACTCCATTTGCAGGGTACTTAAAGCTCACCCGTCCATATTTGTTCACTTTGATATAGGTGACAGACAGGTTATGTCGATAAAGGATGAGATGATAATGCCTGATATCCCGGTATTTGAGAAATCCCCGGAGGAATGCGAAAGATTCAAGGTCGATTTTGTCAAGCCGTTTCACTTGAACAAAGGACCGTTGTTTAGATTTACCATAGTTAAGACACCTGATGATGTAAGGGTTTATTCGGATTTTCATCACCTGGTTTTCGATGGGTTCTCTATGAATGAATTTCTTAAGGAACTGGGGATTGCACTTAAGAATGACGGAGCGGACCTTGAAAAAGAGAACTCTTCTTATTTTTCTTATGTTAAGAACCAGAAAAAAATGCTGTCAGGTGACAAAGGTGCTGAATATGAAGAGTATTTTTCCAAGCTTTTAAATGAGTATGAGTCCTCCACGGAGCTTCCTTCTGATGTTACAAAAGGAGATAAGTCCGGAAAAAAGAAGTTTGCATACATATGTGTAGACGAGAATACTGTGAGCAGAGCCTGCAGAGACGGAGGTATCACCGAACCGGGATTTTTCCTGGCAGCCCTTGAGTATACTCTTGCCAGAGTATCTGTATCTGACAGGATTTACATTGCAACGATCTCAAGCGGACGGTCAGATATTCGTTTTGCAGATACATTCGGAATGTTTGTAAATACGCTTCCTCTGGCTGCAAAACTTACAGATGGCAGTATAAATGACTTTGTAAGAGATGTATCCGCTGACCTTGAAAAAGCACTTGAACATGAGAATTACCCCTTTGCTGATGTTGTTGGGAAATGGGGATTTTCAGTTAATGTAATGTATGAATATCAAAGGAACGTAGTTGAAAAACCCGATATTCCGGGATTTGTGAAGGTAGAAGGGATCGAAACAGGAGAAGCCAAGTTCGGGATTACTGTCAGGATTATCGACAGGGACAGTTCTCCTGCCATAGAAGTAGAGTACAATGATGCATCGTATTCAGATAAGGCTATCGGAGAATTCCTGAAATCATATGCCATCGTCCTTGACAAGTTTGCAAAAAACGGACGTGGAAAGTTACGTGAAGTAACCCTTCTCGACAAAGAAAGAGAAGAAATCCTAAATACATATCATTCCAGAAATGATAAGACAGATATTGATGCCGATATTCTTTTTCATACAGGTATCGAAAAGAATGCAGAACTTAGGCCGGATCATATGGCAATAACTGCAGTTGATGGAGATTATACATACAGACAACTTGATGAAAATGCTAACAGAGTTGCCAATGCACTTATAGAAAGAGGAATCAATGCAGGAAGCAGGATTGTTATCCTTCTTCAACGCACTGCAAAATTATTCTTTGCTATATATGGAACGCTTAAAAGCGGATGTGCTTATATTCCTTGTGACCCCAATTATCCTGTAGAAAGAATCAGACAGATCATCGATGATTCACATGCGCAGCTTATCATCACTACAGCCGACAGATTAGGAAAATTCAAGAACAGCATCGCTGTAGATATTGAAGATCTGCTGAAAAATCAAAACACAGATAAGCCTATGGTAGAAATAACACAGGATGATCTTGCATATCTGATCTATACGTCCGGTTCCACGGGCAAGCCTAAGGGCGTAATGCTGAAACACAGAGGAATCGTCAACTATGTGACTGATAGTAAAGACAATATACTGATACATGCAATGGCAGAGCATGGGCATGTGCTTACAGCTGTTACAACAATATCGTTTGACTTTTCAATCAAAGAATGGGGAGCTCCACTGTTCAATGGACTGACACTTTCGGTTGCAGCCGATGATGAGATTAATGATGCAGGAAAATTGGCAGCAAGAATGAAGGCAACGGGGACAGATATCTTCGGTTCTACCCCGTCAAGACTTCAGACACTTATGGAATCTGAGGAATTCAGAGAAGTACTTGATGACTGTAAAATCTTAATCAATGGTGGAGAAAAATATCCGGAACAGCTCCTTAATACCCTTAAGAAAGTTAAAGGAAGATTACTGTTTAATACCTATGGTCCCACGGAGATTACCGTATCATCAAATACACAGGAGTTGTCGGGTTATGATACCGTAAATGTCGGAAGACCGCTTCCCGGAGTTGTAGAATACATTGTTGACTCTGATGGGAATGAGGTACCGCCAGGAGTAACGGGAGAACTTTATATCGGTGGTATAGGTGTTGCAGCAGGATACAATAATCTTCCTGAAATGACTGCTGAGAGATTCATCATGTATAAAGGAATCCGGACTTATAAATCAGGAGACTTTGCAAGATGGCTCGAAAACGGAGATGTGGAGATCCTCGGAAGAAGAGATAACCAGATCAAACTTAGAGGACTTCGTATAGAACTTGATGAGGTTGATGCTGTTCTTGCCTCAGTCAGCGGAATCGGACGTACTGCCGTTAAAATTGAAAAGATCAATGGTATCGAACATCTATGCGCATGGTTTACAGCTGATCATGCTGTCGATATTGGTGAACTCAAGAAAGAACTTGGCAGGACTCTGACTAACTATATGGTTCCGACAGCATATATGCAGCTTGAAGAGATGCCCGTTACGCCTAACGGCAAGCTCGATCTTAAGAATCTGCCTTTGCCCGAATTATACAGGTCAGACAGTTTTGCAGCTCCGCAAACATCCGCAGAGAAGGACTTTTCGGATATATTCGGCAAACTTCTTCATGTTGATAATGTGGGTGCAACAGAGAATTTCTTTGATCTTGGCGGAACAAGTCTTCTTGTAACCAATGTGGTGATCGCAGCATACAAACTTGATTACCATATCGCATTTTCAGATGTCTTCGACAATCCGACACCACGTGCCCTCGCCGGTTTGGCAGGAGGTGGAACTGATAGTTTAGCATGTCCGAGACCCGAACCGGAAAACAAGGAAATATCGGAGTATGACTATTCTGCTATTAATGAACTGTTATCAGCGAATACGCTTGAGAGTTTTAAAACCGGTGACATGCGTCCATTGGGGAATGTATTGCTTACAGGTGCAACAGGATATCTCGGTATTCATGTTCTTAACGAACTGATCAAATCATGTAGCGGTAAGATATACTGTCTGCTTCGTCCGAAGGGAGGAAAGCCGGCAGAAAGCAGACTTGACAAGCAGTTCTTCTATTATTTCAATGCTGATCTTATTGAGTTGTTAGGTGACAGACTGATAATAGTTAATGGTGATGTCACCGACAGAGAGGCTCTTTCTTCACTTGAGGACAAGAACATAAATACTGTTATTAACTGCGCTGCTGTAGTAAAGCATTTCGCCAGCGGTACGCTGATCGAAGATGTTAATGTGGGCGGCGCACGTAATCTGGTCGATTTCTGTCTGAAGACAAATGCCGCTATGATTCAGACTTCGACTATGAGTGTTGTAACTGCAATTTATAAGGATAATCTTCCTGATGGATTCAAGGCGGATGAAAGATCACTATACTTTAACCAGCTGCTCGATAATAAATATATCCATTCTAAGTTCCTTGCCGAAAGACTGGTTTTGGAGGCTGTTGCGACAAAGGGGCTTCGCGGTAAAGTGATGAGGTTCGGAAATCTGTCAGCAAGACACTCGGACGGGGAGTTCCAGATAAACTTTAAGACAAATTCCGCAATGGGCAGACTTAAAGCTTTTGCTATGCTGGGATGCGCTTCATATGATCAACTTGACAACACGATGGAATTCTCACCTATAGACTCAGTTGCAAAGGCTGTTATTGAATTATCCAAGACACCTGATAAGTGTACGATATTTCATGTGTTTAATAATCAGAACATTTCCATGGAAGGTATTTTCCATGAATTGAGAAGCCTTGGTTATGATATTAAATATGTTGAAAGAGAAGAGTTCGGAAAAGCATTTGCCCTGGCGCAGTCTGATCCCGATAAGGCGTCAACCCTTACAAGTATAATGGCATATATGCAGATTCCCGGCACAAGAGAGACTGTAAGACTTCCCAGAAACTGTGAGTTTACGATGCAGGTGCTTTACAGAATGGGATTTGCCTGGCCTGTAACAAGTTGGGACTACATCGAGAGGTTTGTATCTGCTTTGAGCGGACTGGGTTATTTTGATGTGGAAAAGGATGAATAATTACCGGAAAATTAATTGTAATTCGCTATTGATTTTATCTATGAATTTCAGCTGAAGTTCCGGCATTTTCCCGCTTATACTTACGCTTAAGATATGATTTGCAATTTCAAATGTTTTTATCGAGGATTGTTCATTGCGAAATAGAATCGTACCGTTATCAATATCTGTCATAACCGTCTCAGATTCATACATAGGCAATCCCAAGCCCTCTTTTTTTGCAAATGCCTCTCTTACAGTCCAAATGCGATAAAAGTCCTTTATAGGATCTTGGGAATTCTTAATATGCCTTTTTTCGTTTTCATTAAGACAATGTGTATAGTCCGGAATTTCAATGTTTTTAATTTCTTCAACATCAATCCCTACACTTTTGCTTGCCTGAACATAAACGATCATGTTCCCGCTGTGCGACAATGAAAAATGCATTTCAGGATATTCCTTGATATATGGTTTTCCGAATTCAGTTCTTTCAATGTGAAATTCTTTGGTGTGAAGCACACGCTCCGCTTCATATCTGACAATAAAAGCACCAACAGCGCAGCGTATACGATCTTCCTGTCTTACATATCGTTCGCTTCTAAGTATGTCTTCCTCAGGTAGAGAACAGAGTATCGGTTTATATATTGCTTCAAGAGGAAGTTGTCTGCTATCTGCAATCAAAATCTCCATTATACGTCAGCCTTATTTATCTTACTCTACAAGGGTTTGCCTATATTTTTATTATAACATCGGATGAACATATCAGTCGAAAAAAGGATTACCTGTCAGATGAGGAAATAACGTTATTGACCGATGGCAGTACGCTGCATTGCGCAATGATATAATAACTCATCCAAGAGCTGTCTTGGAGTGGTAAATAGCAATTTTCTTTACTAAGCTCCCGAGATAATCGGGAGTTTTTTATCGCATCAATTCAAGAATAATAGGTTGAATTATAGCTATAATCTAACTATAATATCTAAGCAAGGAGGTGATTATTATGATGATCAGTACCGATACTTTAATATCAATAACGGAAGCAAATCAGAATTTCTCAAAGGTAGCCAGGCTTGTAGATGAGAAGGGAGCTGCCGTAATCATGAAAAATAATGCACCCAAGTATATTGTTATTGAGTTCAACAAAATACCAGAAAGTGCTGAGGTAGCCGATAAAGCTGCCGTATCCTTAACCAAGCAATTGATTAGTGACAAAAAGTAACCTTATGCACAACTACTTTTGTTCCTCCAAAGGGACTAACTGAGAAACAAGAGAAAAAGGCTCTCTATGAGTTCGCTGATAAATATGAGCGCAAGATTAAGGGCGGTGCTTCTGCAAATTATAGCAAGATGACTTTCATGTCATTCTGTCTTGATTACTATTATAAAAACCATCTGGAGACTTTAAAGCCTAAGACTGCAAATGGCTATCGTGCTGTTATTGAATCACGTCTTTTTCCGTATTTCAGTAATATGAGAATTAAGAACATTACACCTTTAGATGTTCGTGGGTGGATGGCAAGCTTAGAGAGAAAAGATGGGCAAGATAAAGTTCTTTCCCGCAATAGTACCGGAAGCTGGTTTAGAACATTATCCGCAATTTTAGGAAAAGCTTACGAGTGGGAGATAATAGATGAAAATCCGTGTAAACGAGTAAAATCACCTGCTAATACTCAACCTGATGTTGAAGCACTTCAGCTTTCTGAAGTACAAACTATATGCGATAAGCTTCCGGAATATGATGACATTCGAGCTAGAACATGCAAGTTAGTTTAAGGGTGGAACTTTGTCGAACATTTGTCGAGCATTGAGTTAATAAGCAATAGAATTTTACGTAACAATATAAGAAGATAATAATCCCAAACACTACATATTGTTGTGTTTCAATGAATTGATAAGAACTTATAAGACATCAATCAAGACATTTGTAATCAGCAGGTCGTGGGTTCGAGTCCCACAAATGGCTCCAAGACCAAACCCCTTGAAAACAATGCGTTTCAAGGGTTTTTCTTTTACTCGGGGAATTGCTAGATAAGCAATAAAAGGACCGAAATGGTAACTATTTGGTAACCATGCTCAGGATTTTGGTTAACGTTTGGTTAACGTCTGAGATTTTTCTGCTTATTTATTCCGTCCAACTTCCGGGGTTCACTTCAGACCAGCCATCGGTCGTATGATACAATTTGTTAGATAAATCGGGAGTCGGAGGAATCTATGTTAAGACTCAGACAGTATAAGGAAGCTGATGCCGAGACGATCGCACAGTGGATACAGGACAAAGATACATTTATGAAATGGGGCGGAGAACTTTTCGGTGAGTTTCCGATTAATGGAGACATCATAGCCGATGTATATAAGAACAAGAATGGCCTTTGCATGGAAAAGGATAATTTCTATCCCTGGATCGCCTTTGATGAAAGCGGTGCCGTCTGACACTTTATCATGAGATATCTTAACGGTGATAATAAGACGCTTAGGTTCGGCTGGGTCATCGTTGACGAAAAGATACGCGGAAAAGGCTATGGTACGGAGATGCTCCGTCTGGGAATGAAATATGCCTTTGAGATCCTCGGAGTAGAAAAGATCACGATCGGTGTTTTTGAGAATAATAGTCGTGCACATGCATGTTATAAGAGAGTCGGATTCCATGATACGGAGATCGTAAAAAAAGATCCATGGAATGTAGTAGAGATGGAAATACTGAAGGAAGAATATCTATCTGCTAATTGACTTTGCTTATATTGATTTAATAGCTATTATCTGAAGAAAACCAAATAAGATAGCTGGCGGGTAAAGAATGAGCAACATGCAAAACTTCATTACTGTTGTGTTTTGCTGACCGTTCTATATTCGTCTTCCCATACAAAATCATTGATGCTTTTTGT
>JAIKYD010000084.1 GCA_024683485.1 Saccharofermentans sp. | reverse complement strand
TTCCCATTCTCCTCAGCGACCTCTTTGGATCAGTAAATATGTCGAGTTAGTATCTACTCTGTCTCACTGTTGTACCTGAATAATACAACCGTGATAGCTTTCACATCGACCCTGTTTTACTTTTTATCATGCCTCCTCATATATCGTTTATCTCTTTTCTGCCGATAGATTATAGCACAAGGCACACCTTATTACTTCAGCCGCCGGAAATCAAAACAATATTGTGATCAGCACCGTGATCCGCAGCCGCAGAATGCGGGCATTGTTTCAAATCAACACGCATTATGTTATATTGCTTTTGTCTTGAGCGCTCGAAAGGAATGAGATCACGATGAAGTCTTTCAGGTTATTTGCTGCTGTTGCCTCCGCTTTTGCTGCTGCGGTTCTTTTCGCGGGATGCGCAGGTATAACTCATGAACCCCAGGTTGACATGTCGGCACTTGCAGCCGTTGACGATAATGCCTTTTTTGATGCTCTTAACGGGATCGGCATCGGGAAAACAGATGTAGATATCATGTCTGATACGAGTTTCACCTTTGCTGACGATGACCGGGAATTTGCAGTCGTAATCAGTCTTGATGCCACTTCCGCAAAAGATAATCAATACAGCTACACACGATGCGTGGACGAAGCTACTGCCAAGGCTCTTTTTGATTATTACTACGACAACTATGATCACATCTTTGACGCAAAGGAGTTTTCCGGAATCAGCAGCCACGAAGTCAATGAGAATTCTGCATATGTCCTGATCGACGGCAGATACGATGACAAGACCACCGACAGTTACACTCCATACCACGATGCGGTTTATCTCAAAGGAGATACCGTCATCACTGTGATCGCCAGCGATTATGAATTATCGGTCGAGAAAGAGATCAACGATTTTCTTAATGCCCTCGGATACCCTCATCCCTGATTAAAACATCTTTTTTTTTGAACAACAATAACAAAGAGGCCATCTCTGCATTTTGAGACAGCCTCTTAGTAAAAACTATATTTGAATTCAATTATTTAACGTCAGCATATGCTACGACATATGGTATCTTAAGGCTTTCGTCAGAAGCAACAACTACAACGTAATAACCTTTCTGGATCTTCTTGGAGCAGTCGACATTGTAGTATGCCTTGCCATCGCCAAATTCCTCCGGCGGGATCGTATCACTGAAAACAGGCTTGCTAAGATCATCCTTATCGAAAGACTTATCCTTGCTGTAATAATATGCATAGTAGATCTCTTCTTCAGCATCTTCGTTTACTTCGATGGAGAAAGCAAGAGTCTCAGTATCGGTATTGTATATGCCGGGCTTATCCATAGTGGAATCATAGTCCCACCATCTTGCCTCAACGATATAATCGTTGAAATCCTCGTCATAAATGGCATATTTCTTGCCGGATTCAACCTTGTCTTTTCTCTCTATACGCTCAATGATCGTTCCGCCTATGCCAAATCCTCCGTTGACTACTGCCCATACACCGACACCGATAAGAGCCAGAGCAACGACGCCGACAGCTACGAAAAGAGCAATCAGCCCGCCAACACGCTTTTTCTTTGGTGACTCAGACTTGGATTCAGCCGTTGCAGGAACAGCTACAGGACCTGAAGGTGCTTCGAAAGGCATTGGTTCAGCGGAAACAGCAGGAGCTGCAGGTGAAGCAAAAGGTGACGGCTCAGCAGGCATTGGCGCGGGCGCAGGTGCGGGTGCCGGTTCAACATCTGCAACCGGAACTGCTTCAGCAGCGGAAAATTGTTCAGCAGCGGGCGCTGACTCAAATTCAGGTACCTGGTCATAAACAGGCGCCGGTTCAGCCGCGTATACCTGATCAACAGCAGGTGCAGGTTCAACTGAACTTATTGGTTCAGCACTTACAGGTTCAGCAACAGCGGGAGTCTCAATATCAGGAATAGCTTCAACTACAGGTGAAGCCTCCGGCAGAGGTGCAGCAACCGGAACGGATTCGGCAGGTGCAGCAGGTATAATGCTCAACTTTGAACCGCAATGTGCGCAGAAAGCATTGCCTTCTTTAACCTGGCCTCCGCAGTTAGGACAAAACTTAGCCATATATTATCCTCCTTAAGTTTCACTAACAGATAAGATAATACCACAAAACAGTCATGTAGTTTTGCACAGGAAATGATAAAAGAAAAGCTGAAACCTGTACCGGGCTTTTATTTGCCTGACAGATAATCGATTGCCTCCAGGTATCCGTCAAAGCCCTTACCGGTGATCGTTTTCGAACAATAGTAAGAGACATATGAGATCTGCCGGAAATCCTCACGTTCATCCACTTTTGAGATATGAACTTCGACCGCAGGTATCGATACAGCTTTAAGCGCGTCAAGAAGAGCAACGGAAGTGTGAGTATAGGCACCCGGATTGATCACTATGCCGTCAATCTTATCGAAGAAAGCCTGTTGAATATAATCAACCAGATCGCCCTCATGGTTGCTCTGAAGACACTTGACTTCTACACCCTTTTCCCCGCAATAAGAGGTGATAAGTGCAATAAGGTCATCGTAAGTGGAAGAACCGTAGATGTCAGGTTCCCTGATACCGAGCATATTCAGATTAGGTCCGTTAAGAACAAGTATTTTCATAGATCACTCCAGTTTTGCAAGAATGTCGGCAATGGCTTTATCGTAGAAGTCCTGTTTAACTTCAAACCTGTCATATGAGACTTTATAGTCACACCAGGTCTCATATTTATCCTTGCGCTGTGAATAGAGTTTCTCGACACCATGCAGCTGGGAAATGGGCCTGTTCTTGTCGGTAAGTGCGGTCAGCGGACGCTCAAGATAGAATACGTTGGAGTTGCAGCGGACATAGAACTTGTTTACATCCCTGGTTACGATACCGCCTCCACATGAGATAACAAGTCCGCTCTTAGGAAGAAATTCAGCAGCGATCTCACATTCCATCTCCCTGAAAGCATCCTCACCCGGACCCGATAAGACCTCAGCCGGTGTCTGTCCGAATTTCTCGGCAAATGCTATATCCAGATCAACCAGTGTGCGTCCGGTCACCTTTGCTATATTTCTTGCAAGAAGCGACTTACCGGAACCGGGCATTCCTATAATCGTTATATTGCGCATCCGGTTCTCGAGGATCCTGATGACTTTCTCAATGGCATCCTCCGCTTCTGAAGGAATACTTTTGTCCGGATTTCCGAGAAGCGAAGCACCTTCAATGTCACCTGCAAAGATACGGGAAGCCTTATAAGCCTGGGCAACGAGCATCGCAAGACCACCGCAGGTCTTAAGTCCCAATTCTTCAGCATCCTGAAGGAATCTTGTCCTCGAGGGGTTATAAACAACATCTGCACAAGCTTCAAGTCCGGTAAATTTTGTAAGATCGAGAAGCCTGTTATCGACATTGGGAAACATCCCGACAGGTGTACAGTTGACTACAACCTGGGCGTCGGAAGCCTTCTCATAAACGTTGGTGTAGTTGATCTCCGCCTCAAGATCACAGGCATATACTTCAGATGCACCAAGTGTTTTAAGGGCATAGAATACCGCAGAGGCAGCACCGCCAGTTCCAAGAACCAGTACTTTTTTACCGGTGACTGAAATACCTTTTCTGTGGAGCATATAGATAAAGCCAAAGTAATCAGTATTCCATCCTTTAACCTTTCCGTCTTCAAAAAGCACCGTATTTACGCTGCCAGTTGTTTTCGAAGCTCCATCAACTTCATCACACATGGTGCAGGCAGTCTTCTTGTATGGGATTGTGACGTTAAAACCCTTGAATACACCGCTCTTAAAAAGCTCCTCCAGCTCCTCGGGTTCGCGTTCGATTACTGAATAAGAATATGAGGAATCGAAAAGATTATGTATCTCGGGAGAATATGTATGTGCAAGCGTCCTTCCGAGAACACCGAAGGCAGGCTTGCCCTGATGAACCTTCGAAATATCCATAAGTGTCTTCATCAGGTCTTTGACATAAGGCTTGCTCTCAAATCCGGCAATCGCTTCAAGAGCCTTTATCTTCTCTTCTTCTCTTGCGGGATCGTAAGTCGCAAGACCGTTTGCTCTTTTGTAGTTGCCGATCTCCCTGCTTGCCGCAACCCTTGCTTCAAGCAGATCGAGAATATCGCTGTCTATCTGATCGAGTTTTTCTCTGAGTTCCTTAAGATCCGGTCTCTCACTCATGTCATTATCCTCCGTTACATTGATACAAGGAGCAAGTCGTAAAGTGCGATCGCCGCTGCTGCTTCCACTACAGGAACAGCGCGGGGAGCAACGCACGGGTCATGTCTGCCTTCAATATTGATCGTGGTATTCTTATGTGCTGCAAGGTCAACCGTCTCCTGTGTCCTGGAGATCGAAGGTGTAGGCTTCAGCGCGATGTCAAAAACGATCGGGGCCACATCACCGAGACTGATGCCGCCCTGTATACCGCCGCTGTGATTGGTCTTAAGCGTCAGATTGCCATCATCATCAAAAGCAAAAGCGTCATTGTTCTCGGAACCTCTAAGATCCGAACCTTCAAAACCGTTGCCGAATTCCACTCCCTTAACTGCGGGAATCGCATAAAGGATCTGTGCAAGTTTTGCTTCGATGCCATCGAAAACCGGGCCTCCGATGCCCTCAGGATAGCCATAGACCACACACTCTATAACGCCTCCCACAGAATCCCCATCCTGCCTGGCCTGCTCTATCCTCTCTTTCATAAGTTCTCCCTTTGCATCATCTACGACAGGGAATTCCTTATTCTCAACTATAGAGAGTCTGTTTCTGAATGACTCATCATTTACTCCATGATCGAAATACGAATCATCACATATGCCTGCTATCTTCTTAAGGTGTGCACTTATCTGTATCCCTCTTTTATTCAGTTCCTGAAGTGCTATTGAACCGGCAATGCACAGCGGGGCAGTCATGCGTCCTGAGAAGATACCTCCGCCTGATCTCGAAGCCTCATCACCGTAGATAAGCCTTGCAGCGTAATCGGCATGGGAAGGCCTCGGCTTATTCATTATCGATGCATAATCCTTCGGTTTAGTATTCGTGTTGATTATGTATCCGTGGAGCATTGTTCCTTTGCGCTCGAAAATGACCTCATCGGCTTCCTTCCGCGGAGTCGACCATGCATTTTTTCCGGGCGCACGCCTAGACATAAAGGCAGCCGTTTTCGTGACATCAGGAACAACATCCTCAGGAAGCCCTGTGATATATACGCCTATCGTCTCGCTGTGAGACTCGCCATAGATCATTATGTCCAGGGCATCGCCCTGATATGTGCTGCTTGAATTCATTTCAGGACCATCTCCTTTAGCATAACTTTCCTGAACTCAGGAAACGATTTATCGAGGCAATCAATACTATCAATCTCAATCACCTTGCCAGTGGCCGCTGCACAGAGTACTGCCGCCATCGCCATTCTGTGGTCACCTGACGAGGTAAGCACGATCCTGTCAGGTATATCTTTCTTATCTATATATTCTACCGTAATAGTATCCTCTTCGAGCGTTACATTTCCGCCTAATTCAGATAACATTTGCGTGATAGCCGCTGCCCTGTCGGACTCCTTGATGCGCAGGCGTCTGATTCCCTTCAAGACTGTCTTATATGCGCGGAAAGCACCAGTAACCGCCATGTAAGGAACGATATCCGGGATATCCCCGCAATCCATTTCTATGGTCTGCCTGACAGGATTTATATGACTGTCCTGAACAAAGACCGCATCGTCGGTAACGATGTGGGAAATATCGGCGAGCTTCAGGAATCTTAATATCGCCATGTCGCCCTGAACAGATTTTGTATTAAGGCCCGTAACCTTTGCGGAACCTCCCCGGATGAGGCTTCCCAGACAGAGCAGGAATGCTCCGTTGCTCCAATCACCTTCGACTTCGAAGTTCCCGTCAGGTACTCTAATGCCAAAAGTCTTACCCGGCACACTGAACGTGTCGCCTTCTCTTTCAACTTTAATGCCATACTTGGCAAGCGCAGCAACAGTAAGCTCGATATAGTGAACTGATGCAACTCCGCCTGTAACTTCAACAACAGATTTCTTATCGAAGCTGGAGAGCGCCATGAGAAGTCCTGAGATGTACTGCGATGATACACTGCCGTCAATGACATACCGGCCGGGTTCTATGTTTCCTGTAACCGTTATCTCGTTTGCTTCCTTGTCCTTTGTTATAACAACACCAAACGGCTTAAGGCAGTCGGACAATTCTTCAATGGGCCTGTCGATAAGCCTTCCATTTGTTTTAAATACGAGTGTCTTGTTCGATGCTGACTTTATTGCCAGTGCGGCTGGGATCATGAAACGGAGCGTCGATCCGCTCTCATTGCAGTTAAGAGTTACCGTCTCCGCTTGAGTGTCCTCAAGCGCGCGCAGGCACGCTTTGGTAGCTCTTATGTCGTCGTTGTCATCTTCGGATTCGCCAAGGAAATCTCCGCGCGCGCCAAGAATAAAATTAATGATGAGCTCCCTGTGATAGACCGACTTTGAAAGCGGCGCTTTGACATCAAGATTAAGATCTTTAACTGAGATTTTCATACAGACAAAAACTTAAGAAACTCCTCTGCTGTCATCTTCTTTATCCCGGCTTGGCCGATCTTGTTTACAAGTATAACCGATAAGATGTTTCCGCGCTTTTTCTTATCGTTCATCGCGCCCTTAACGATGTCTTCTGCCGTGATCTCATCACTTGCGGGAAGCTTATACATCGCAAGAAGACCCTTCATCCTCTTTGCATCTTCAGAACTCAAGGTACCCGCTCTGACACAGGCATCGATAAAGATGCCCATTCCCTTTGCAACACAGATACCGTGAGGTTTTGTAAATCCGCTGTCGCGTTCGATTACATGACCTGCCGTGTGGCCGTAGTTTAAGATCTGGCGTCTGCCGTTATCGTTCTCATCCTCGTTGATGACTTCAGCCTTGTCCGCGACACACATGCCAATGACGTTCTCAAGAACGGATGCGTCATCTCTTATACTGCCATTCTGTTTTTCGAGAAGTTCGAAAAGCTTCTCATCCATAATGAACGCATACTTAGTGACCTCGCCCATGCCTTCTGTGAACACTTCATCAGGAAGTGTCTTGAGGAATGACATGTCTTCAAGAACGAGGCTCGGCTGCCAGAAAGCTCCGACCTGGTTCTTGCCCATCGGTATGTCGATTCCGGTCTTGCCTCCGACAGCAGCATCAACCATCGCCAAAAGCGACGTCGGTATCTGGATCACATCGATTCCTCTTAAGAATGTCGATGCCGCAAAGCCAGCCATGTCAGTCGTAACGCCGCCGCCAAGACCGGCCACAAGGTCAGTTCTGGTAAATCCGGCTTCGGCCATCTTGTCCCACATACCGGCGATTTCGTTTATGTTCTTACTCTTCTCGCCAGCCTCGAAAACATAAGTTATAACTTCGAGTCCGGTGCCTTCAAGCTGTTTTTTTACCGTATCAAGATAGAGTGCAGCAACATTAGTCTCTGAAACAATCAGGGCTTTGACTGCGTTGGGACAGATAGTCTTTGTCAGCTCACCAAGCTTTGAGATGATGCCGTCACCAATCTCAACATTGTATTCTTTTGAGGCACGTACATTGACAGTCATCATATGCCGTCAACCTCCTCTTTGATCTTTCTGCCTTCATCGAGCAGATCGCGGAGTCCATCGAAATCATCATCAACAAGTGCCTTTCTGTATTTCGAGAGTTCTTCCTGAAGATGATCGATCTCGAAGATCAGATTATCCTTATTCTCAAGGAAAAGCTGTGTCCACATTGTCGGATTAAGCCATGCGACTCTTGTCATATCCTTGTAGGATCCTGCGGAGAATCCCTTATGATTCCTGGCCGAAGGGCTCTTGATGTAGGCATTTGACACGAGGTGTGCCATCTGGGAAGTAAAAGCGATCATCTTGTCATGCTCATCGGCATGTGAAAGATGGTAGCTTCCAAATCCGCAGGGCGAGAGAAGATCCTTTACCCTGTCGAGCAGGAACATATCATCAAATACCGGCGGCACAACCACCATCGGTGCACCAAAATACATGTCTCCTCTCGAATGTGTCATTCCAGAGAATTTCGTTCCGGCCATGGGGTGACATCCGACAAAAAGGAATCCGTTCTCTTCTGCCAGCTTAAAACCTTTCTCACATACCAGCCTCTTTGTGCCGCAGGCATCTATTACCATACCTTCTTTATTGAAGTGGTCCTTGTGCTCGTTCATCCATTCGATCGTGGCCTCGGGATATAACGAAAGAATTACCAGGTCACACTTTCCGAGATTGTCATCCGTCAGTTCGTCATCAATGATTCCCTGCATCTGAGCCATCTGTGTAATGCTCCTGGTACGGTTCCATCCGTAAACTGTTGCCTCGCTTTCATTCTCCTTGTAAGCTTTCGCAAATGAGGCACCTATAAGTCCTAAACCGACCACGCCGACTGTTATCTTCATTTTTTTGCACTTCCTTTTCGAACAGATAAAAAAGACGCTGACACAGATCAGCGTCGCATAATTACAGAATACTTCTTGCCTTGTTGATCGCTTCCATAGTCTCGGCGAACTGAGCGGGTGTAAGCTGTTGTGCAGCATCTGAAAGCGCCTTCTCAGGACAGGTATGAACTTCGATCTCGAGAGCATCCGCACCTGACACCACAGCTGCCATCGACATAGGTTTGATAAGATTCGACTTACCTGTGGCATGTGAAGGGTCACCTACGACAGGAAGATGTGTGATCTGCTTCAATACTGCAATCGCACTGACATCAAATGTATTCCTTGTATATGTCTCGTAGGTTCTGATACCTCTCTCGCATAAAATGACGTTAGGGTTGCCTTCGCTCATGATGTATTCGGCACTCATCAAAAGCTCCTTGATGGTAGCTGAGAGTCCGCGCTTTAAAAGGATCGGTTTTCCCGTTTTGCCAAGAGCCTTCAAAAGATCAAAGTTCTGCATGTTGCGTGCACCAACCTGGAGAAAATCGACATCTTCAAAGACCGGGATCTGCTCAGGACTCATGATCTCAGAACAAATGGGAAGTCCTGTCTCTTTCTTAGCCTCCAGAAGAAGCCTGATTCCTTCCTCATGAAGTCCCTGGAAATCGTAAGGTGAAGTTCTAGGCTTGAAAGCTCCGCCTCTTAAGATCGTGGCACCTGCCTCCTTTACGGCTTTTGCGCTGCTCAGGATCTGCTCCTCAGTCTCAACTGAACACGGACCTGCGATTACAGCGAAATTCCCTCCGCCGATCTTAACTCCTCCGATATCCACTACTGTATCTTCCGGATGGAACTTTCTGTTAGCTTTCTTGAAAGTCTCCGATACTCTTGTTACCTTCTCGATGATGTCCAAACCCTGAAGCATATCGATATCAACTGTAGAAGTGTCACCAATGAGACCCAGAACCGTACAAAACTCACCCTTGGACTCGTTGACCTTAAGTCCCTTGTCCTCAAACCACGATATGAGGCTTGAAATCTGTTCTCTTGTTGCTGTGTTCTTCAGTACTGCGATCATGTTCTTTATCTCCTTTTTGGTACTCTTCCGCACCATTTATTATCTTAATCCGGTTTGAACAAAAAACGCTGCCGGGCTTCATTGGCGTACCCTGCAGCGTTATTCAACTCAAATCATATCTTTGGTTTTCTATGCGCTATGCAAAAGCCGCTTTAGTTCTTCTCCCTAAAGTAGTAATAGTAGCTATACGCATAAAAGAAAACCGCAGTCTTCATAAGGTATCTCCTTAATTCAAACTGCGGTTATTAAATCACACCTTCCTGCATATTGCAATAACTAATACCAATCCGACAGGTTTTATGCAAAATCTTCCAATCCTGTCTTCTCATGGATCAATTCGACAACACCGTCAGGCTCCATATTAAGAGCAACGGCAATCTCATTGTTCATCCTGTTCCTGGCATCTATGAGCGCACGCTCATCCTGGGCATTCAGATGTTTGCCCTCTTTGGCAAGCTTCTCAGCATGCCTGTTGATCAGGTAAATAAGCCCGACTATATCTTCTCTGGTACCATTAACGATAATATCCGTGAAAGTAGCCTTGCGCTCGTTGCGGTCCTCGATCCAGCTGCAGTTATCTATCGGAAGCTTATCGATAAGAGCGATAGCTTCCTTCTTTGAAGCAACCGGTCTTATCCTGCTTACCTGAGCCTCATTATTGATCGGCACGTAAACGTATTGGGATCTTGTTACAAAGAGCGGTTTGAGAACATAGTATTTCTGAGGTTTCTCTTTGAAAAAACTTATGTCTTTGATATCGTCTATCTGGCATACGCCACTGCCCGCATAAACGATGTTGTCACCTATCTTAAAGCCCATACGAACCTGCCTTTCTTAGATTTCCTAAAAAAATTTATACAATTTATGAAAAAACTATTTGTAAAAAGCGAATTATGGTATATACTACTAGATTTATTTTAGCACGGTTATATTAAAAAGTGCGTAGTCAATTTCTACAAAAAACGCTCTATTTCGCGCACTTTGTTTGACTTTGCACAGTTTCTGTTCTCCGCAGGCAAAACTTGCAGGTAACAGGCCTTCGCTAAACACGATCCATAAAAGAAGGGCCATCCCGGTAAACCGGGACAGCCCTTTGTGAATTCAATTATTCAAACCTCAATTCTTGTCGCAAGCTTCCTTAATCCGGTCTATTACGATCTCAAGCGCCTTGATCCGCGCATATTTCTTATCAACGGACTCCAGAATATACCAAGGAGCAAACTCAGTTGAAGTCTTCTTGATCATCTCATCGATTGCAGATTCGTACTTGTCCCATTTCTCACGGTTGCGCCAGTCCTCATCTGTGATCTTCCACTGCTTCTCGGGATTTGCCTGACGTTCCTTAAAGCGCTTGAGCTGTGTCTTCTTATCGATCTGCACCCAGAACTTGATGACCACTGCGCCCCAGTCCGTCAGTTCCTTCTCAAATTCATTGATCTCGTTATAGGCGCGCTGCCAGTCATTCTCACTGCAGAAGCCTTCGATCCGCTCAACCATGACTCTTCCGTACCAGGTACGGTCGAAGATAGCGATATGACCTGTCCTCGGAAGTCTTGTCCAGAATCTCCAGAGGAAGTGTCTTGCTTTCTCATGAGGTTCCGGACTCGCAATAGGAAGAACCTCGTATCCTCTCGGATCGAGTGCACCCGTAATACGCTTGATGTTGCCGCCTTTTCCTGCCGCATCCCAGCCTTCATATGCGATAATGACCGGTATCTTCTTTCTGTAAAGTTTGTTGTGAAGATCCCTTAATTCATCCTGAAGTTTATCGAGTTTCTCATCATACTCCTCATCTGTGAGGACCTTATCCTTCAGATCGACCTCTTTAAGAAGCGGAGTCTTCTTGAGCGGGAAAGTATTCTGCAGGATCGGAGCTGCAAGATTCTTATTTTTCAGAGCCGTCTCAATACCCTGATTCAGGAATTCAAGCACCTGCAGTTCTGCAAACTTCTTATCCTTGCTGTCAATAATGTACCATGGCGCAGTCGGGTTATTCGTGTCCTTAAGGTATTGGTCGTAGATCTCAATAGCTTCGTCATAATGCTTGTTCTCATACAGGTCACCTTTATCAACGCGCCACTTCGTATCCTTGTCATCAAGGAGCTTCTCGAGCCTCTCCTTCTGCTCCTTTTTCCCAATCTGGAAGAAGAACTTCATTACAAGATAACCGTTATCTACGAGTGACCTCTCGGTCCTGTTGATCGAGTCGATGCGTTCTTCGTACTCTTCGTCACTTAAGAGTTCTTCCATTCTCTCATCGGTGATCTCCTCCATCCAGAAGGTATCATAGAATGCGAACTTCCCTTTCTCCGGAATCTCCTTCATATATCTGTAGAGGAAAGGATATCTCAGATCTTCCTTCGAAGGCTTCGGGAAAGTCTTGACCCTGAAGAATCTCGGATCGATATTCTTAATGATCTTTCCGAGCACGCTGCCCTTACCTGCAGCTCCCCAGCCTTCGAAAATAACCATTACAGGAAGACCTGCTTCCTTTATCTTCATCTGCGAGGCAAAAAGCTTCGCTCTCTCTTCCTCTAATCTCTTGGGAAATTCCTCTTCATCAGGCTTCTCCGCCTTCACAAAATCCTTTAGCATAAGAGCCTCCGTTTCCGCAGCATGCTGGTATTTTATTCCTTATGTCTTAACTATAAGAACTTGATGAGATTTTTTAAAGTCGGGATTTGCATACTTTTCAGGTTTCCGTATTGTGCATTAGGTAAGAACGCCAATTCAGCACTGTCTCTCCATGTTTGAATATGCCTGTCCGGATGGTTTATACTGTCATTTGAGGGTTTTT
>JAIKYD010000080.1 GCA_024683485.1 Saccharofermentans sp. | reverse complement strand
TCGCCTGCCCTTAAGATGTTATAGTAATCGCCCATTGTAAAGCCGACTGCCGAAATATTCGCCTTGCCCGATGCATCTGTCAGATCAAGTCTGATATGCGCTCCGGTACTCATCTGCGCAATGTTCGAGATAATAAGTCCGTTTGTAACAAATATAGGCTTTGGATTGCCAATACCGAAAGGTCTTAACTTGCTTACTTCACGGTAAGCATCAAAGGTCAGTCCTTCAGGCAGGATCTCACATTCGGCATTGATGGAATCCTCTTCCTCATCTTCACCCGAAAGTCCTTTCTCCTCATATATCTTTGCAGACTCTTCCTCGAGAGCTTCCATGAAGGTTCCCATCTCGGACTTCCTTACAAGAAGTCCTGCCGCTTTCTTATGTCCTCCGAAATTGACCAGCTTGTCAGAGATCCTCTCGAGACATTCGTAAAGATCGAAATCCCCGAATGCCCTTCCCGATCCTTTCGCGCATCCCGGCTCAGTTGCATCATCAGTAAATACAAGTGCCGACCTTCCGTAGAACTGTGACAGCTTGCCGGCTACGATACCCAGAACGCCCTGATGCCAGTCCTTGCCGTAAACAACTATGGGCCCGCAGGTGTTCGTCAGCGACCATCTGTCAGGCCTTGCAGGATTCTCAAGCTGTGATCTTGCCTCGTCGAAAACCTTCGCCTCGATCTCTTTCCTCTCGTCATTCTCCCTCGTAAGATCCTGAGCGGCATTTCTGGCCTCAGTCGGATTGTTCTCAAGGAAGAGCTTCAGGGCATCAGCGGAATCGTAAAGCCTTCCTGCAGCATTGATGCGTGGTACAAAATTAAAAGAAATAAAAGTCTCATCCAATGATTTTCCGGGTGCCAGAAGCATGTCATTCATGACCGCAACTCCGACATTGGTAGGATTCTGCATGCTCTTGAACGCACGCTTGATTATCGTTCTGTTCTCATCTGTTACTGATACGAGATCTGCAATAGTTGCCAGTCCCGCAAGCTCAACTGCCTGACGCCAGATATTGCCGGTAACCTTATGTCTGCCGTCCTTGCCCAAAGCTTCAACAAGCTTCAGTGCGACACCCGCACCGCAGAGATCTATAAAGGGATATGTGTTGTCAGGTCTCTTCGCGCATATAACGCAGTCAGCTGCCGGGAGTTCTTCCTTAACGTTATGGTGATCAGTAACAATAACCTTGATACCGCGGTTCTTGAGTTCCTGAACCGTATCGACATTCGTAACTCCGCAGTCAACGGTAATGACAAGATCAGGATTCTTCTCGATGACCTTGTCCATGATCTTTTCCGTAAGCCCGTAGCCGTGCTCTGATCTGTGCGGCACGATGTACTGCACATTCACCTGATGGCTTCTGAAATATCTTACAAGGATCGATGTGGCGGTAACTCCGTCACAGTCGTAATCGCCATACACGAGGACTTTACCATGAGCATCGATGGTATCACTGATGATATCGACAGCTTTGCGCATGTCATTATAAAGGAACGGATCGTGCCAGATACCGTCATCCACAGCCAGAAACTGTTCTACGGATTGTCCTTCGGTTATTCCGCGGTTCTTAAGCAAAACATTAAGGAGCGTATCAGCATCCGCAACTTTTTGGGATGCCGATAAGCGCCAGTTCTTACCGGTCAGCAACATAACTATAATCTCAACTTTATCTTTATTGAGAATATTATAGCGGAATTCCGTGAAGTTTCAAAGGCAGACCGTTAAGTTACAGAAGAGGTATTATCTTTGAACCCTGCCTGAACCGTCACCCTTCATGAGCTTCATAACCTCATCTATCGTCACCCTGTTGAAGTCGCCGTCAATGGTGTGCTTAAGACAGCTTGCTGCAACAGCAAACTCAAGTGCCTCTTTGTTGGAACCCAACTGATTCAGACCGTAGATAAGACCACCGGCAAATGAATCCCCGCCGCCCACACGGTCAACGATGTCATACATCTCGTATTTGCGGCTGACAATAAATTCGGAACGGTTATTGAGCGATGCCGCCCAGAAATTGATATCGGCACTCTTGCTCTCTCTTAATGTGATCGCAACCGCCTTAACATTCGGATACTGTTCAAGCAGTGAGTCGCTCAGGTTTTTGTAGTCTTCGAGATCGAGCTTCCCGCCTTCAACATTGCTGCGGCATTCAAGCCCAAGAGACTTCTGGCAGTCCTCCTCGTTCGCGATGATGATGTCAGCATATGAAGTAAGCACTTTCATGACTTCCTTTGCATCAACACCATACTTCCAGAGATTCTTACGGTAGTTCAGGTCAAGCGAGATCTTTACACCGCGCTTCTTTGCTTCCTGTACAGCCATTATTGAAGCTTCCTTTGTCTCTTCAGAGACTGCAGGTGTGATGCCTGATATGTGAAGCCACTTTACGTCACTGTATATCTTCTCCCAGTCGTATCCGCTCGGATCAAAGAGTGAGAACGCGGAATAAGCCCTGTCATAGATGACTTTGCTCGGGCGCTGGTTTGCACCGGTCTCGAGATAGTAGATACCCATTCTGCCTTCAGTCCTTATGATCTTGCCTGTACCTACATTGAATCTTCTGAGTTCTCCAATCGCTGCATCTCCGATGGAATTGAAAGGTATGACTGACAGATAATCTGTCTCAAGCCCAAAATTTGCAAGTGACACCGCAACGTTTGCCTCTCCGCCACCGAACGTTGCTTCAAGTGAGGGTGACTGCAGGAAACGCTCCCTTCCGGGACTCTTAAGTCTCAACATCAATTCTCCAAATGTCAGATATTTGCTCATGTTCTGTTCTCCTTAATTATCCTGACAGCATTGGCTGACAGTTCCGTAATCTTATCCCAATCGTGATTCATTATATCGTCTTTTTTGCATACCCAGCTGCCACCGACTGCAGCTACTGCACTGTTAGTGATGAAATCTTTTAGATTTGCTTCGGACACACCTCCGGTTGGAAGGAATCTCACCTGCCCGAAAGGCGCTGACAAAGCCTTTATTGCTTTTATTCCTCCGTAAACGTCTGCCGGGAAGAACTTGACTACCTTAAGTCCAAGACTTACCGCTTTCATGATCTCAGTCGGTGTAACCGCACCGGGTACCACAGGGATATTATTCCCCAGCGCCCACTTAACAGTCTCCTCATCAAGGCCCGGTGATACTATAAACTTTGCGCCCTTCTCAACGGCAAGCTTTGCCTGCTCCACGTTGAGCACAGTACCTGCTCCTACGGTCATATCAGGCACTTCCCTGCTGATCACTGAGATACACTCCGCAGCACATTCAGTCCTGAATGTTATCTCCATGAAATCAACACCGCCCCTGAGCAATGCTCCCGCCAGAGGGACTGCATCTTCAACCCTGTTCAATACCACTACAGGTACAATTCCTGTCTCATAAACCTTATCTGAAAAAGTCATATAAACACCTCTCGATCATCAACTAACATTCTACCATACTTTTATTTGCGATTACAGCGAAAATAAGTTATTTTATATTCAATTGTAATTTATTCATTGAGGTGCATCATGAAGAGTTTAGTTAATGAGAATTTCCTTCTGGAGAGCAATACCGCGCTTGAGCTTTACAACGGATATGCCAAAGACCTTCCGATAGTGGACTACCACTGCCATATAGATGCCAAAGAAATTGCTGAAGATATCAATTTCGGTAACATTACTGAACTCTGGCTTAAAGGCGACCACTACAAGTGGCGTCTTATGAGAGCCTGCGGCATTGAAGAAAAATACATTACCGGTGATGCACCCGACAAAGAGAAATTCATGATGTGGGCAAAAGCCGTTGAATCAGCATTCGGCAATCCGCTCTATCACTGGACATGCCTTGAGCTGTCGAGATATTTCGGAATAGACGAACCGCTTTCCACTCTAAATGCAGAAGAAGTCTGGAACAGAACAAATGAGATCCTCCAGTCCGGCAAACTCTCTGCCAGGAAGATAATGACTGATTCAAATGTTGAACTCATCTGCACGACTGACGATCCCTGTGATTCACTGATCTATCACGAACAGATCAAAGCCTCTGGCTTCGGACCGGCAGTTCTTCCGGCATTCCGTCCTGACAATATAGTTGATATTGAAAAATCAGGCTTCAATTCATACCTAGCAAGATTGGAATCAGCATCAGGAAAGCAAATCAATTCAATGAATGATCTTAAGGATGCGCTGTCTTCAAGGCTGGATCATTTCGCATCACACGGATGCAGACTGTCTGATCACGGCACAGAGTATATCTGGTACGGAGAAGATCTCAGCATTACTTCTGATGAAGTTCTCGCAAAGAAATTATCTTCTCCCGAAGCAAAGCTTTCAGATGCTGAATTGACTGCATTTAAGAGTGACATAATGCTTTTCTTCGCACGCGAATATGCCAAGAGAAAATGGACGATGCAGCTGCATTTCGGATGCAAACGCAACGTTAATACAGTCATGCTGAACAGTGCAGGAATCAACTGCGGCTGCGATACTATAACAGGTTCATCAGACTTCGTAACTCCGCTTACAGGATTCATGGACATACTTAATTCAGAAGGACTGCTTCCTAAGATGATAATCTACTCTTTGAATCCAACTGACAACACAATCCTTGACACTTTGTGCGGATGCTATAACGACGGCAGCGTTCCCGGCAAGATCCAGCACGGCGCCGCATGGTGGTTCAACGACAATCTTTCCGGAATGGAAGACCAGCTTAGATCGCTTTGCGCGCAAAGTCCCCTTCCCTGCTTTGTCGGCATGCTCACAGATTCAAGATGCTTCCTGTCCTACACAAGGCACGAATACTTCAGAAGGATCTTCTGCAATTATCTCGGTACTGCAGTCGAGCGCAACAGATTCCCTTACGATAAGAGAATACTCAAAAGCATTATCGAGAGAGTGTGCTATACGAACGCGAGAGATATGCTTGCGAAGTAGTAAGGCTGCTCTTACTTCTTCGTGATCACTATTCTCTGAAGAACGACCATCGAATCCAGAACAATATACTTGAGGCTGTGCCTGCCTGAAGACAAGACATATGAAGCCTTAAGTTCACGGCAGTTTCTCAGGACCGCTTCACTCCAGTTTGCATCAGTGCCGTAACCAGCCATGTATCCTTCAGGGAACAGGCCGATCTTGCTTACGGATGAATCATCCATACTAAGACCGAAGTACAGGTTCTGATTCTTGAATGTGTTATTTGATGGTGCGACGAAAACCGATATCTCATACTCACCTTCTTCAGGCACAAAGAAATCGTATGTTACCGACGGGCATTCCGAATCTTCCCCATAATCTTTTGTAAGCGGATATATCTTGAGAGCCTTTCCGGACAGACCGTAGTTATCGATCGTAACGAAAGAACTCTCTCCGGGCTCGTTTGCCGAAGAATATGAATCACAAAGCATACTGAGTGAACCCGCAATAACGCAAGGGACGTCAGATAAAACCTTGGAATCAATTATCCTGGTTTTAACTGTTACCGTATGTAATTCAAATACAACTTTTAATTCTGTATCACACGGCTTGCTGGCAGACCTGATATCAAGTCTGTATGTGCCGTCCGTGATCTTTACGACAGAAACATTCAAAAGGTCATGGTCATATTCCAGTCTGAAAGGGTCTTCCCTGATAGATTCTTCCAGAATATAAACCTCTTTGGGAGCCGGATCATTTATATCCATTTCAGGAAGTGAACATTCTCCATCGTAGAAACAAGCTTCGCGTTCGAGTACAACTTTGGCTCTCTGTTCAGCGGAAGCAAGCTTCTTAACAACAGGTGAAGGATACTTCGAATCCTCATCATTCCAATGCTGGAAGTCGACATGCTTTGAACTCATCATGTATTTCCATTTGCCGTTCGACATGTCCTCGTTATAGAACCTGACAAGTTCGATGTCACGGGCCACAGTCTTGTTGATCTCTTCTGCAAGGTAGTTAACCACAATAAAATCAGTGTTTGTAACAATGTTATAGAGGCCTGTGAGTATCATCATGCGGCGCAGATTCGCGGATGCAACCGCAGGGAAATAAACAAGCCCGTAAAACTTGTCATAGATATCGGCAGGAATCGCTTTCTTAATTTCCTCAGCATCGCGCATGATCTTATCCGCACAGCGCAGTTCGATAAAAGCCTGGTTGGAAGGAACATCAAAAGTATCCGGATGCGTTGCCTCAGGTCTTCTTCTGCCGTTCATGTTTATATAATCATTAAGCAGGCCTGCTATTGCATCCGCAACATCATCTGACACTTCAACAAACTGTTTTCTTACCCATTGGGAAAGATACTCACCTGTCCTGTTCGGCTCCTTCCAGTAATCGTAATCGAAAGCAAGATCCATAAAGTAGTTTAACGGCAATTCGACCGGCCTCACATCACCGACATTGCAGATCCAAAGTTTGCGGATGCCGTATTCGTAACCGGATGTAAGCTGCTCCCATGCTTTGGTAATCGGCGTGGAATTTACCCACTCATATGAGATCGGATCACCATGATAATCGAAATGATAATATATGCCCCATCCCGGTTTGCGGTCCTTCAATTCAGGTGCAGGAACTGTTCTCAAATTTCCGAAATTATCATCTGACAGCAAAAGCATAACATCATCAAGCCCATCCCATTTATTAAGGCCTTCGGCAGTACCGTCACCGTAGTAGTAATCCTCGACTTCCTTATAAAGCGCAAGCATCTTAGGGCAGTCTTCGAGACCATTCTCCGCAAGTATCTTTTTCTGGTCAGTGATCGTCTTTTTGAGAAGATCGATGTTATCTTTCATCGTTGCGTCTTCACCGAGGATCTTACTGTCACGCTCGCCTCTCATGCCGACAGTGATGAAATTCTTATACTTGCCTCGAGTCTTGATTGAATCTGACCAGAACTCATAGAGACCCCTCTCGTTCGAGTAGTAGCTCCAGTCTTTGCCATAGCCGGAATCATTATCATCAGTCATCATATGGCTGAACTCTTCACCCGCCCTAATAAGCGGTTCGTGATGAGATGTTCCCATGGTGATACCGAGTTCATCCGCTAGAACAGCAGAGGCTTCAGGGAATGCTTTTCCGTCGTTGTTGAAAACTGCAGACCACATTGCCGGCCACAGATAGTTTCCTCTGAGCCGCAGCAGAAGATCGAAAACCTTCTCGTAAAACAACTCGTTAAAATCATCGAAAGTATTTGTTACCCAGCCTCCAAGAGACGGCCAGTCATCGTTCATGAAGAAGCCGCGGTATTCGATAACGGGCTCATGCGATACAACGGGGAATTCACTGTCACAAAAAGAGAGTTTCTCTTTTATCACCGGCTTTACATCAGCGAAATAGTGCCATGGGCTTACACCGATCATTTCGGACAGATGATAAAGACCGTAAATGGTGCCGAGTTTATCGCTTCCTGCAATCACGAAAACATTCTTATTTTCGAGACCGGGAACAGAGTCAGCTCTGTCAAACGCATATACTTCTTTCTTTCCGGTGATGTCATTGCAACCGACAGTTGTTTTTGCAAGAAGCCTGTCCATAAGACTGTCTTCTGATCCTGTCAGGATCCCTGCAAAAACAATTGTGTCACAGGATGCTATCCTGCCGTTTGAAACATCATCCGTAACTGCGATCCTGCATAGTTTTCGCTCAGAACCTGTAACACGCTCAATATCCTTGATAACGGCAGAAGCGACTCTCAAAATACCTTTGTCGCTGCCGTCGGTTACGATTGCGATCTTCTTTCCTTTTCTGAAAAACTCTGTAGCCATATGCATACCTCGCGGATTATTTATAAACAAAGGGCATTCCTTTGCATTATACATCGGAATGCCCCTTGTTTTGCTTAAAGTGAACGTTTAGGTATTAATTAACCTTTGTAGAGTTCGCCGTAGATGTCAACGAGACCCTGAACGTTAAGCTCATTGCAGGACTGAACGTAATTATCCCACTGCTCATCGATGTTTTCCTGACCAGTAACGAACTTCAATGTCCAGGAGTTTACGTTACTGATAAGAGGTGTAGCGATGAGGTTGATCTCCTCGTTCTGGTCTGCTGTAGGAGCAACACCGGGAGCGAGCGGAGGAGTATCTCTGTCTGTGTAGTCACGGTTAACATAATCTGCTACCGGAGGAATAAGGTTGTCAGACATCTCTGCAACTGTACCGCCGTACCAGAAGTTACCGCCTGCATAACCCCACTTAAGTCTGATGTCTGTCATAGACTCTGCTTCATCATTACCAAAGCCCAAGCCGGAGCAGCAGAAACCATCAACAAGCTTCTTATTACCATCAGCGTCTACTGTGTAGTGAACGCCTTCAACACCCCACTTTGTGAGATCATATGCTTCGTGTGAATAGAAGAGCCAGTCAACGAATCTGAGCATTTCGATGAAACCATCTTCGCCGAGTTCATCAAGAGCCTTCTGTGAGATCATAACACCGTTCTCAAGTCTTGCAGGATCAACTGTGGAGTTTCTTGTAGTACCGATAGGCATTGTGATTACATAGTTTTCGTAGTTGCCTGCACCGAGCTGAGCTGTCATGTTCTGCTCATAGTTAGCCCACTGACCCTGGTTGATGGACATGATAGCTGTCTTGCCATTGTAATACTGAGCTGTAGCTGTAGCGTCATCCTGTGTGAATGTTTCAGGATCAAGGATGCCTGCTTCTACAAAGCTGTTAGCTGTCTTAAGGAATGCCTTAAAGTTCTCTGTCGTAGGTGAGAAGATGAACTTGTTCTGGTCGAAATCAAATCTCATACCATTGCCGATGTTCCATCCGGCATTGCACTCGTATGTAGAAGCCATAACGCCCAGGAGGTTTCCGCCGCTGCCCTGACCTGATTCGTTTCCGCACCAGAGGTCAGACCAGATGTAGTCACTCTCTTCACACATACCCTGCTCAACCATGTAAGCCTTAACCTTCTTCAAAGCCTCGAGGAGGTCAGCCCATGTCCAATCCTTCTGAATTGAAACAACATCAACGCCTGCTGCATCCCAGATATCCTTTCTGATAACGAAAGAATAGTTGATGAGGTTGGATTCCTTCATGCCGGGGAGCTTATAGTACTTACCGTTAGCTCTTGTGATCGTCTGAATATCAGCAGAGAGATTGTAAGTATTATAGAAATCTGTGTAGTAAGGCATGTACTGAACATAGTCAGAGATAGGAACGATGGCACCACCGTCAACAAATGCGGAATCATCATAGATCTTAGGAATGATGTAAGCTGAGTTTCCTGCATTGATGTCGAGTGTGATGTTCTGCATGTAGTCGCCGCTATCATATGACTTGATGTCAAGTGTAACGTTTGTCATTTCCTCGATCTTCTTGAAAATACCCTCCGACTTCCAAGTGTCGACCAACGGATACCATGAAGCATCACTGAAGAACATGGTGTAGGTTACAGGCTGATCAGCGTGGAAAGTCTCACCTAAGCCAAATGTATAGCCAAGGTCATCTCCCTGATCTGCTGTTGTCTCGATCTGACTGGGGATCGTTGTAGTCTCAGAAGACTCGCCGGAGCCACCGCTGCAAGCAGCTAAACTGGAAAGCATTGAAACTGCAAGACCGACAGATGCTACTTTTGCAAGTTTTGTTGTCTTCATAACTGTTTCCTTTCTTTTTTACTTTTTTCTATTGCCGTGGGTTATCCCCTATAGCACAAAACTGTTACTCTTTTACGCCTCCGAGCATCATGCCCTGAACGTAATATTTTTGAATAAACGGATATACACATATGATCGGAAGTACTGTGAGAACCATTGCGCATGACTTGATGTTAGCCGTCATGTTCTGCGCGTCCGGATCCGAAGCACCCGCACCTCTGATGATCGTCTGGAGGAAGTAAGCAACCGGCCACTTTACCTTATCCTGGAGATAGAGTTTTGCGTTGAACCAGTTGTTCCAGTACATAACCGCATAGAACAGAGTCATTGTTGCTATGATAGGTGTTGACAAAGGCCTTGCGATATACCAGAAAACACCCCACTTGTTCAGACCGTCGATCTCTCCTGCTTCTTCAAGATCTTTCGGAATGCTCATGAAGAATGATCTCATGAGGATTACGTAATATGTGCTGATGAGCATCGGGAGAATGAATCCCCACATTGAATTCTTGAGACCGAGTCTCAGGATCAAAACGTAGTTTGCGATGAGACCGCCGCCGAAATACATCGTGAAGATGATGAACGGTGACATAAACTTATTGACCTTGAGATTGGGCTTTGACAGAGGGTACGCAAGGATTGAAGAAAAGGAGAGGGATAATACCGTTCCTACGATCGTGTAGAAGATCGTGTTCATGTAGTAAACGATGAACTCAGGGATCTTGAGATCAGGGAATGCCTTCGGCCAGGGAGCTATCGGGTTGCGTGTGACAACGTAGATATAGGTATCAATATTAAACCCTTCAGGGATAAGTCCCGTATGTCCTGCATAAATTGCCTGATCCGATGAGAATGACTGTGAGATGAGATAAAGGAAAGGATAAAGCGTTACAAATGCAATAAAGATCATTATGATCGTATTTACAACCGTAAATACCCTGTAACCCTTTGATTCTTTTATCTGGTTCTTCGGATTATGAACGTGTATCTTACCTGATGAATTATCAATAACACTCATGCTGCTGCCTCCTTACCAAAGACTTGTCTTTGCGACTTTGCGCGAAACGAAGTTGGCGCAAGTGAGAAGCACAAGATTTATCAAGCCTTCGAACAAACCTACCGCTGTAGCGAAGTTAATGCTTCCTGATTCGACACCCATACGGAAGACGTAAGTGGATACGATATCACTGGTTTCATATGTCATAGGGCTGTAGAGGAGGTATACCTTTTCGAAAGCTCCGCCGGAACCTACAAGTCCGCCGATATCAAGTATGAGAAGAGTAGCGATCGTGGGAAGGATGCAAGGGATGGTAACATGTATTACCTGCTGGAAATGAGATGCGCCGTCAACCGTTGCAGCCTCATAAAGAGACGGGTTGATACCGGACATAGCAGCAAGGTAAAGTATCGTACCCCAGCCTAAGCTCTGCCAGATTCCTGATGTTACGAAGATCGTCCTGAACCACTGTGCAAGTGAGATGAAGCTTATCTTCTCACCGCCGAGCTTGAAGATAAGGTCATTGATAGGACCGTGTGTCGAGAGCAGCTCTTTGAGCATGCCGCAGACGATAACTACTGAGATAAAGTGAGGGAGATAAGAAACGGTCTGGACGAATTTCTTCCAGTGAAGATTTCTGATCTCGTTTAAGAGTAACGCGAAGATAAGGGTTAACGGGAATCTGAACAAAAGATACAGACCGTTAAGTATAAGCGTGTTGGAGAAAGCCTGCCAGAAGGGCTTTGCAGTAATAAACTGCTTGAAATACTTTAATGTCAAAGGGCCCTGACCGAAAATGCTTCCGCCCGCATTGTACTTACGGAAAGCAAGGATATTACCGAACATAGGTATATATCTGAAGATGATGTAATAGATAACGGGGATCAAGAACATTGCATAAAGCTGCCAGTTGATCCTGATATCCTTAGCCAGTCTTTCACGAGTAGTTAATTGTCTCGGAGACCACGCTATGATCTGTGAAACCTCTTCTTTCTTAGCCATTTTGGTTAACCTCTAGATCATTTAATGAAGTGAAATGCTAACTCGCCAATCGTCTTGTATACTTGCATGGAAGTTAACTTGTAATGAGATTATCACCACGTTTGTGATATGTCAATAGATTTCTACCATTCTAGTGTGCGTTTTTGTGTAATTCGAATAATGCCCGGTCTGCCAGTCATTCTCCCCTGCTGAAATCCAGAGAAGCCGCAGCCACATCTGCACCGATTCCGCTCTTGTTCTGGGGATGAAGCTCATATACCGGATCGGGACAAGGTGCCGTGACGACTTTAACATTCTCTATATAACCCGGAGCATCATCCTGAAGTTTCTGGATCATCTTCCAGCCTTCAGGGATCCTTGTGTCTCTCAAGGGATTAATATAGTCTGCTATCCTGATCATGATGACAGGAACCCCGCCGAACAATTCCCGCATCTTCTTAAACAAAAGTATCATTTTCTTATCATAGCCTTCAGGGAAATCGGCATTTGATTCTCCCTGATACCACCATATCTGTGACACTTTGATATTCTTAAGCGTCAATACACTTGCATAATAAAGAGATGACGGAATGTTCTGAGCCATCTTGTTAGGCACAAGCTTCTCAGTCATCTTTTCTATGACCATCTTCCATTCACCTGTAAGATCAATGTTTCCCGAAGGTGTCTCAAGCTGATAAGGATGTCCGGGAACGAATCCTCCTGCACCCTGTTCAATGATAAGTCTCGTCATGACCGTGTTCTTCCCTGCTTTTAACAATGAACCGTCAAAAGAATACTTCCTCGGCGGATACTGATACTCGGTCCTGCCAACTTCGACACCGTTAACATATGTTACATCCGCATCTATAAGATCTCCTAATCTGAGCAGGCACTTGCCTTCCACCGCATTTTCAAGGTTAAACTCCTTCACGAACCAGACGCTTCCGCAGAAGTCATCGGCAATGATGCATGGCAGCTTGATATTCACACCTTCATCCAAAGCTTCTTCAATTGAAAAATCTTTATCGATGGTGTTCTCACGCCATTTGGCTACTTTAATGTTTCCCTCATTTACATATTCTTTAAGGGCGCCTTTTCCCCTGTAAGGAGCGATCTCTTCCTCTTTTGTTCCGGTCGCGAAAAGATCCTCCTCACACATCCAGGATTCAATGTTCGAACCGCCCTGTGCGCTGAGTATCAATCCGATGGGAATATTCAGCTTTTCGAAAAGCCTCCTGGCTGCATAAAAACCAACTGCGCTGATCTCATACTTGCCGGTACCTGAAGCCCTTACCCAATCATTTTCAGGAAGCACGCATACCGGTTCTCCGCCCTTAACTGGAATCTCAAGATCCGGAGTTAACCTGTACTGCCTGACATAAGGATAGTCTCCGGCTTCGATCTCTTCTTTATTCAGATCAATAGTCCTTATAACAGGTAGTTCCATATTTGACTGGCCGGTCAGCATGAACACATCACCGATGCATACATCATTAACCGTTATAACCTCTGAGCCCTCAACTGTAAGAACAGTATCGAACATGGCATCCATCGGCGGAAAAACAGCTTTGAAAGTTCCGCCTTCAACAGATGCGGCAACCGTTATTCCGGCCAGGGTAACGGTCACTTCGCTCTTTGCATTCTCTGATCCTTCAATGATTATTTCTTTATTTCTTTGAAGGACTATACCGTTTGAATAAATACCGAGAAGTTTTGTTGCAGCCATTGTCATTCACCTTCCTTTGAGGATATTCTATCCCTTGCAGGTTTTCTTGTCTACCATACTAGTTGACAACTTATCGTTTTTACTTTTATACTGACAAATAAGGAAATAAAAAATATGGCAAAAAAGTCTCTAGACCGCATAACAAACAGTTGGATGTACAGAGCAAGCAAAGTTATCGGAGATGTCGTTATCATCTCAGTCCTTTTTCTGCTCTTCTGTCTTCCCGTAGTTACCATAGGAGCTTCCGTTACGGCTTTGTATTATACCGTTTACCGTAAATACCATAAAAGGATCGATAATATAAGTAAAGATTTTGTACGCGCGTTTAAAAGTAATCTTAAAAACGGGATAATCGTACATCTTATCTATCTGATATACAGCGCCCTTGCAGGATTCAATATCTATTTTGCGTTTTTCGGATGGGGCAACGTAAGACTTCCCGACTGGTATATGATTGTTTCCCTTCTGCCGCTTTTGCCTTTGATATTCTCATTGCCTTTTGTATATGCCCTGATGGCAAGGTTCAATAACAGCATTTTGGGAACATTAAAGAACAGTCTCACGCTCTGCATGATGAATTTCCCGAAATTCATCTTGATCTGGTTCATAATCATTCTTGCCCTGGCCATAAGCATCGGTTTTCCACCGGCAGCCCTGGTTACTCCCGCTATCGCAACATATCTCTGTCAATACATAACCGAGAAAGCATTCTCACGTGCGATGGATGTTGAGAATGCCAGAGAAAACACTGAGGATAAAAACGAGGAATCGGATCCTGATGAAGAAACTTCTGTAGAAGATACTGATAACGAAGAAAGCGACGGGGAAAGCGCTGATGACTGACTATCTTAATTACATTCAAATAATCTCGGGGCTCCTTGCCGCAGGACTTATTTTCACAGGTATCTTCCTGAGCGCTAAAAAACTTAACCCTGAAAAATACGAGAAGATTCCTGTTAAGACAACTGTTATTTCCACGGTTTTAGTCATCTTAGGTTTGCTTTGCTATGCGGTTATCACGACCTGCACGAACTACACGATCGTAACCGAAGAGCATTACGAACTCGGTACGTTATATTTTGCTTCTCTTGAAGAAGCGGTCAAACTGTTCGGTTTCGTTGTTTTTATTCCTCTCCTCTTCAGACTCTTCAAACCAAGGTCAGTTAAAAAGGACGAAGTTGAAGAAACGGTTCCGGAAGATCCCGAAGAGGACTGACACTAATTTACGCACATGTCAGGATATGTGCGTAAAACTGATCCCATTACATTTCCTTTTTCATAGAATATCCCGTGTTTTACTGTATTTTGAGGGGTATTTTCGCTTTGGTTTTAGAGTTAACATTCTATATGTCACAATCTATTGACACAATTCAAGCCTACTAGTATACTAGTGGACAGAATGAGAATTGAGTATTATCTCACCATTCTCTTTTCAGTTTTATTTCGGTGGTAATAGTGCATATGAAATTGGTTTTGCGGTGGTTCCCGTACGGCGATGACAGCGTCACGTTGAAGCAGATCAGACAGATCCCGGGTGTCAGCGGTGTTGCCACACATCTGACAAGGATACCGGTCGGCGATGTCTGGTCCATGGACGAGATCAATCTTGTTAAAGATGAGATCAACTCCTACGGGCTTGAGATGGAAGTAATTGAGAGTCTTAACATTCACGAAGATATAAAGAAGGGCCTCCCTTCCCGGGATATGTTGATCGATAACTATATCGAATCAATGAAGAATCTTTCCAAGGCCGGAGTCAAGTGCATCTGTTACAATTTCATGCCTGTTATGGACTGGTACAGAAGTGAGCTTGCGAAGGTTCTGTCTGACGGAAGTTCTGCTATGGCATACAGCCATGATGTTGCCGTTCAGCTTACTTTGGATAAGATCACTTCTTCCATGATCGACGGCTCCAACAATTTCAGTCTTCCCGGATGGGAACCTGAGAGATTCGCCCAGATGGCAGAAGACATCAAGTTCTATCAGAATGTTTCTTCCGAAGAATACTTCAGCAACATCAAGTATTTCCTCGATGCAGTAATTCCTGCGGCAGAAGAACTCGATATCAATTTCGCAGTACATCCTGACGATCCTCCGTTCCCGCTTTTCAATCTGCCAAAGGTTGTTAACAGCAAGGAATCCATTAACACATATCTGAATCTCAATGAGTCAAAGAGAAACGGTCTTACACTTTGCACCGGAAGCCTTGGTGCAGGTATCCATAACGATGTTGTTGACATCGCTAAGACATTCACTCCCATGGGAAAAGTTCATTTCGTTCACTTAAGAAACGTCAAGCATGAATCAGAGACTGATTTCCACGAATCAGCTCATCTTTCCTCATGCGGAGATCTTGATATGCTCGCAATCGTTAAAGCTCTTTACGAGAACGGTTTTGACGGATATATCCGTCCTGACCACGGCCGCATGATATGGGATGAAGTAGGAAGACCCGGATATGGTCTTTATGACCGTGCTCTGGGTGCAACGTACATCAACGGTTTATGGGAAGCCGTTACTAAACTCTGTAAATGATTTTGTTTTCATAAGGCAATACCTCCTCCCGTTGCCCGCAAAACCGATAATCTTATAGTCATTTATAAGGTTATCGGTTTTGTAATAAAGGGGGACATCGAAAGGAATCACGACCATGGATCTGTCTAAAGAGAATCTCAGCAACAAAGAATTTTGGAACAGCATTAATGTAGTTCTTCCGCAGTATGACATCGATGCCTGTATAAAAGCCACTACGGAAAATCCCACATGGCTTCATGTCGGCGGCGGTAATATTTTCCGTGCTTTCATCGCGAGGATCAACCAGCGGCTTCTCAATCAGGGATTGACTGATACCGGCATAATCGTATGCGGAACGCAGGATTATGAGAATTTCGAGCGCGTTTATAAACCGTTCGATAATCTGTCGATCATCTGTGATCTCAGACCTGACGGAAACACAGGCTATGAGATCATCGGCAATATCACCGAAGCGATCGCTGCCAACTATGACCTTCAAGATAAGATTAACAGGCTGAATGAGATAGCAAGGAACCCTTCCCTTCAGATCATCTCCTTCACGATCACAGAGAAGGGATACGCGTTAAGAGATGCTGACGGCAATCTGTATGAAGCCGCTGCAAAGGATATGGAGAATGGTCCTTCGCATCCACTCACCTGCATGGGCTTTATTGCCGCTCTTCTTCTCGAGAGATTCAATGCAGGCGGATATCCTCTTGCTTTGGTCAGCATGGATAACTGCAGCCATAATGGAGACATACTTAAATCATCTGTATTAGAGATAATCGATGCCTGGACCTCTAAGGGTTTTGTCGGTGAATCTTTTCGAGATTATGTGAAAGATCCGTCCCGAATTGCTTTCCCCTGGAGCATGATCGATAAGATCACACCAAGACCTTCAGACGAGATCCTGAACAAACTTACCGGTCTGGGCATCGGTAATCTCAAGAGCGTGAGAACGACTACAGGAGTCTTCGCGGCACCTTTCGTAAATGCGGAAGTTCCTGAGTATCTGGTCGTTGAAGACCTCTTCCCCAACGGAAGACCTGCGCTCGAGAAAGGCGGAGTGATCATTACTGACAGGGATACCGTTGACAAGGCCGAGAGAATGAAGGTCACAGCTTGCCTTAATCCGCTTCATACTTCACTTGCGATCTTCGGATGCCTTCTGGGATTTAACAAGATATCTGATGAGATGAACGATGAAGATTTAAGAACGCTTGTCACCAGAATGGGTTACGAGGAATGCCTTCCTGTTGTGTGCGATCCGAAAATATTGAATCCGGAAGCATTTCTCAAGCAGGTACTCGAAGAGAGATTCCCTAATCCTTTCCTCCCTGACACACCCCAGAGGATCGCTACTGACACAAGCCAGAAGCTGCCTATCAGATTCGGAATAACACTGAATTCATACATGAACGATCAGCCGGAAAGACTTTCTGAACTCAAACTTATACCTCTCGTTATAGCAGGCTGGCTCAGATATCTTCTCGCAGTTGACGATAACGGAAATGCGTTTGAGATAAGCCCGGATCCGATGGCCGGATTATTCCAGAAAGAACTTCGCGAAGCCGGTATCAGTTACGGCATGAAAGAAAGTGTAAAGGGAAAACTGTCACGCATACTTTCCAACGCGACGGTATTCGGAACAGACATAAACAAGACAGGACTGACACCTGTGATCGAACAGTATCTTGATGACCTGATAAAGGAGAACGGCGCGGTAAGAAAAACACTTCATGCCGCCATTGCCAATTAGTATGTAAGAAGTAGACATAAATTATCTTTTATGTTAGTTTCTTTATAGATTTTCGATATCAAAGGGGATTTCTATAATGATCATCACACCAAAAAACACATTCGAACCCAACCGCGAATATGCTTTCCGTATCGTTAAAGATAATATCATCAACATGGAAATCAAACCCGGAAGCCTTATCGGAGAACAGGAGATCGCCACACAGCTCGGTATCTCAAGAACTCCCGTTCACGAGGCATTCCTCGAATTATCAAAATCGAAGATCGTAAATATCCTTCCCCAGAAGGGCTGCAGTGTTTCCCTTATCGATTACGAACTCATTAAAGAATCAAGATTCCTCCGTATAGCCGTTGAGGGTGCTCTTCTCCGTGAAGCCTGCGATGTTGCAACCGAACAGGACATTCAGGAACTCTATGCAAACATAAAGCTTCAGCAGTTCTATATCGAGAACGATCCGCCTAAATTCCTGGATCTCGACAATGAGTTCCATAAGAAGATCTACGTTGCCTGCAACAAGATGCAGTGCTTCTACATGGTTGGACTTATGAGCCTTCATTTCGACAGAGTCAGATCGTTGTCTCTCAAGACTATAAAAGACGTTAAACTCGTATCAGATCACAAGGCTATCGCCGATGCGATCGCTGCCCACGACAAGACTGCTGTTGACGCAGCTTTTGCAAAGCACATGTCAAGATTCGATCTCGACTGGGACATCATCAAGAAATCATACAGCGAATATATTACGGAGTGATCCGGAAACCGATTTAATTACTTACCGGGGCATCTCAGATCATATGAAATGCCCCGTTTTAATTTTCGGGAATTATCAGAAAACAGGCAGATCATGCCATGAGGGAAAGCGATCACTTTCTTCAAATGTGAGACCACAGGTGAGATGTACGAAAAGCTTAAACCTGCCATAGCCCTGCTCGACAAATACAATAAGCCTTATGATATTGTATATACCAACTTTGTAGGCGAAATAGTTTACGAAGACGATTGGCAGATCGCAGTCAGAGTCGAAAACGGGAAAATGGTCTGATTCAGAATCAAATACAATCCAAATAGAATAACAAGCATAATGACGTTGATAACGGTAAAGCTTGCAATATAACTGTCCTGTTTTGTGCCGTTCTTTTCCTTTTGTTCCTTCGCGAAAAATGCATGGAATCTGTATGTGATCAGGCTTGCCATGCTTGCTATAAGCGTACCGAGACCTCCGAGATTTGTTCCAATTATCAGTGACTGTCCGTCTTCAGTAAATGCAGACAGAAGCATTGCCGCAGGCACGTTGCTTATTATCTGCGATGAAAGGATCGCAGCAGGAACAGGATAGCTTGATACAAGTCCTGACAGTGCACCCGTTATTTCATCGATACGTCCGATGTTTCCTATCAGAACAAAGAAGAAAACAAATGTAAGAAGCAGATTGTAATCCGCCTTTTTGAACGACTTGCGGTCCATGATGAGCATTGCTGCAACAGTGACTGCAAGCGATATCAGAAAATGGATGTAACCGATAACCGTCAGTATGTTGAGCACGAACAATGCAATGTAGATTATCAGCTTCACGGTTGAAAGCTTTTTGATCTCTCCTTTTGAAGCCCCCGGCAATTCAGATGAGCCTTTTATCAAAATGAATGTCAGTGCCACGATAAGCAAAAGTGAGAGTGCGGAATACGGAAGCATAAGAAGCAGAAATTCAGGAAGCGGTATCTTGTAGTTATCGTACAGATAAAGGTTCTGCGGATTGCCGATCGGCGTGAGCATGCTTCCAAGGTTTGCAGCTACCGTCATGATTATCAGCGTGAACATCAGTTTTCTGTTCTCGCCAAATGGAGCAAGTACCATTATCGCAAAAGGAACAAGTGTCACGAGCGACACATCGTTTGTAAGGAACATGCTCATAAAGAAAGCCATAAGTGACATAAGGAGACTGATGCTCCTGTACGTCTTTACCCTGGCAAGAAGTTTATTCGTAAGGATATCAAACGTGCCGATGTGACCCAGCGCTGCAACAATCAGCATAAGTCCGAAGAGAATAGCAAGCACCCTGACATTAATGTATTCAAGATACTTGGCATCCGGCTTCACGATAAAACAGGATATAAGAGCGAGCAATCCTGATATATACAGGATCGCATTATTCTTAATGCTGTCTGTTATCTTCTGCATCTTTCCCTCCACTGACCAAGGGTAGATTTTACATCATTTCGCGAATTATGAAACGCGCAAATCTCACAATATACAAAGCAATAAAACGGGTGTATATGGGAAAGCAGATCAGTAACCAAACACTATCCCCAAGGATAATCCGAACAACCAAAAGAATATAAAAAAATAGAGACCATCCCGCCGGGACAGTCTCTATAGGTTTTCTGACTAATTGATGTATCAGCTCAGCATTGTGCAGGCTTCCTCAACAGTCTGCGCCCTGTCGTCATTGAGGATGCTGATGATCTCACCTACCAGGGATGATGTGCGGTACTTCTCGGGAACGAGAGATTCATACTTATGCATCTCAGCGATATTCTCCTGGAAAATGTCGATCATCTTCTGGTTCTGAACACCTTGGCGGTACTTATCCATAGACTGCCTGTTCATATAATCGGCATTGCTGTTAAAATCCTCTTGCTTTCTCTTGGAGATCTTAACACCGAAGAAAATGATCGCAGCGGCAACAATAAGTGCCACGATCAAGCCGGCAAAAGAATCACCCAAAAGGGTCGATGCGGAAACCTGAGAACTGTAACTAGAGTACATGGAAGACATCGTAATGAATGTCGAGAGCATATAAACAAGATAAAAAACGACTGCCGCCGCAATGATAAACGGCCAGAAGTATTTTATGAATGTTCTCTTCTTAAAACTTGTTTCTTCCAATGAAGGGAAATCACTCTGCGGCTTGATCATGGTTGTGAGTTCTTCACACTCACCCAAAAGCTGCTTATAGCGCTCAAGTTTACCGATCAGTCCTGACTTGTCGAGTTTAGCTTCACCTGAAAAGATCTGTGTTCCGCACTTGGAACAGATGTGGTCATCGTCTGCCATAACGGCACCGCATTTTCTGCAATATGCCATAACTTACCTCCTGAATAATCTATCCTTGATTCCTTATTCGGATCTATGTTCATGAACATCTGCATCAACACAGATCAACTAATGAAACGATTATACAGTAGTAAATATTATTTTACAATTGATGCCTTTTATACCCGGAAATATCAATCATCCGATTCTTCATCAGAACCATCACCATCAATCTGGTCATCATCCTCAACAGGCTCCGGTTCAGGTTCTTCTGTTGGTTCAGGTTCTTCTGTCGGCTCGGGTTCTTCCGTCGGAGTAGGTTCAGGTTCCTCCGTAGGTTCCGGTGCCTCGGTCGGAGTTGGCTCTGGCGTTTCCGTTGGCTCCGGAATATCCGTAGGTGTAGGTACAGGTGTATCAGTCGGAACTGGCGTTGCAGTCGGTTCTGGTGTAGGCGTAGCCGTAGGTCTGGGAGTCGGTGTTGCAGAAGGCTTAGGCGTTGACGTTGGCTTCGGTGTCGAGGTCATAACAGGCTTGGAAGTTGCTGTCGGCCTCGGTGTCGGAGATGAGGTTGCACGCGATGCTGGTGTGTTAGTAGCCTTTGAAGCCGGAGTGTTCGTCGCTCTTGATGCAGGAGTATTTGTCGCCTTGGGAACAGGTGAATTGGTTGCTTTTGCATCCGTCGTGTTTGTCTCCCTTGGGTCAGGTGCAGTAGTTGCTCTGGATGCCGGAGTTGATGTTGCTTCGGAATCTGAGGTTTTTGTCTCTGCGGACGTTGGAGTTAACGAAGTTTCCGTTGACGAAGCCGGAACAACTGCACTGGTAGGAGTTGCAGCAAGTGTGTCCTCCGGAACAGTCTCTGCTGTTTCAGCTGCCGCTATCTCCTTTGCCTTTGAATCGAGATATTCAGCTGCAAGGATCGATATGGTCTCCTGATTCCAGTTGTTATATTCACATACCCTGTCCATCAGGGACGGATTCTCGGTAAGCATTCTAAGCGCAAATCCGGGAACACTGTTCTCTGTCACATCCACAACTACCAGGTCAATGCCTGTGGCGGTACCATCATTAGAATTGTTAACGGATACGCATTGTCCCCCGTGAACCTCCGCATATTTCTTCTCGCCGGTTCCGGGATCGGTCGCCGTGATAATTACAACACCGTCAGTAACAGTCAGCGAATCACCATTTATATCATCACAGCAAAGGTATCCGGATGTTCCTTTAATACCGGCAGACATAGCAGATGTCTTTATATCAAAAGTCTCGCCTTCCTCAAGGTGCTCCGTTACTTCAAAAAACAGTTCACCTTTGGTCAGCTTCAATTCTATCTGATTATTCTTCTTCGTAAACTCAGCTCTGCTGTCAGAACCGAGTGTAACTGTCTTTCCGTCATCTAATGCAATTGAGGCTATTCCGCCCATCCCGGTCCTCACTGCATCACCGGTCTGGAAACGTGATTTGTTCCGCGCACGTTTAGTCCCGCCCTTGGAACTCTCGATGGTTACAGTACCTTCAACATGCTGTATCCTCATGGATGTAGCGTTGTTGCTGTTACTGTACATCACAATGCCAATAATAACGGCTGCAATAATGCCAACCGCTACAATCGAATAAATGATCTTCATCCCGAGAGTCAATTTCACGGGAAATGAATCAAAGGCCAAAATTATCCCTTCCCTGTCTTATGCAAAATAATTGACTATTATATCAGATATTAAAGATTTGTGAGGAGTTACGGACAACGCAATTAATCTTTTATACCGACGGATTTTCCGCTGCCTTCAACCTTTACTCCGTTTCTGTGCTGATCCAGTTCATGTATTTCGGTGTCGATCCTCGTCTGGACACCGATAAACTGAATGACCTTGTCTTTCATCAGAGTAAACAGCCTGTTGTTCATTGCACTGACATGGCTTGCTTTCAGATATTCGTTCATCGTGCCCTGAAGTCTCGAGAAATCATAGATAAACCTGTTTGGATCGGTATATAGCATTATTCCGTTTTCGAAAATGGATCACGATCATACGGCTGATCTCAAGGAATTCCTCTTCGCTCATCATCCTGCTTCTCATGGATCATTTTTCCTTCACTTATGACCGCAGATGTACTGGTGCCCAGGATCTTTGCTTTAGGAATTATATTTTTGATACAAGCTGCAAGATCGACCGCTTCCTCAGCAGTATGGACCGCAGTATGGATCCTGACCAGAACATCTTTATCTTCGCCGTCACCGACCATCAATTGGCTTAAGGTATCCTCAAGTCTTTTTTCGAGACAAACAAAAGATTCCACGTAAACATACGGATCTCCAAACAACATTCATTGTTGCAGATATGCCACCACGACATATACGCGGTTTCTATACTTGGTATCAGAGAAAATTTAGATTTCCATTCAAAATTTTATGGTGTTTTGTGCTATCACATTATCTGGACCACATTACCCTGTTCATCCTTCATATAATGATGAGCCGGGAGAGCTGCTCCGCAATGCGGACACTCAGTATGCATTCCGATGATGTATATGCCTCCGCAGAAATTGCAGGGTTCCTGATAGACAGCCGTAAGATCACACGGCTTTGCATTCTTATACACTTCAGGCACCTTGGTTTTGTGGATAGACCATAACAGTGAAAGGACAGAACCCGCTAACATCATTAATGTCATGAACAAAAAGACATAGAACTGGGATTCATTTTTCAAGCTGACCTTCATCATCTGCGGAGTAAATTCATCGAAAGTCTCAGCTATTGCTTCATCGACTGAATACTTATCGCGCTGAAGAAGACGCTTATAAAGTGAATCAGTAAATGCATCACCGCGAGGTCCGGTAATTACAGGATCTGTCCTGTCACCCTGCATACCTTCGCAGTACCAGTCATTAAAACCATTATCCTTTATAGATTCAGAATAGATGATCAGCCAATGCGCTTCATCCGGAAATCTGTCAACTGAGACATCGTAAGCGTATGCCTCAAGATTTGAATAATCGCTATTCCAAGTCTCGTTGCTGACCGCTATGACTGCAGGAACGATCCCGGTCTCATTATAGAATTCCTTCATAGAATGCTTCAGGCTCTTCTCATCTTCAAATATGCCAAGATTATCCTCGATAACAAACTCAACTCTTTTACCCTTGTAGTAATTTATCTTCTCAGGAAAATTGACAGCATCGACCGTGCAAAAGGTGGTGCTCGCAATAAAAGGCGCGAAAAACATTATGACAATTATTATCCAAGTTGTGATCATGCTCATGTTCTTCTTGCGCACATCGTAATTGGAATAAACAAAATATGGTTTACTGTCTTTATAGTAGAGATATCTCTTTGAACCAGGAAATGGCTGTGAAGATGATCTTCTTGAGCTTCCTCCGCCGCCAGAACCGCCGGAACGGCTTCCGGAAGAACTGTGGCTTGAACTGCTGTGATGGCTGCCGCCGCTGTGAGAACTACCGCCTGACGAATGTGGCATAATGAAACTCCTATCCCTATCTATTACCAGTTTTTTCTTTCTGATAATGACATTATATCCAACCTTCAAAGCTTCTCAATCATTTTGAAGGTCAATTTGGGATAAACTGTAAAATGAAGGCTGTCTCAGCAAATGAAGAGACAGCCCCCTATTTTTTGTAATTATTGATCAGCAGTGTTCCATTGAAATGAAATATATGTGTCCGTATTTCTCCGAATTGATTATGGTGTTATATGTTCTTGCAGTAAAACCTCCGCCTGTATGGCTGTATCCGGTGTTGTTATCAGGCATCAGGCCACAGCAATATCCTTTGTCGTTTTTAAGCAGTATATCCATGGAATCTTCCTTTAACAGTTTGCCGCCAAACAATGCCCTGTCAAACGCAAGAAAATCTGTAAGACATGTGCAGATGCCACCGTCTCCCCTCTCGCTGTTGGGTGACATTGAATAGCCGTGTTCATCAACCGCTCCAAATTCCAGCTGGTCCGTAAAATCTACCGGCACATAAGTATACTTATCAACTCTCATGGCATAAGAGTTCTTCATGCCGCAGGGCTTAAAGATATACTTTTGCAGATAATCACAGTACTTCATGCCTGATACTTTTTCGATTATGTAGGCAAGCAGTTTGTAATTGGTGTTGCTGTATGTCATCACGGCACCCGCAGGATACATTACCGGTGCAGCATACATGGTTTGCAGGAATTCCTCATCAGATATATTATCGTGATACAGGTCGCGCATACGGTCATTTAAGGCTTCACCTTCCAGACCAAAGAACAGTTCTGATTCATTAAGATAATCCGGAATGCCTGAATTCATATGGAGCAGGTTGTAGATCGTTATGTCTTTGCCGGCTTCATAATCGGGGAAGTATTTATCAAGAGTATCGTTGATATCAAGTTTCCCCTTTTCCTGTAACTGTAAAATACTTACAGCAGTATATACCTTGCTGCATGAGGCTATATCGAAAACCGTATTCTGCGATACAAGTGTCTGTCCATCCTTCTCAGCCGCATCCTCCGCATAAAGGAATATCACATCCTCATCAGTGGCAACAACAAGACAACCCTTGCATTTCTTCTTGCTGTACAGACCAAGAAGGTCCTGGTACTTTTCTTCAGGGTTAGACCAGCTGCGTTCATCTGCTGTAAGCTGAATTGCTTTAAGTGAATACTTTGATTCATCTTCTTTTGCGCATCCGGCAACAGAAAACAGCAATGATGCGATAAGGAACACCGATGTTATCTTTGTGATACATTTGATTTCCCTGAGTCTCATAATATACCCTCCCTTTCATGTTATTCCACTTCTGAGATTTCATCGGAAAGCACGATCCAAACAACGGGCCGGACACAATTGGATTCGGCGAAAACCATGTCACCGTCAACGCCATCTGCATTTCTCTTTGTATCGATGTTGCCGTAACAGTCGGCATCAGCCGCTCTGTTGGAAGACGATGCAGGAGAACGCAGCCACCACCAGCCTGTCTTCATACCGTTCTCAAGCTTGCAGTCTTCACTTACTGCTGCACCCCGAGATACCGCATAATCTGTCGGAGCCGTCATGCGGTCGTTGGCATCTTTGAAATAAAGCTGAGCTTCCTCGAGGCTCAGACAGAACACCTTATCCTCGGTATCGTTACCGCCCGGTGTTCCATATACCGGATTGTCAGGGTTTGTAATTGTCACCGTCTGAATTAAGTTCTTTTCGCTCCCGGAAAATGCCGTGTCATAGAATGTGCCGTTTAACCACTTCCGCAAAGAGCTGTTCTCCCAGGTAACATCTGCCATATCATAGTAATATACGGTCGCATCCAGCAGATATTCCGAGAGAATAAGCGCCTTGCCGTCCTGAACATCAAGCACACGCCACTCTATAGGAACGGTATCAAATGTATCTGTTCCGGATACACTTTTTTGCGGATAACTGCCGAACAGGATGTGATCGCCGGCTGAAATGCCTTCATCCTCCTCAACAGATTCAGACACAGATTCTGTCTCGGATCCGGATAACGCCGTTGTTTCCTCCATAGATGTTTTCTGGCACGATGCCATAAACTGACAACTCAAAAGAACTGCCAATACAGTAACACATGCTTTTTTCATTCCATTTTCCCCTTTGAATGTTAATTGCAGTTTTCAACCCGTTACGGGTTTTCCTACAATGAATATAGCAGAGCAAGTTGAAGACTTTTTGAAGACTTTATGGATTTTTCATGGAGTATGGGAGAATGATCAAAGCAACTACATCCTGCCCGTCGTTTCCGATGGTAACTGAACCATTCTGACGCTCAACTATCAGTTTTCCGAGATAAAGTCCCAGACCGGAACCTCCGCTGCTTCTGCTCCTTGAGCTGTCCGCCCTGTAAAATGCTTCGAAAAGATGCGGCAGATCCGCCTCATCTATATGTGAATCCGTATTGCGGATTGTGGTTATGATTTTTCCGTATTCTTTTTGGGCAGTAACGATTACCTTTGAACCTTCTGAGGAGTATAAAACAGCATTCGACAGGAAAGAACCAATTGCCATCGATGTCAGCTCTTTATTCCCTTCGAAAAAAAGCCCATCGTCAATCCGTGTTTCAAGAGTAATGCCTCTTACTTCAAGCAGTTCTTTTATTTCATCGATCCTTGCTCTCAATACCGCTCCAAAATCCTCATTCTTCATTGCAATCTCATTTCCCGACTGCATCCTGGATGCTGTAAGGATCTCATTGATCAGGAATTCCATACGCCTTAAGGATGAAAGAGTTTTCGGAAGATACGTCTCCAGATCGTTAAATGGCTCTATTCCGTCCATCATGCCCCGCACCTGACCCTGAGCTATGGTTATAGGTGTCTTAAGTTCATGTGAAGCAGCGGCGAAAAACACATCCTTCTGGCGCTCCAGTTCGTTAGTGCGCTCCATTTCCCGTTCAAGTTCAACGGTTCGATTATTTAGCTTGGTAATTGTCTCATCCAAATTTGATGATAGATTATCAAGATCCCTGCCAAGATCTCCTATCTCGTCGCGTCTTTTCAGCCTGCTCTTTGCCGTAAAGTCCATTTTCGCAATCCTGCCAGAGACATCAGACAGCTTTTGGACCGGTCTTGCAAAAAGAAGAGTATAGATAAGCGAGCAAAGAAGTGAGACAAAAACAATTACCGCAATGATCACCGGAAGTGTCTTTTTCAGTGCTTCCCAAAGGACGTTCTCGCCTTTTTGCGACCACAGGCAAATAACAGTATATTCATTTTGTTTCTCCTGATTGAAATAAACGCGTTCTGATATTGAGAAATTCATCTCCGCATCATTATCCTCAGGGTTTATCAGCTGTTTTACAGCCCACCTCGTCCTTACCGCATATTCAGAACCCGGAACAACAGCGGGGAGTTTATTCGGGTCATCATTATCACCTTCATAAAAAACGATGTGGCAGTCGTTTGCGATAATAAACTCATCGATCATCTTGCTGCAGTCTCTGAACCTGACAGTACTGAGATCCTCAGTCAAAGCAGCAAACGACTTCTCCAGTTCAGCTCTCTTGACCATATTCCAAGTTAACGGTGTGGCATTATAAAGCAATGCATAGATCGATACACCAAACAGCACCTGAACGATGAATGTAATCAGGAAAACCTTGAAAGATAATCTGTCAGTTATCCGTTTGCGCGACACGGTACCCACGGCCTCTCACTGTCTCTATCACGCCTTCGCCCACTTTATGGCGCAGGTTCTTGATATGGCTGTCCACTATACGCTCATCCACGATCGCACTGTAATCCCAGAGCATCTCCAGAAGACGTTCTCTCGTATATACACGTCCCGGATTCTTTATAAGGATCATAAGTATATCGTATTCTTTGGAGGTCAGTTCGATCTCTTTGCCGCGGACCATGACCTTTGCCATGTCAGGTATCATTACTATGTCCTTATAACAAACCTTTGCGTATTCTTCAGCAGAGACCGGAGCGTCACGCCTTAATACTGCTTTTACTTTGCGAAGGAACACCGGCATGGAAAACGGTTTGGTGACATAATCGTCTGCCAGTGAATCATAACCTTTGACCATCGACTTCTCGTCATCCAATGCAGAAAGAAATATGACCGGTACATCGGACTGTCCCTTTACGAATTCACAGACGCCGTAACCATTTATCTTGGGGATCATAATGTCTAAAATGACAAGATCGATCTTTTCTCTGCCGAAAAGATCTATAGCAGCAACTCCATCTTCTGCCTCAACGACGGAGTATCCGTCATTGATCAGATAACTTGCCAGAAGTTGCCTCAACTCAGGTTCATCTTCTACGATCAAAATCTTTTTCATAAAGCGATTATAAAACACTATTATGAATTTTTTGTGCAGAAGAGATGGAATCATAAAGTAATACTCTTCGCTGTACTATTCCAGAGTAAATTTGCCAGTACATCATTACTGATTCAGTCAAGGAGCTTGCTCATATATTCAGCGTACCCGTTAAGATCCATATTATAGTTTTCCCTGAGAATACTCTTAAATCTCGCCGGTGACACTTCACATCTTGACACCTTAAGTGCAAGTTCATGCAGATTCATAGCTTCCGGCGGAACGGGATTTTTGCCTGTACGCAAAATGCCGCGCGGTATGATGATATTATCGACCTGTTTTGTTATCTGATAGACACCTTCAATATCATGACGCTGGGCTTTAATCCTTAGTTTTTCTGCCTGCTCCAGCAGCACTTCTCTTGCTTCACCGGACATCGAAGCCGCTTTAACCTCTTTCTCCATTGCACTGCGCAGTGTCTCATTAGATCTGCGGAACCACTCCACACCCTTTTCCTTGACAGAGGTCTGGTTAATTACCTTGTTATGAAGATCGTTCTTCATAAGTGTTTTATCCATAGAACCGTCAACCTTGATGCCTGTCATCCCGGCAAGATCTTCGTACCCTTCCAGATTGTGTTCGAAAACATAACTGTCCGCATTACTCTTAACAGGATTAACATAAGTAACATCCTTGTTCTTCATGAATTCAATTGCTTCCTCGATAGTATCAGCCTCACGGCCATTCATCTTCTTAAACAACCGTCTTGCAACTGCCCTTTCGCCAACACTCTGATCAATAGTAATATCCTTGGAACGGTCAGAAAGAACCTTCTGCTTGAATGAGATATCCCTGTCACTTGGAACTCTCTCTCCGGTTTTGTATTTTATCTTGCTTCCATTGGAGGCGTTCATAACATACAGATAATCAGGTCTGATATTTTTCTCAGCAGCAATATCTCCCAATGCTTCAAGCTGAACTTCATCAAGAAGCGTTTCACGGTACGCATTGAACTGAGCGCGTATGCGTCTTGCAGATGAATGCTGTATGCGTTGTAGAGCTCCAAGTGCATACTTATTCTCCCACACCTCATTTGCAATCTGACGGTACTTTGCTTTTGCCATTTTAAGTGCAGTAAGATCAGTTGCAGCCTCCATCTCGAGCTGAGCTTCGTATAGTTTGCGGACACTCTCGATACCGTCTTCCATACCTTTCTCATGACGGAGTTCGTCAGCAGTCAGACTCTTCCGGTCCTTCTTAAGCAATTCCTCAACACGCTTCATTGCGTCTTCTTCAGATCTGACTGTATCATCAATGGCATTTTTGGCGCTGCGTGCGGAACTGTTAAAGAAGTTTTTGCAACTCTGAAGGGCATCGTCACTCATCTTATAGAGCTGAACATTTTCTTTCATATACTTGTCGGCAGAATCCATAGCAGCGCGGTATCTGTCACCCAATAACTTCACTTTATCAGCTATAGTCACATTAGGCGACAGATATGTATTGCCAACGATCTTCATACCTTTCTGCATTACCAGTTCAAGAAGTATCTGTTTGCCGAACTCGTCAACACCGATCTCAACACCATCCCAGAATCCAAAGTCTTTATCACCCTTGCATGAGAAAACAGCTTCACGCATCTTCTCGCTGACAGTCATTGTAGTAAAGATATACTCAGAAACGCCCGATGTCATAACTCCCATCGCAACACGCCCAAGAAATCCGGTATTATCTCTGAGACCCTGCATAAAGGCATATACTGCCGTTAGTTCATCTGCAAATGTAACACCTTGAGGCGTTCCGTTTGCGCCGGCGAAATGACCTTCAAGAAATCCGGTCCACATATTCATTACATTTTTAACCTGATTCTCATCATAGCCAAATCTGCTGTCAAAACCTTCCAGCATTCTGTCGATCATATTCTTCAATGAGAACAGATTGAGCGGATATTCATTACTTATTCTCGTGCTTATACGGACAAGCTGCTCTGTGATGTGCTTATCACGGTTAAGAAATGCAGTATCATCTGCTGCATTCCTTGCCACACGGAAATCCTGCGATCTCAAGAGTACGTTCCTGACAACCGTGTAAATCCGGTCCTGGTATTTTGCTGATATTTCAATATCAGCAAGGATCCTTGTAGGCGGATCCATCCACCCGCCGGTCGGACATATCCGTATCCTGTGTGAACCGTTCTCATTGATCTGTCCCGTTGGGAAAGCACAGATTGCAAGTTTATCTATAAGCTGCTGATGACTCGCGTTGGCATCACCGGTCCTGCAATAACGGTCATTAGCCACCTTTGTGGGAGTCACCTTAACTTGCTTCTCTGGATTCACAGGTATACGGATAACAGACAATGTCTTCTCATCGCACAGGAATAACATAAGTGAAGCCTCTGCATAGATTATCTCGTAGTCTTCCGGAACCAGTTCATCTTTGCTCTTACCATCTCTGCCGGGCTTCAGTTTTACATAACACGGAATACTCTTTCCCTGAACGGACAGCGCAAGGCCTAAGTGAATACGGAATACAGGAAGCACTCCTGTAGCAATATCATACCCTGGCTGTCCGGCCGTGCCGCACTCAGCAGTAACTTTAAGAGCAAATCCTTCATTTATTCCGGCATTGAGTTCGTAGTCCCCGGTCTCCCTTATCAAAGCATTATAGATTCCCTGTCCGCCATACTCCTTGTCCGGTTCTACTGTAACCGTATAAGGCATTAGCTTGTCTATCTTCGATTTATCGATGTATTTGCCGTTCATGTCAGATGATCCGACACGCTCGAAAACAGCTTTAACCCTGCTTTCCGGTGGCATACCCTTAACACAGAAGGGTAATATATATACACCATTGCCTATCCGCGTTCCGCCTGCCTCACTCATTCTGACATATTTAAGCTTGCAGGCAGGAAGTCCGAGATTCTCCTGCGGGAATAGAATCTGGCCGGCAACAATATTGAAGACCACATGACGGGTAAATGTGCCTCCTGTTCCCACATAGCGGAATGAGACAGAACCTTCTGCCGCAGTACAGTCATCAGGGACTTTCACTATTGCACACTTATATCCATTGACCATTCCTCCGTCTTTTACCTGCAGAACACCATCACCGGAAAACACTAATATCATGGATGTCAGATCATCTCTGGAGACCTCATCTTTTCCTGCCGGTAATTCTGCAATGCGCGCATAGACCATTACTTCTTTTCCACCACGTTTAAGCGTATTGCCGAAGTTTTTATTCACATTCATACGGTAGCCGGAACGGGTCTTCTTTTTCTTTTTCTTCTTATCATCTTCAACGATAATACCTGCAAGACCGCCACCAACCAAAGCACCTCCGCCAGCCAAAGCAGCATCTTCCGGAAGACCCGGTTCATCGTCTCCTTCAACGATATCAGGATCTATATCTGTTCCTCTATCCTCGCCGGGAATAATATCAGCCGGAGTGGTAACATCTTCTTCGATAGGATCACTATATTCAGTTGTATTTGAAATCTCAGCTCCCGGTTCAACCCACTCATAAACCCAACTGGTACGGACATCGCCAAAATGGCTTTCCTTTACCACTGTCATAGTATTACCGGGTTTACCCTCAGGCACGGTAAATTCATATTCTATACTTCCGCCAATGTACCCGGATCCTCTTACCCAGTAATGTGTATATCCTGCACCTGCAGTGTAATTTACAAATACTGATGAGACAGGTTCAAAATCGTGTCTCGAAACCTCTCTTAAGATACCAGCCTCGGCATCACTGTCACCTGACATGATTACATCAAGATGTGCAAGTTCCTCTTCTGCTGTAAACGGCCATTCAGCAGTACCGGAAACCTCATCGTTATAGGCATACCAACTGAAACTTTCCAAATAAGAATAACATGCCATTTCATATGTTTTTCCCGGATACAGTTCAGAGTCCAGAACAGGATCCTGAATAATAAGATAATAACTTTCTTTGGGATCATCATTTGAAGCAGGACTTACACCACGGTTCAGTCTTATCGAATGAGTTGATCCTGTGTTTTCAAAAGATAATTCAGATGTTTCAGGCCTTGTCTCAATTATGGTATCAACACGGACCCACTTTCCCCCGTTCTCATCTGCAAGAACAACACGCGGTGTCAGCAAAACAGATATAAACGCAGCAATAACTGATCCCAAGGTAAAACCCGTTAATAGACTCCGCACTCTGCCTTCCCGGCCTGTAACCGACCTGGCAAGTCCGTAAGCAGCACTTTCTTTTTTACCCAAAGCCTGTAATGAAAGCAGGGCTCCTGCAAATCCAACTATTGATGTAAAGATCGACGCTTGTGTAAAACCTACAAGCAGAAAATAGAACAATAAACTGATAACAGTTCCTATAATCAGAAATACTATACTATGTTTATTCCCCTTGCTTTTGAAAACAGCTGCAAACCCCTGACCTATTCTTTTAAAACCGCCGTTCAGCAACGTTATGATCAGAGCGGCAACCACACCTCTTCCGAATATTCCTCCGATCACTCCCGCAATGCTGTAACGCTCAAAACCTCCCTGAGCATATAAAAATGAAGATGGTATCTCCATAGGGAACGATGTGTTCTGCTGAATCAGATTCATTCCGATCCAGGCAAATATTATGAGAATAACTGCTATAAGATTTCTAGGCTTCGTGAACAGTTTTCCGATTCCCTTGAAGAATGAACCAGAAAAAAACAACAGGCTTTTAAAAGCTGATACCGGTTCTTCAGTATCCTCTATTCCCTCAAGAAGCTGACCCTTTGAGCCAAAAGCGCCTAAAGAAGCTTCACCGGCAACCTCAGGCGCCCTAAAACTGAAATAATCTGAATTCGCATGAGAAAACGGAGTGCCGCATTTCGAGCAGAACTTGGAAGAATCAGCCAATCTCATTCCACATTTAGTGCAGTATTTCATAGGGAACTCCTATGACTATATTTTAACACAACAATTGATGATCAGGGTTTAGCGTTCCTCAACTGCTTCACATCACGGAACACTTTTCATTCCTCGCTGTTCCTGTAATATTCCTCCGGGATCTTTTCTTTCCTTATACACAGATCATGATCCGTTCTTTGCCACAACATTCTGACAGTATCAGTCATGCCTCTTGCATCACATATATAGACTTTGGCATTTCCCAGCTTTGCGTATTTTACCGCATCCGTATACTCAAAAGCTTCCTTGTAATTCGGATAATACTCTGATACACACTGGTCGGATGCTTTAGTGAAATGCGTATGGAACGGTGGCGATTGAATCAGATTGCCATCATAGTCTTTGATAGTGATAACAAACGGATCAGGATTTAAACGGTCCGGTATTCCAAGTCTCTCATCAACTGAATGAAGATATGTGTTGCGCTCATGACCAACACCGATCAAAAGTATTTTTCCGTTCTCTTCATAGAGTCTGCTCAAACATGAATTGACGGGTGCAGGTGATCCGCATAGTTCTTCGCCTTTAATATAATCCGCTGCACCTTTGCCGAATGCAACAACAGAGTGTGTGGGATGAAGTGATCTGACACCGTCCTTCCGCAGAAATGCGACTTCTGAAAGAGTGCCGATACAGGGGAAAGTTGTCCTGACATCATAATATGGTTTATCCCTTACAACATCATCCCAGGTGTGTGTTGGTATGATCAAAATTCCTTCATCAAGATAAGAACACATTGCCTCGATGAGGCCATCCGCTCCGCCCTCGACCGGACCAACTGAACGGAGAGACGCATGAACTGTCACTTTATCATCATGAGCAATTCCATTCTCTTTCAAAAATCCAACTATATCATTCTTAGTCAGCATATATCCTCCACAATGCAGTTAATTGCACTCACTCAATACCTATCTGCTTTTTGTTCATATCGATCAGGATTTTTGTTCCCGTACCGGGTGTTGATTCAGCGGAGATCTTATGTCCGAGGTTATCGCAGATGCGCTTGCAAAGGTAAAGACCAATACCGCTCGCGCGTTTATCCTCACGCCCGTTAAATCCCGTGTATCCGTTCTCGAAGATCCTCGGGAGATCTTCTGCGCTGATCCCGATCCCGGTGTCCTCAATACAGAGTATTCCCTTCTCACTCATATAGATCTTTATTCCGCCATTATTCGTATACTTAACACTGTTGGAAATGACCTGCTCGATCACAAACGATAACCACTTCTCATCCGAGAGCACTCTGGTATCTGTCGGCTCAAAATCCATCGTAAGTTTTTTGGATATAAAATCTCTAGCAAACTTTCTTATCGCTGGTCTTATCACGTTATCAAGGTCAATCTCCCTGATAACATAATCTGTGCTCTCAGAATCAAGTCTCAGGAATGTAAGGACCATTTCAACATAGGCTTCGATCCTGTTCAGATCACCATCAAGACGCCTTGCAAGATCAGAATCCTCCGACTGGATCTGCAGTCTCATTGAAGCAATGGGAGTTTTTATCTGATGTGCCCACACCGTATAATATTCAACCATGTTGTTGTAATCAGACATGGCTTTCTGATGCGAGAATTCCTCTTCCTCCCTGAGTCTGGATATTATCTCCTGATAATCTTTTTCGAGCACGTCATTAGAAGAAGACATCTCATTTTGATGAAGCTTTTTGTGCTTGCCGAGTGTTATCAGAAAATCAACTATACCGGTAATGATTATTACCACGATACTCAAAACGAGAGGATAAACTACCGTTACTGCCGGCATATCGAAAAGCAGATACGAGGATGCGAATAAAGCTTCCACAACGGCAAGAAGGATAATGAATCTCAAACGCGATCTGAAATAGTCTTTCAGCATTCGTCCTCCAGAATATAGCCTACCCCGAATCTGGTCTTGATCAGATCTTTAAGACCTATGCTCTCCAATGTCTTGCGTAGCCTTCCGACATTGACCGTCAGCGTGTTCTCATCAACATAACAGTCAGTCTCCCACAGTGCCTCCATCAGCTTCTCACGGCTTACGACCTTGTTCTTGTTCTGCATGAGCGTAAGAAGGATCTTGTATTCGTTGCGCGCAAGTTCAATCTCGTTTCCATTATATGAAAGTTTGCTGTTATTCGTATTCAGCACCGCGCCTCTCACTTCGAGTGTGCCTGTTCCGCGCGAGAAATCATAAGTCCTTCTGAGCAGTGCCGTAACCTTGGCAATAAGGACACTCTGGTCAAAAGGTTTGGCGATAAAATCGTCCGCACCCATATTGATCGCCATTACGATATTCATATTATCAGTTGCGGAAGATATGAAGATTATCGGTACAGAACTCGTCTTTCTGATTTCCTGGCACCAGTGATATCCGCCCATATAAGGCAACGTGATATCCATAATTATGAGGTGCGGTTCGTATTCCCTGACTTCATCCATAACATTCATAAAATCAGATACAGAACGGACCTCCATGCCCCAGTTCGAGAGACACGCTTTTATTCCGTCAGCAATACCTTTATCATCTTCGACAATATAGATCTTATACATCAACCGAAACCATTAAATCTGACACGCTCTCCAAAGGATCTTTTCGACGGGGCATGGAAATCATCCAAAGCCTTTCCGACCGGAAGAATGCATACCACATCATACTCTTCAGGTATTCCCAATACAGCAGCTATCTTGTCGCAGATGCGGTCATCATCAGTAATGTGACCTTCATACCAGCAGCTCTGATAACCGAGTTCCACAATAGTCAGGAGCATATTCTCTATAGCCGCAGAATAATCCTGAACAGCAAAACACTTATCGCGGTATGCGTTTATACGTCTGGTAAGGACAACGATCATTGCAGACGCAGTCTGAGCCACCGGCGGATCGATAAGTCCCTTTATCTTTCCGAGAAGTTCAGCATCGTCAACGATTACGAGATCCGTTGTCTGCTTGTTGCATCCCGAAGGAGCATCGATACCTGCGGATGCTATGGTTATAAGGTCTTCCCTTGGCACAGGATCAGAAGAGAATCTGCCGCGGTAACAGTGACGCGTACTGATAGTGCCAATCGCACTCTTAAGACTCATAACATATATTTGGCAGGGATTTGCCTCATCCCAGTAATCCTCAAGAACCTCGAGTTCCTTGAAGCCCAGGCTTTTATAAAACTCATTCGTTATATCATAGTCCTCATACATACCGGAACGGACTGTCTTGACCTGAATGAACAAGTAACCTTCTCTTGCCGCATAGTCTTTTGCAGCAGCGAAGAGTCTTCTCCCCAAACCTCTTCTGTGATAGTCCTTAAGAACTCCCATCACGGCAAGTTCCATAGTCTCTTTCCCTGTTTCCTTAAGACACAGAAAACCTGCCGGCACATCACCCTCCACCGCTGCCCAGAACGGCTGATCAGCAGATTCCTTAATGTATTTCTCCCTGCTCTCCTCAACCTCGAACCAGTCAGTAAGGGCTTCAAGGATCCCGCGTGCGATCTTCTGACGCTCCTCCGGATCTTCAATATATCGGATCATAGATTAATTAACCTCTCAATACCTGTAGTCCTGTTCATCCGCTCTGATCTCATGTATGCAGATAAACCTCAATTTTTATCATTGTATCATTGTATGAATTGGAATGTCTTACAAAGCGATATAATCAATGTAACAGATATCGGGAGGCTGACCATGCACAACAGTAAACACAGGATATTACCGGCTGTCATTGCCGCTTCAATGATCATGACAATGCTGTGCTCATGCACCATTGATTTGCCAGACAGTAAAGTGACCACCGGTCTTCCCGAGATTACCCCAACGGTCTCAACCACTGCTGAATCAACAACAGAAACCACCTTGGAAACAATTGAAACGATCGCGGAAACCACTGAAACATCCGCCACATCTGAGACTTATGAGACTGCAGTTGAATCCTCAGGTATAGATACAGATTACGTCCGTGTTGTTGCCGGGGTTGATCCTGAGATGATGAATGTGGATTACTGGATAGATGAAGACGACAACATAATTCTCATGAATAAGGAAGAGATAAAGGCTTTCAATTACGAGAACCGCGCTGTCAACAGGGCATCAGATGGCGAGACTGTCTTTCCTTATCTGGACGAATTCGGTGAGACATTAGACGGTGATATCCTGAGAGTTTTTCTCAACGAGAATGCTGATTCGATCCCTTCTTATCCTCCCCGCTTCTATGTTGACGGATACCGCACAAATTACGCTTATTGGCAAAACCTGATCGACCTTTCAAATATTGAAGGTGTCGAAGACGTTATTGAAGTAAAGTTCGGATACTCGGTCAAGAGAATGACACTGAGACTGTTTCCGACTGAAGACCAGGTATACGATGGTCCGGATGACAGGTACTTTGACGGAATGCTTTATGCGGAATGCATGCCATACATGCCTTGTGTCGTACTCCATGAGAGTATTGACGGGGAATATCTTTATGTTGTGTTTGACAGCTACGGGGCCTGGGTCAGAAAAGATGCAATTGCCCTGTGTGAGAACAGAGAGGACTGGGTGGCAAGACAGAATCCTGACCAGTGGCTTGTAGTTACCGCACGCGAGATAAGGCTTGGCAACGATCCTCACAGCGAAGCAACCACCAACCTCGTTCTTCCTATGGGAACACAGATGGAACTTGTTCCGGCAGATGATGCACCGGAGATCATCAACCAGCGCACGACGTATGGCAACTATGTGGTCAAAGTTCCTACAAGAGGAGATGACGGCTATATCGATGATGAATATGTTCTGATACCGGTATCTGACGATGTTCACGTTGGCTATCTCCCCTATACTCCCGCCAATATTGTACGTCAGGCATTCAAACTTCTCGGAGACCGTTACGGCTGGGGAGGCGATCTCCAGGCAAATGACTGTACCGGCATCACAAGGGAGATATACCGCTGCTTCGGTATCCTTTTGCCGCGTGTTGGCCAGTCAAGCTGCACCGGTGTTTACAAGGCCGATATGAGCGAGATGGATGAGGATGAGAAACTTGAAGTAATCAGCAAACTTACGCCCGGAAGCCTTATCGCGCTGCCCGGCCACATGATGATATATCTTGGAACCAACGATGGTATTCCTTATGTAATAAGCGCAGTTGGAACCTTTGTGGAGCCTGAGCCGGGATCCACAGAAAAGATACATCCCGAGACTGTCATAATCACAAGTCTTTATGTAAGGAATTCGAGCCTCAGGACATGGCTCGATGCTTCAGTGGTGGCTATGACCGTTAAGCCGGAGAAATAGTTTATTTTCCCTCAGGATAAAGGACCGGCAGAGTGGGAAGTTCTGTAGATACAGTCTGTTCTTTGATCTCTGCAACGGGTGTGATAATGCCGTCAGGACTGAGCCTTACCGGAATGCCTTTTCGCGCTTTGACAGCATTAACATAATCCTGCACAGACTCCAGCTTATCCTCGAAAAGCATTCCGCCCATATCCTTGTTATGGAAATAATGGATGTCGGAACCAGCCGTCATCGGCAGACCAAGCTTAACAGTATATTCGTATCCCAGCGCATTCATATTAGGACTGTTGGCTGCATTATAGACTTCAACACCATCGCAGGCGGTCGGGGCAAGCTTGATATCTGATAGATAATCTCTTTCCCTGAAAGGATGCGCCTGGATCATTAATCCGCCGGCTTTATGAATTGCTTCAAGAAGTTCGTGCCTCGTCATTTCCATGATGCACTCATTATCCAAAAGCCATTCCTTGCTGATTCCGTAAAGCAGAAATTCGTCTTTCCAGAAATTGATCTCCACACCGAACATTACATTAAAATCTTTTCCCTGAGCAGCCTTCAAAGCCCTCTCATAACCGGATGCATATATCTCAATTCTTTCCTTCCACGGAAGATCTTCAGGCACACAGGTATTGCCGTTAAAGAAATGATCAGTAACGATCATTCCGCTGTAGCCTTTATCCATCAGGTACGGTATATAATCTTCCCCGTGGACCATTCCGCATTTGCTGGCTTCGCAGGTATGAAGATGTGTCTCATATAAAAATCCCATAAAATTTTCCTGTTCTATTTTTTCCCGACAATGCTAACACTCAGCAAGGTACTAATCAAGAGAGCAGACCGTGTGTAAACAGATTGGCGAAGGCAGTCAGGTTCGGGACATGACTGCAAAAAAACATATTTATCAGACACACCTGATATAGACAGAAACTTCAAAGCCTGGATCAGCATTTGCGAGAGCAAGTTTGCCGTCCATTTTCTCCATGAAATAATCTGCTAGGAAAAGACCTAATCCGGCACCGTCTTTATCACTTGTATTGGTACCTCTCCTGTATTTTTCTTTGAGAAGAGGTATCTCCTCATCCTTAACTCCAGGTCCCTTATCAGTAATCCTGATAATGAGATAATCATTGTTGATATCTGTCTTCACTTCAATATCTGTGTTTGCATATTTATATGAGTTCATAAAGATATTATCGAAGACCTGCTGAAGTCTCAGTTTGTCGAAATACACATTGCATTCAGGAATCGTATAATCTCCCGCACGGTTAAGATAATCTGAATTTTTAATCAGTTTGTTTATAAGATCAGAAGGCTGAGTTCCGGGATTAACTACTATCTCTGTTATGTCCTGAACGCTTGAAGTAAAGAGGTTATCAACAAGCGCTTTTATCTGGTCGGTCTTGTCGTTGATGACCCCGAACATCTCCTTGGTGCGCGCTTCTTTTGTAAGTTCCATTCCGATCTCGGATGTTGATTTTATGGAGGCAACCGGAGTCTTTATATCATGCGATAATTTGGCTACCATTTCCTTCTTGTCATCACTTGCTTTTTTCTCAGCAAGCCGTGCCTTCTTAAGTTCACTTCTCATCAGATCGAAGCTTTCCGTGAAAGCACCGAAAACATGCCCTTTATCCATCTCAAGCGGCAGATCGAGATTTCCTTCCGCAACCCTCACCGCAAAGTCATTCAGCCTCGTAAATGGAGAAATCAATGTCTTCTTCAGATAGATGTACCAGACAATAATAATGCAGACTTGAAGTGCCGCAATGATAAGAAAACCAACAATGATGTTCTGCTTGAATCCTTCGATCTGATCGTTCATGTTGTAATCAATAATGAACTTGCCGGCAATCTCTCCGTCCACCTCAAGATCAAGGATAAGACCTCTGGTCTTTATTGCCTCGTTTACCGTCTCACTGAGGCCGTCCCTGGTCTTAAAGAGAAGTTTTCCATCATTATCTATGACAACATAATCAAGACTTCTGTCGTATTTGGAAGTGTCTCCGAAATTATCGGTGACCGAATGGATGCACTCGTTGACCTTGACCGGATCAGTCTTGAAATCCCTGATCCTTGTAACCATAACAAGACAAGCCAAAGTCTCGGCAACAAATGTCAAGATAAGAAGCAGAATGAACGGTGCTTTCTTCATTACGTCTCCCCTGCAGAAACGAATTTATAACCCTCTTTCCAGACAGTTACGATATATTTTGGATCCTGCGCATCCTTCTCGATCGCTTCCCTGATCTTTCTTATATGGACGTTCAGGGTTCCATCTGTCGTGAACTTGTCATTCCAGACTTTATCGAAGATCTCGTTTTTGGTCACAAGCCTGTTCCTGTTATCGATAAGATAATCCAAAAGTTTCCATTCAATCGAGGTGATCTTTTTCTCTTCACCTGCAACATAAACGGTTTTGTTGACAGAATCCATTTTTAGATAACCGTCATCATAATCAGACTTTTGCGTTTCAGCTGTATCAACACTTCCAAAACGCTTCAAAACAACCTTGACCTTGGCAAGTAAAACACCAAGCGAATAAGGCTTCTCGATATAATCGTCACCTCCGATATTGAGAGCGATTATCTTGTCATCGTCAGTATTGCGGGCAGAAATAAAAAGTATCGGGATATTAAGAGTCTGACGGATCTTCTTGCAGAGTTCAAACCCGCTTCCGTCGGAAAGATTGATATCAAGAAGCACCAGACCTGGCTCGTTGCTTCCTAAAAACTCATCTGCTTCTGCACTTGAATAAACAGCTGCTGTCTTAACATCAAACATATTGAAATACTCACAGGTGTTATCCGCAAGTTCTTTCTCATCATCAATAATCAGGCAATCGTAACGCACAATGATCTCCTTATTTAGTAATCGATCTCTTCCATACCAGAAGCATAGTCGCGGAAAAGACGTATTCCTTTTGCATCGCCGCCAAAATCCTCCATTCTGATGGCAATAAATCTCTTTCCATTGCTGTCCCTGAAATAATAAGCCTTTCCCTGCGGCATACTGTCATGGTCAGGGAACAGTTTGTCTATCTCATCGTATTGAAGAAACTCATTAATATAACAAAGCAAAGAAGCCTGGAACTGAGCATTCTGATCATAATTCTCAATTACATAATCTATTACTTCATACTCTCCCGATGCATACCACTCGCCGGTTGAAGCATTGTAACAGCCCACATATACATTATCCTCCGCATATATAAGGTGATTAACCGGACAAAGATGTTTGGTATCATGTTCACTTATTATTTCACTTAATTCCACGGCAGCTTTCTTTGCATCTGAATCCGACACACGGTTGCGGAATCTGATATCCGTCAATTCGCATTCCATATCATATTTATTCTCAAGAGCTTCTATCTCATCAGAAACTTCTTCACTTTTATAGTCGATATAAAGATCCTGGAAATCTGAATACCTGTGCTCCGAATAACCAAAAACACTTCCGTCTATAACTAAGGAATTCATCTTTGTCGTGACCATGTATTCAATGCCTGTCTCTTTATCCCTCAGATATACGGTGCGGTATTCATCTTTGCCGCTGCCACTATGTTCCTCTCTGATAAACTCGCATGCGCCGAAATTCTTCTTTGCAAATCTGATAAGGTCTTTCTTGCTGGCAATACTGCAAGAGCAAAGCAAAGATACCATTAAGACCATAACCAGACTTATGGCAGCAATACAAGATAATCTTCTGACTCTTTTAAGCCGCATATTCTTTTACCTATCCGCTTATTCTTATTCAACAAAGGGATTTTACTTCAAAACAGGATATATGCCAATCACATAGCGATGACAAACACCTTCTGATACTCATCCCCAAGATGATAACGGTGGATCTCAGGCTTCTGTACCAGCTTCAGCGTAAAGCCATGCATCTCACATATCTTATTGGAAAGAGCCAGTCCCAGTCCCGTTCCGGAACCCGACGCTCTTGATTCGTCTCCTGTTACGAACGGTTCGAAAATCTGATCCCGCAGCGGCATCGGAATCTCATCTCCAGAATCGGCCACAAAGATCCTTACATCCTCTGCGGTTGATGATGAGTCAGAAGTAACGGAAACACGGATCTTTATTCCTGAACTGTTATGTTTTATCGCATTGGTGATAAGATTCGTAATGACTCTCGAGAGCTGGATGCTGTCAGCGCTTATGAAGATCGGATGTTCGGGTATATCGACATCGAACTCATCACCTGCGGTCTCAATATCAGTAAAACAGAAAGCACAGCAGGAGCGTACCATTTCGCAGACATCAATACGTGTCCTCTTTATTGTGAACCCCTCGCTGTCAAGCTTCACATAATCCAACAGCAGAGCAACGACCTCGTTCATTCTTTCAGTCTTTGCCATTATCGCCTCGTGGTATTCCTCCTGCTTATCAGCAGGAACGATACCATCGTTCAAAGCCTTGGCATAACCATATACGGTCGTCATCGGAGTCTTTATGTCGTGAACAATGTTAGAAATCATAAGATAACGGCGTTTCTCTTCTTTACGGCGTTCCAATTCCTGTTCACGTTCCAGCTTGCGTATCCCTCTGGCAACAGATAATGAGAATACCACACCCCCGACCACATAAGGAAGCAGAAGAATTATTGCTATCAGAATGACTGACAGTATAAAAGGTATGACAGTCTTTGGTTCCTCGCTTATTATGCGGATAGTTTCTGTCGCATCAGTATTCCCTATACCGGATAACCCGTGTTTCTCAAGCAAATTCTCAAGAAATGCATTTACATCCGCAGGAGATACATTGATGACCGGGAATATCTTTTTTACTGCCAGCGTTGCAAGAAGAACAAAAGCCACTGCAAACAGTCCTTCCGCACTGTCAACCTGGATCACATTTTCGAAGCTCGTGATCCTGATAAGCAAAGGTATAAGAAATGTATTCGTGAGGCTGACATTGATGAACTCAACAACGCCTACGATTGCAAGCACAAGAAAGAATCTTGAGAGCAAAAACCCTTTCAACTGTTTCTCGCTGCTTTTCCGGTTCTTTCCCATCGCCTGTATCCTTACTGCCTGATCATATTGGAATCAGACTTCGAGCCTGTATCCCAAGCCGCGGAGTGTCTTTATATACCGGGAAGGATCATCATCGAGTTTGGTCCTCAGTTTGCTTATAGCAACCATTATGTTGTTGTCTGCCACGAAAAAATCCTCGCCCCATGCATACTCATATATCTGCTGCTTGGTGAAGACCTTGCCCGGATGCTTCATGAGAAGTTCTATGATCTTATATTCAACTGAAGTCAGTTCCATAGGTTTTCCGTCTTTCAGCAGAAGACATTTCTCCGTATCAAGAACAAGATTGCCGCAGGTTACCGTCTCCTTCTGTTCCTCACTGCCGCCAAGAGCATAGAACCTTCTTAATGCGGATTTTACCCTGGCTACAACTTCCAAAGGGTTGAACGGTTTACATATATAGTCGTCAGCTCCGACATTAAGACCTAATATCCTCTCGGCATCTGCTGTACGTGCGGAAATGATCATGACCGGAACATTGCTGACTTCCCTTATATCCTTGAGAACGTGTATTCCATCCTTGCCGGGCATCATGACATCGAGAAGAACGATATCCGGCTTGAATTCTTCCATCGCTCCCGCAACTTCGGAACCTGTGGCAACATCTGCAACGATAAAACCGTCATTCTCAAGATAGAGTCTCAGAAGATTCCTGATCTCATTCTCATCATCCGCGATCAATACTTTATAACTCATAAAACTCTCCATTCACAAAGCCGGCCGGAGGAGACGCATCTCCTCCGGCGACCTTATTATAACCTATTCCTATTCCCTCGAACTATTCTTATTCCCTGTATCACTTTGCATCGATACCATACTTAAGTGTCTCATAGAGAGCTGCATCTGTTGAAGCCTTGTAAGGTCCTACGAAGAAGATATCGAGAACACCTAATGTAAGTCCTGCAAGAAGATCCCATCCGATGAAGGAAAGATCGAGAACGAATGACTTCCACTTGTTTCCTGCCATGAGCTTCTTGCTCTCTGCCAAAGCATCCCTGTAGTTCATCTGAGGATTCTCGCTGATGATGTAAGGTACCAGTCTGTACTCATAAGCCTTGATGATTCCCGGAATGATGAACAGCAAGCTCCAGAGCCAGATGAAGAGATCTTTCATGAATGCTGTCTTAACAACGTTCTTATAGTTACCATCGAAAACATATACCAGATTGCTGAGCTTTGCGGGCTCGTCAAGGTTCTTTCTGAAGAACTTCCTGCATCCGTATTCAAACGGCGTAAGAACTAAATACTTGACTAAAAGTGCAATTGCTGTAATGAAGAGATATATTACAAAGCAAACGACTGCGATAACTAATACTGCAACTGCAATTCCTTCCCCGGCATCCTCATCCAGATCAATATCAAAATTGAATCCGGTTGAATTCTGATCTGTTATCTCATCGATAACATCATTCTGATCATCTACTGTGTCAGTGATATCTGAATCATGGAACCTGTTTGAAAACATCTGGGAGAAACCACTGGCACCACCGCCTACTGAACCGACAACAACGCTTAAGATCAAAGCTACCAGAACGCACTTCCAAAAATTCAGAGTAAAGGCTTTCTTTCCTTTCTCTTTAACACTTTTCCTGCTCCACATATTTGCGACCTCTTTTCTATATTATTTGTTTTGTTTTATTTCTGAGTGGAATCTCTTGGATTCCCATCCCTTACGATCATCATTCTACTGAACGAACCTTAACTGCAAAATCGCTAAACCTTAACTTAAACTTAAGTTGCGGATTGGCTTAAAAACAATAAGGCTGTCTCAGAATTCCGAGACAGCCCCGCAAGTTTTCTAAACTATATTCTTCCTTAAGAGAGGAACTGATTAACCCAAAGCGTTTGTTGTACGCCTTATAACATATGACTTCGTATTCCACCAGCCATCGTGATCATAATAATATCGGATATAAGGGATCCCCTGTGCACGGCAATCTTTCCTGAGTTTGTAAGGATTGGTCTTATCAGAAATGATCTCAACAACAAGCTTCTTTGCCCCACCCTGACTGAATGTGAAGATAAGTGCATTTCTATATGGCGGAATCTCTTTGTTTATCTGATACGAAGAAAACTCACTCTCAAATATATTCGTGAAATAAGTCTTGTAGTCCAGTCCGGAATTAAACTGATTCTCTTCAGCAGGCATGTTGGGCCCCCAGGAGTCACCGGAAGGACCGTCAATATATTCTGGAGCGGAATTTCTGTTATTCAACGGAATACCATTATTTCCTGATGCAGCTGCCGGAGCTGCGGGTGATGAGGCAGCAGGCCTGTTCTGCTGGGAGTTGATCTGGCCGTCATCCATGATGTCTTCAGCAAGATTCTTCATCTTGTTCAATGCGTTATCGATATCTTTGCCGTCACTTCCGAAAAGGTTAGAAAATAAGCCCATGTTATGCCTCCTTCTTACTGATTCGTTGTAAATCCTACATTATTAATTCTATTAAATCGAAAAGCCGGCCGCAAGACATAAAAAAAGCACCGGTCATTTCTGACTGGTGCTTTGGCTCCCCGAACAGGACTTGAACCTGTGACATTTCGGTTAACAGCCGAACGCTCTACCGACTGAGCTATCGAGGAATTTAATCCGGCAGCAATCTATCTTCCCGGGCCGTTGCCAGCCAAGTATTGTCG
>JAIKYD010000114.1 GCA_024683485.1 Saccharofermentans sp. | reverse complement strand
TCTGCATATTCAGGACCTGTAAGTTCCTCGTTAAATGTATGGAGCCCGAATCCGTTATGAATGCACTGATTGAGGATCCCCCCGAGTTCATGATCACGCTCAAGGATCAGGACACTAATCTCAGGATCCGCTTTGGCTGCTCCGATCGCGGCAGCAAGACCGGCAGGACCTCCGCCGACGATTACTATATCAGTTCTCATCTTTAGTCCTCCCTGTCAGTATTCTTGAATCACCGCCGTTCTTGGTCACTTCACTTAAAGGCATCCCGGTCTCCCTGCTGATGATCTCCATTACCCTTGGCGAGCAGAAACCTCCCTGGCAGCGTCCCATACCTGCTCTGGTCCTTCTCTTAACACCATCTAAGGACCTGGCTCCAAGAGGTCTTCTTATCGAGTCAATGATCTCACCTTCAGTTATTGTCTCGCAGCGGCAGATGATACGCCCGTATTTAGGATGTTCTATGATCAATTGTTCACGTTCTTCTTCATTCATTCCGAAAGGCTTTTTGATGTCATGACAGATACCGTTCCAAGCCTTTTTCTGCGCAAGCTGCAGTTTGTCTGCAACCATATTTGCCATATATTCACCGATTGCAGGACATGCTGTCAGTCCCGGTGATTCGACACCAACGCAATCGAAAAATCCTTCGCAGTCATTAACCTCTTCAAGTATGAATTCTCCGCCGTCTTCATGTGCCCTGAGTCCCGAGAAACCCGTGATCACCTGCTTGACCGGTATATTCCTCATGTTTTTCGCTGATCCGGCAATAACCTTCGCCAAACCATCAGCAGTTAACGGAGCTTCGTCCTTGTTATCAGTATCGACCGCAGTAGGTCCTATAAGCGTGTTGCCGTGAACCGTTGGAGTAACAAGTATTCCCTTGCCAAGACTCGTAGGTTGGGGGAAGATCACATGTTCAACACAGCCCTGAGTCGATCTGTCGAGAAGCAGATAATCTCCTCTTCTCGGAGAGATATGAAGCTTTGTATCCGAGACCTGATTGTGAAGTTCATCCGAATGACATCCCGCAGCATTGATAACTATTTTGGCCTTAATGGCTCCCTGCGGAGTCTCAATGACAAAGCCGTCTTCGTTCTTATTTATTTGTTTGACTTGTGTATTAAAGGAAAACTCAACACCGTTCTGCGCTGCGCACTCAGCGAGTGCTATGTTCAGCCTGAATGGGCAGATAATGCCTGCGGTAGGCGCATAAAGAGCACAGACCACGTCATCAGAGATATTCGGTTCCATCTCCATGACTTCTTCCCTGCTCAGGATCTTAAGATCCGGAACCGAGTTGTCCAGACCACGCTGATAGAGTTCATCAATTCCCTGCCTGTTCGCTTCATCGGTGCAGACAACAAAAGATCCGATACGTTTGAACGGGATATCAAGGTCTGCGGCCAATTGTGTCATGAGTTCGTTGCCCCTGACATTCATCTTGGCTTTAAGTGAACCGGACTTTGCATCGTATCCGGCATGAACGATCCCGCTGTTGGCTTTGGATGTTCCGCAGCATACATCCTCTTCCTTCTCAACCACAAGAACCTTGCATTCATAACGCGAAAGTTCCCTTGCTATTGCGCATCCGGTAACCCCGGCTCCGATTATGATTATGTTGTAAGTATTGTTCAAAACGGGCACCTCTCTCGCGAAATATAAAACGGACGTAAAGATTGATACTGAATCGTTATCTTCGAGTGCTTGATATTTGGATCTATGACTTCAGAGCATTAGCAACTGAAAGCCGTTACATGCTTTTATTATCAGGCAGAATCAAGCTTTATTCAAGGAAGAGTGATGATTAATGATTGCAGAGTATTCTGGACATCCTATTGAGAAGATAAGTAGGGATATGTATATTCTGAACATTGATATCTTGTCGTACTTTTCTGAGAAAAGCGACAAATCTTACAAGATTCCTGAAAACGATCTCCAAAGCTCTACAAAATCATGCAACAAATCCTGTTCAACTTTGGAGATCCTTTAGTGATTTCTTTAGGGGTTTGTCGGAATTCAGCGAAAAATGCGACAAGCTATAATAGTCTTAGAATAGATGCTTTTGCAGTTGCCAGAAGTTGCGGAATGGGGCTGCTGATGAGTTATTATTTGTGGACTAACCACAAGCGGCCATGATGGTTTTACAGATCATCCTAAGATCGTCAAGGACGGCAGAGCCGAGGCGCGAGCCGGTTCCTTGGCAGCGAAGCATGCAGGCACTATACAGTAATCGACTATGTTATCAATTGATTCTTTCTTTGCTATGTCTTTTTCACTATTTTTACACTATTTTTCACTAAGATTTAGTTAAGATCTTAATAATATTGTGCCTTTAATTGAACCTTGTCCGATGGGATACTATTTTATTGATAAATTAAGAAATTGATGGTCTTGATGATATAATTTTACTTAAATATATATTCATCCATATAAAACAACGATACTTCCTGAGAATTATAAATCACAAGTTATCAATAACGAAAGAATAATAAATCTAAGTATTTGTTGTGAGTATAAACGAATATGAAACCAATATAACAAGTGTGATAAAGGAGGAAGGTTAATGCAAAACACCTATATCCCACCATTTACTATGACGGAAAATATTACAAATCTTGTTATAGAAATAGCTGAGCTTACAGGAGCAATGTCTGTTTCAGAGCAGCTTTCTAAGAATCCTAAATTACGTCGAGAAAATCGCGTCAAATCCATTCATTCATCATTGGCTATAGAACAGAATTCTTTATCAATAAATCAGGTTAGTGATGTTATAGATGGAAAGAGGGTTCTTGGTCCACCTCAAGATATTCGCGAGGTAAAGAATGCATACGAAGCATATGAGATTATGACTAAACTGAATCCGTATTCTGTGAAGGATCTTCTTAAATCTCACAAGATAATGATGACCGGATTGGTAAAAGAAGCCGGAATATTCCGAAGCAAAGGAGTCGGTGTATATTCCGGAGATCAGTTGATTCATGCCGGCACACCGGCAAATTATGTTCCTGAATTGATCGGACAGTTATTTGATTGGCTGAAAAAATCAAAGTTACATCCGTTGGTTAAGAGTTGCATATTTCATTACGAGTTCGAATTCATTCATCCATTTGCTGATGGCAATGGAAGGACTGGAAGATTATGGCATACATTAATATTGGCAAAGTGGCAGGAATTCTTTCTTTGGATTCCGATAGAATCGATCATACACGAGAGACAGGATGGATATTATGAAGCTATAAATGCATCAAATACCACCGGAGAGTCAACCATATTTGTAGAGTTCATGCTTGAGTTAATCCGGGATCTCTTAAAGGAATTAGCCAGTGGCAAGTCTTTTGCTTCAGAGAAGACGACAGAAGATAAAGTCTTGGAACTGATAATGGAAAACGGAAAACAATCCGCTGCAAAAATGTCAGAACGACTGGGTTTATCTCAACGTCAAGTTCAGAGGGTTTTAAAGCAACTCAAGGATGATAAGTTAATTGAGTATGTTGGTCCAAATCGTAATGGTTACTACAGGAAAATTGAATGACATCATGTCGCAATAAGTGTCGCAATAAATGTCGTAATAAAAGAGAATCTATGGCCTGCAATCCGCTATGATGAGAACAGAATCACAAATCATCTATCTATAAGATTCAAATATGGAGAACTATCTCAATGACGGCAAAGCCGAGGCGCAAGCCTGTTCCATGACGGCGATGCCTGCAGGTGCTAAACCCTTTTAAACCTATCCAAGAAAATCTTGTCCCAAAAATCAATTTTCTCGAATTTGGGACAAGACTTGAATCAGCAACGTAAAAAACCGTACTTCCTTAGCGCACTTTACTTATTCTTGCAGACTCCACTTGAATCAAAGGTGTACTTCTTGCCGTCGATCGTCTTAGTGCCGGTGACCATCGCACCATTAGTGTCAAGGTAATACCACTTGCCGCCTGACTGCAGCCAGCCGGTCTTCATGGCGCCTGAAGAATCAAAGTGGTACCAGACTCCGCTCAACTTCTGCCATCCGGTAAGCATTGCACCGGAATCATTGAAATAGTACCAGGAGCCTTTGATCTGTCGCCATCCAGTGAGCATCGCGCCGGATTCATCGAAATAGTACCATCTGCCATTGACCTGTTTCCATGCGGTTGCCATCGCGCCGGATTCATTGAAGTAATACCAGACCTTGCCGATCTGCAGCCATCCGGTTGTCATCGCGCCTGAAGGTCTCAAGTAATACCAGGTGTTTCCGGACTTCAACCAGCCTGTAACCATGGCACCTGAACGTCCTAAGTAATACCATGTTCCACTGACATTAAGCCATCCGGTCTGCATTACTCCGTCTTTATCGAAATAGTACCATGAACCATCCTGATACCAACCGGTGACCTTGGCACCATT
>JAIKYD010000106.1 GCA_024683485.1 Saccharofermentans sp. | reverse complement strand
TGCTGATGTCCAGACTGCTGCAATGAATGTTGTCCGTCTTGCGATCAAGTGCTTGTAATTCAGGAGAGAAATGAGCGGAGTAGTTGATCCGGAACAGTTAAGCAAAGATCCAGTCAAAGAGGATAAGATCTCATCTATGACGCGCGAAGAGGCCCTGGAATACATGGGCCTTAATGCTGATGCGGATATCAAGGAGATCGACGACCGTTTCTGGCAGATGTCGAAGCATTACAGAGGCAAGGAAGATCCCGAATCCGTGAAGATGGCGGATGAGATCTCTGCAGTTTATGACATTGCTTCAGGAAGGCGCGACCGCAGGATCGAGGAAAAAATCCGCCATGAATCCGAGCCGATGTATTTCGGAAGGTATAAAAGCGACTGGGAAAACATCATCCACTATAACTGGAAGAATTTCCTGCTCGGAATAGTAATTGCGGTCTCGGCATTGCTTGTCATCATCGGTGTTGTAACTAATACGAGAACAGGCTGTTCGGTGGTTGTTTTCGGGCATATGTATCTGGATGATACTGTCATGCGTGAGGCGCTTGTGGCACAGGGGATAAAGCGGCCATATATCGGAATGGCAGACCTTGTCGTTCCAAATGATCAGGATATTCCGCAGCAGGAATACGGCAACGAGACATTCAATGCGATGTTCTATACTAACCCTGATGTCCTTATATCCGATAAGGAATCCTATGGTTATTATTTCAATACTTTCAGGGATCTGGCGCCGCTCTATGACAGGATAATGGAAGGCCTTACGGATGAGGCAAAAGCCGGAGTCGTTCCTGTCTATATGACTGAGCAGGAAGCTGTGGAATATACGAACAGGCTCTACAGGGAATACGGTGTCGGTGACGAGGAGATAAGAGATCCGTCTGAATTCTCGGATAAAGAGGTCCTAATCGGGATTCAGATACCGGATGAGGATATTTGCACGGGTCTAGGGATCGAGGCAAAGTGGAAGTCCAGAAAGACATCGCTGGTCTTCTGCCAGTGCGTCAACAGCACTAATGATGATCAGACAGTTCAGGTAATAACGACGATAATCAATGCGGCGTTTGCGCAGTAAGGTCTGAATGATTGCCAAAAGACCTGAGATGATAAGTCTCGCGGCGTCAAGTGCGCTGGGGTTCACTTTAGCAGGGCGAATATGATGGATGTACTGAAAAAATACCAAAATCGGACTCGAAACATGACATATTTAGTAATTTCAGCAAGAATTACTAAATATGTAATGGTTTGCCCGTGATTTCAGTACATTTTTGGTACATCGATTTTTTTGAATTATTTACTCATTCCCGTGGCATCGAAAAGCATCCCCAGCTCATCTTCTGACAGCGGCCTGAATGTCCCGCATTCATTAGTATCATCACTGATCTTGATCCCGGCAAGTCTTATCCTGCGGAGAGCGGTTACTTCCTTGATGAAGTGCGCGAAGATCCTTCTTACCTCATGAGTCTTTCCTTCGTGCAGTGTCAGAAGAGCAAGGCCATAGCCGGCTTTGGCGGGTTCAATCACATTGAGTTCAGCGGGTGCGATCTGCTCGCTGTATCCCTTGTCACGGATGGCAAATCCGGATGCAACAGTCCTGATCTCATCTTCAGTCCAGTCCTGGCCTCTGTATGTGGCAAGGTATACCTTTGGAACTTCATATCTTGGTGACTGGAGGCGGTGGGACAGCTCGCCGTCATTAGTAATTATGAGAAGTCCTGAGGTATGGAAATCGAGCCTTCCGACAGGTGAGAGCTTCTTGGACTTGAGTTCGGAGGGAATGAAATCAGCAACGCAGGGAAGACGCTTATCCTCCATAGCTGTGAGGACACCGTCGGGTTTATCAAGAAGATAGTAGAGCTTTGTCTGGCAATTTATTTCCTGTCCGCCATATATGATGGAATCTGACTCCGACACATGATAAGCCGCATCAGTAACGACGGTGCCGTTAACGCTGACGCTGCCTTTGGTTATCTTATCTCTGACCTGGGATCTAGTTCCAAGTCCGCTGTTTGCGAGTAATCTGTCAAGTCTCATGACTAATATTATTGCACTCATACTGTATAATTGAAGTGTTTTCGAGAGGTAACTGATGGAAATAATTAATATTGAACAAGGTCATCCTACAGTACAGCAGGCGATGATGAAGCTACAGAACGGGATATACCGCGCAAGAGCTTCGGGAAAGCCGCTTGCCAAGATAGTTCACGGGTACGGGTCTTCGGGCACCGGAGGAGCTATCAAGCAGGCTTTGGGAACTGAACTCCGCAAATATATGTCGAGGGGCATGATCAAGGCATATTGCCCGGGGGAGGATTTCGGGCCTTTCTCATCGGCAGGGCGCGAGATAAGTGCCAAACACCCTGAAGCATCACGGGACAGGGACTGGGGATTGCAGAATGACGGGATCACCGTCATCATGTTCAAATAAGGGGTATATATGACAGACGATTTTGAGATGAAATGGGGAGCTTTTGAAGCAAGGTGCAAGGCCTGCCATAACTGCGGGCTCCGCGACTGTGCGACAAATGTGGTTATCTACAGGGGGAACCGGAGGGCGCCTCTGATGATAATCGGTGAGGCTCCGGGCGAGAACGAGGATATTCAGGGGCTGCCTTTCGTGGGAAGGTCAGGACAGCTCCTTCAGAATCTTTTGGGAAGTTATGGTCTTACAAGTAATGATTATCATATATGTAATATCGCGAAATGCAGACCTCCGCAAAACAGGCGGCCGACACCTGAAGAGATCAAGGCATGCAAGCCCCTGCTGGCCGAGCAGTTCATGCTTGTAAGACCGAAGGTCATCCTTCTTTGCGGCTCGACGGCTTACGAGGGATTCTTTGGAACAAAGCCTGTCATGCGTGATGTAAGAGGGCGTTTTATCGAGAAGAACGGGTATTTCATCATGACCACATATCACCCGGCATTTGCGCTCCGCAACCCTGCAAATAAGATGCCTATCTATGAGGATATGGGCAAAGTGAGGGAGAAACTGACTGAGATCGGAGCGATGCCGCCAATGGAACCGATAGACAAGTGATGTGAGATTGTTATATAGCTTATTGATTTTCGAAAACCAATTTGCTATAATCCTCGAGTTGTAAAACTCATTGCCGAATTGTGTAACGGTAGCACACCGGTCTCTGACACCGTTTGTCAAGGTTCGAATCCTTGTTCGGCAGCCAAATCTAAAACCGCAGATATCATAAAGATGTTTGCGGTTTTTCTTTTTACTGCATTAAAAGAAAATACTTTAAAACTATTTGATATGATTTGTTTTTTCGTGATGATATAATCGCTGTGTTATGAAGCAAACCCGTTTTTTGGAGGCATATTATGAAGAAAAGAATCGTAAGTGTGATCCTGGCAATTTCAATGATAGCTGGTGTGGCAGCATGTTCCAAGCCGACACCGACTGAAACCACGGAGACGTCTGAGACTGAGACAGAGATAGAGACTACTGAAGAGACAGAGACTACGTTGGATCCGAATTCAATCATGGGTTTTAATATGATCGAGAACGGCGACTTTGCTTCGAAGACTACCACATGGATGACATTTTTCGAGGGCGGCGACGGAACACTTGCAGTAAACAGCAAGGGTGAGCTTCAGTTTGACTGCAAGAAAGCCGGACATAAGGATTACAGCAATCAGATCTATTATGACGGTTTCAGCCTCTATAAAAACTGCAAGTATGAGATGCAGTTCGACTATTATTCAACTATTGAGCGTGATCTTGATTACAGGATCCAGATAAACGGCAGCGATTATCACGCATACAGCGAACAGACGATCCATGCGACTACGGAAGTCCAGCATTTTGATCTAGTATTCATGATGGAGTTTGACAGCGATCCCGCACCGCGTCTCTGCTTTAACATGGGTAAGTTTGAGAGCAACGGAAAGCTCGAAGAGCACTCGATCATGTTCGATAATTTCGATCTGAGATGTATCGATGATACAGGTTATGTTGACGGCGGCGGAGTAAGCTATCCGGAGATTAACCTCAACCAGATCGGTTATCTCCCGGATGCTCCCAAGGTTGCTGTCCTGAATGGCGATGCTATTGTGGAAAAGGCTTTGGTTGTTGATGCAGCTTCCGGCACTCAGGTTTATGAAGGCGCTGTTGACGCTAAAGTATTCAATGAATCAACCGGAAGAGATGAGGCAAAATTCGATTTCTCTGATATCACGGTTCCGGGTACATACAAGGTTGTTGCAGGTGATTTTGAGTCTTATGAATTCACGATTGCTGATAATGTTTATGATGAGGCTTTCGATGCAACTCTCCGTATGTTCTATATGCAGAGATGCGGCGTTGAACTGACAGAGAATATAGCAGGCATTTATGCGCATCCCGAATGCCACACTGATGAGGCCGTAATCTACGGAACAGAAGAGACAATCGACGTGTCTGGCGGATGGCACGATGCCGGTGACTACGGAAGATATGTCGTATCCGGAGCCAAGGCGGCAGCTGACCTGATGCTCGCTTATGAGCTCTATCCTTCAGCATTTGATGATGATCTCGGCATTCCCGAGTCCGGCAATGGAATTCCTGATGTTCTTGATGAAGTAAAGTTCGAACTTGACTGGCTCTTCAAGATGCAGGCACCGGACGGCGGTGTATATCATAAGGTTACATGCGCTAATTTCCCGGGCTTTGTAATGCCTGAGGAGGAGACTGAGGAGCTCATCGTTACTCCTGTATCGACAACAGCGACAGGTGACTTTGCCGCTGTTATGGCTATGGCTTCTGTTATCTATAAAGATATCGATTCCGAGTTTGCCGCCAAGTGTCTTGATGCGGCAGTAATGGCAGCTGAATATCTTGATGCCAACACAGAACTTGAAGGCACATCCAATCCAGACGGTATCGTTACCGGTGAATATCCTGACCAGAACGATGTTGACGAGAGACTCTGGGCTTATGCCGAGCTCTTCAAGACAACTGGAGATTCGAAGTATGATGATTCGTTCTCAGCGCTTGCAGGAGCAGGAATTCCCTGTGCCGCTGATCTTGGCTGGCAGGGTGTAGGTGCTTACGCAGGTTATGCTTATCTGTCTGCAGGAACCAAGGGCAAGTTCTATGATGCGGCTCTTGCAAGCTTTATGAGCGGTATTGCCAATGTTGAGTCAGCAGTCGCTTCTGACAGTTACGGTTCATCACTTACCGAATATCCATGGGGAAGCAACATGTCAATTGCTAATAACGGTATGTATCTGCTCCTCTACGATGCTGTTGCAAAAGACAGCAAGGGCGATTCCTGCGCAAGGGCGCAGCTCGACTATCTGCTTGGAAAGAACGGTCTGGGTTACTGCTTCCTGTCAGGCTTCGGAACAGTATCTCCCGAGTCACCGCACCACAGACCTTCACAGGCGCAGGGCGCGGCTGTTCCCGGCATGATCGCAGGCGGTCCTGACCAGAACCTTGAAGATTCCTATGCACAGAATGTTCTTAAGGATACTGCTCCGGCTCTCTGCTATGCAGACAGCGATCAGGCATATTCGCTCAACGAGGTAACTATCTACTGGAACTCGCCTGTAGTGTTCCTTTTCGCTTACATCGTAAGCAACGGATAAAACGGGCGGGCTTGAGTTTATCCTGTTTTTTGCGTCAGTACAGGCATTCAGACGTAAAAGTTTGTTTGCATAAGTAAAGACCATGTGTTATTATTCATAGGCTAATCAGTAAAGGGAGGCGCAGAACAGATGACAGTACTGAATATCGTTCTTAGTGTTGTAGAAATTATTTTGGCACTTGCCATCATCATTCTCTTCCTCGTTCAGGAAGGTAATGACAGAGGTATCGGTGTAGTTGCAGGCGGTTCTTCCGACTCATATTACAACAAGGCAAAGGGCAGGACTCTTGAAGAGCAGCTCAAGACATGGACAGTCATTTGCTGCATTCTTTTCGCAATTGTTTCTGTCGTTCTTTACCTCTCAATTGCGAAGGCTTGGTAAGTAATATTTGATTTAATCATCAAAACCGTCCCTTTCTGTTTGATAGGGGCGGTTTTTTTAGGATTTGTGTTCAATATTAGTCATCGAAAAGCCATAAAGTGGTATAACTGCCATCATCATAATGGTATACTCTTCCGAGTATCAGAATTCTTAAGAACTGCGTCCCGGTTGATCAATAAAACTTAAGAAATGTAAGGATCACAGATTAAGGGAGCAGTCACTCGTTTTTTATTTGAACCTATATGCTTCACTTTGGGAGGTTCGTGAAAAGATGAAAGATAAACTGAAGGGAATAGCGGTACGGGCGGTAAGTACTGTTTTAACTGCTGCCATTACCGTTGCACTGATCCCGAGGTTAGAACAGCAGGAAAACTATGTACTGGCTGCCAGTACGAAGAATCAGGACAACACGTATCTATGTACATCAGGCATAACTAATCCGGCTGCTCCGGATAAGGACAGTGCATGGTCCGGAAGTTATGTGTATTTTGGTGCATATTTAAGTACACCAATTCAATTCCGTGTGCTTGAGAAAAATTCAACCACTTTTTCTTCTGGTAGGACATTGTTTCTTGACAGTGAAAAAACACTTGTTAATCAGGTTTTCGACAGTTCAGTATCAGAATGGGAATCGAGTTCGCTCAAGACTTATCTTAATGGTACTTTCCTCAATAATTCTTTTACATCTATTGAAAAGGATTCTATTGTAAGCAGCAATACGAAATACCATAATCTTTCTGCAGGTGAAAAAGCTGGAAATGTATCATCCTGGACCCAGACTGCTTTTTCATATTATGTACCCCTGACAAGCGATAAGATTTTCGTCTTGGATGCTGAGGAAGCGTCAAATGTCTCGTATGGATATTGCACGGCAGATACAGCAAGCAAAAACCGTGTTAAGAGTGGATCCTCGAAATTTTACTGGCTCCGTTCCGATTATCAGGGTGCTGATTCTAGTGCTGGCAGAAGTGCCGGTTACATAACATACAACGGACAGGTCCGTACTTACAAGGTAAGTGAGAAAGTTGGCGTTGCACCTGCTTTGAATATTGATCAGAGCAAAATTATTTTCTCATCTTTGGATGGTTCTGCCGCTAACACATATAAACTTACTTTAAATGACAACAATCTGGGTATTTCCGTTACAAGCGGCAAGAGTATTTCAGTCTCGGGATCCAATGTAACCGTACCGTATACGATCACAGGTTCTGATGCAGGAAATGCAACACGCGTATCTGTTCTGATCCTGGACAAAGAATATACAGCTGGAAATACAGGCAATGCCAGAATTATTTACTACGATGGGCTTGGTGGTACTTTTTCTACAAGTGGAACGGGTACATTCACGATTCCATCGTCACTTAACGTAAATGAATGGGGTACATCCTTTTTCATTTACATTCTGGCTGAAGACATAAACGGAACTAACTTAACTGACTATGCAAGTTCACCTGTACAGATCATTTCACCTGTAGGAACAAACAAGCCTTCAGCTACTCCTACACCGACTAAGAAGCCGACAGCAACGCCGACTCCTACAAAGAAGCCTACGGCAACGCCGACACCGACAAAGAAGCCAACGGCTACACCTACACCAACGAAGAAGCCGACGGCTACACCGACTCCTACAAAGAAGCCGACGGCAACACCAACACCGACAAAGAAGCCTACGGCAACGCCGACACCTACGAAGAAGCCTACGGCAACGCCGACTCCTACAAAGAAGCCTACGGCAACGCCGACACCGACAAAGAAGCCAACGGCAACGCCGACTCCTACAAAGAAACCGACGGCAACGCCGACACCGACAAAGAAGCCAACGGCAACGCCGACTCCTACAAAGAAACCGACGGCAACGCCGACTCCGACGAAGAAGCCTACGGCTACACCAACAAAGAAACCGTCGCCGACTCCAACCAAGAAGCCGACTGCAACGCCGACACCGACGAAGAAGCCGACAGCAACGCCTACGCCGACAAAGAAGCCAACGGCTACACCTACACCAACAAAGAAGCCGACGGCTACACCAACAAAGAAACCGTCGCCGACTCCAACCAAGAAGCCGACGGCTACACCTACAAAGAAACCGTCGCCAACTCCAACGAAGAAGCCGACGGCTACACCAACAAAGAAACCGTCGCTGACTCCAACCAAGAAGCCGACGGCTACACCTACAAAGAAACCGTCGCCAACTCCAACGAAGAAGCCGACGGCTACACCAACAAAGAAACCGTCGCCGACTCCAACCAAGAAGCCGACGGCTACACCAACAAAGAAACCGTCACCGACTCCTACAAAGAAGCCGACGGCAACGCCGACAAAGAAACCGTCACCGACTCCTACAAAGAAGCCGACGGCAACGCCGACAAAGAAACCGTCACCGACGCCTACAAAGAAGCCGACGGCAACACCAACAAAGAAACCGTCGCCAACACCGACTAAGAAGCCGACGGCAACACCGACAAAGAAACCGTCTCCGACACCTACTAAGAAGCCGACGGCAATGCCGACAAAGAAACCGTCGCCGACTCCTACTAAGAAGCCGACGGCAACACCAACAAAGAAACCGACAGCTACGCCGACGCCTGTAACAAAACTTAAGTCAACCTGGAAACAGGATGGCAGCAACTGGTATTACTATGATGCTAATGGAAAAAAGGTAACAGGCTGGTATCAGGTAGGCTCCTGGTATTACTTCAATGATCAGGGAGTAATGCAGGTTGGCTGGCTGAAAGAAGGAAATAATTGGTTCTATCTGACTACTTCCGGAGCTATGGCTACGGGATGGCAGAAAATAGGTAGTTTCTGGTACTATTTCAGTTCGGCAGGATATATGGCTACCGGTTGGCAGCAGATAAACGGCTCGTGGTTCTATTTCCATGCTAACGGCAACATGCTGACAGGCTGGCAACAGATAAATGGTTCCTGGTTCTACTTTGATGTTGACGGATATATGCAGACTGGTTTCCAGACCATAGCTGGAAAAACATACTACCTTGATCCAAACGGCTATATGAAGACCGGTTGGGTGAAGATAGATGGTAAGAAGTATTTCTTTGACAGCAATGGAGTAATGTTTACCGGAACCCATACGATCAGCGGAACTCAATACAAGTTCGCAGATGACGGTCACTGCCTAAATCCGCCAAAATAAGAGAATTGATATTCAGTTATAGAATGTACAATTAAAGCAATAATTGGGGCTGTCTCAATGAGGCAGCCTCTATTGTTGAAATTATTGTTCAAAACATGTAAGGAATTACACAATAAGCCTGTTTTTGTAATTGCTCCTTCAAAAACCGAACTGAAATTACAACTGTCATTCAACAGATCGGAAAATCAACTGCACATCTGATTCGATTAAATAATTGTCGGATAAAAACGCTGATCTACAGGGCTGTCAGTCAGATATTATTGCAAAAATCGGAGGCCCGATTTTTGTTTAGCATTTTCCTCGAAAAATGCTAAGGAATTAATATTTTGTTTATGCAAGAAAAATTGATAAAAACAATGAACGCGATAAAATTATAATATATCTGATATTTATAGACAGGAGGATTTTTGTATGAAAAAGACCTGCAGTAAGATTACACTAATGGGATTCTGTCTAATTGCGGTGGCTCTTGCGTCATCGTTTATTTTTCCGGCAAAAGCAAATGCAGCATCGTCTGATCCTCAAATGCCGGCAGAACTCCAAAGCCGTGAGGCTAAGCATCATGTATTTCAAGTAGATGATGATACTGTTGATGACTGGGGCGGTTACATAATCAACAACAGCAATATGCTGATCATGCCCGGCGATACTTTCGAATTCCCTGTTCATAAAGGTAAGGATTTTTATTATTCCCTTGGGTATTGGGGTGATGATGATAAGCAGGCATATATAGTTGAGTATTTTAATGGTGCTTCAAAGGATGATTTCAACTTTACAGGAAGTGTTGAAGTTATCGGTACACAGACGATTACAAAGAAGCACGGTTCCACATATAAGGTTCCGGTTAAGTTCAAGAATAATTCCGGATATCCTATCACAGTCGGATTGAATATGTCAGGAAGTGCTGGGGAAGATGGTGAGGACTATCTGACCAGAGGTTTGACAATTGAATTCTATCAGAATTATTACCCGATATCTTTTACGGGCGGATATGGAGATAAGGATAATCTGATTGAATGTGATTATTTCTGGGCTAAGGGAGAAATCGGAAAACTGGAATTCCCGTCATATTACTGGGTCACTGATGTTCCTTATACGATTACTGTTCCTAATCCTGTTGAGGAAGGCTCTCATTTTGAGAATTGGTCAGGAGTAAGTGAAGGTTATTACGTAGATAAAGGTGATGTTACTGAGATAACCATTTGCTGGGATCCTGATGCTAAAGCTGTTAATAATTCAGGTTACAGTTTCCAGGGTTATTATTTGAGAGAGAGCAGTCCTAGCTTCACAAATGGCAGTACTATTACTTTTGACGGAAACGGCGGACTGGTAAACGGACGTGAGAAATGGGTTCTTGAGGTCAGCAAAGATGATACTAATGCGAGCAAGCCAGTTTATGATTTCAGTTTGAATACTTCTACCGGAGATGCGAAAGCAACCAAGTCAGGAGATACATTCCTGGGATGGTGTTCCAAAGAAGAGGCTCTCTATAATTTCTATTTTGGCGATGACGGTGAAGAGAAGAAGTTATCCAGCGGAAACTTTATAACCAAGGACAGTGCTGCGGAAGCTTTTGAAGGTCTTGATCTTGGCGACAGCAAAATGTCAAATAACTGGGGACGCGGTGTTCTTTATGCTAAATGGAAGAGCAACACAAGAGAGAAACTTGAGAAGAACGGCTGGGAATTAGACAGTAATGGTGTTCTTTGGCTTCTTAACAGTGATGGTGTGAGAGTATGGGAAAAGGCGAGAGAATCAGACACATCTCTTCCTGCCAAGGTAAAAAACATCAGGACAGATTTTAAAGATAAAGAGTCGGTTTATATAGGCGGTGAAGGCGTTTTTGAAGATTGTACAGGACTTACGGAATTAACCTTTGATAATGTATGTCTTAGCGGTTATTACCTGTTCAAAGACTGCACTAATCTTAAAAAGATAACTGTGACCAATGATGCTTGGAACTGGTATAGCCTCTTTGGAACGGAATTATTTGAGGGTACTTCGATAGATCTGGTTATCAATGTCCCGGATGACCAACTGGAAGCCTGCAAAGCGTATTATCCGAATTATGCATACTTGTTTAATGCGGATACATCTGATAAGAGATATCCGCTTACTGTAAACGGCGAGATAATATCCGATAAAAACCTCAGTGTTAAGTGCGGTTCGGGTACTGCAACATTTGATCCCAAAACATCAACACTTACATTGAATAATGCTGAACTGTCAACTTGCCTGAATCTTCATAACGTAACATCAGGCTTCTGGAACGGAGAATATAAAGAAGCTTATAACAAGGCTGTTATTGTCAGCAATCTTTCTGATCTGAAGATAGTTCTTAAAGGAAAGAATGTTGTACATAGAGAAGAAGATTTTGTTCTTAAAGATCTTGTCAGGGCGTATGGAAATGTAGAGATCACCGGTGATGGAAGTGTTGAAGGCTGTCTTACATCAGAGCATTATTTTATTGAGAATGAACCATTTAAAGGCATTTGCAAACTCCCGATAACCGGTTTAGGTGATGTGACGATTAATGGTATTTCCGCGACAAGGCTTATTGTTGATTCTGAAGGAAATCTTGTGATTAAGAATGCCAAACTGACTGGTGGCCAGTATGCCTCGAAAACAAGTATTTCAATCAGCAGTACAGAAATTGCTCAGGATAATTTCTCTGATGGACCTGAAAGAATTATGGATACGGTTATCGGTTCATCCGGACAGAGTTTGTCAATTGACGGATGTACCCTTACATATGTAACGATAGATGCCGGCGAATGGACAAAAACTTTCACTATTAAGGACAGCAAGATCAAGATTGATGACAAGTTTGATGCCGCTGCGGATACAAAGTTAAGCATTACAAATTCCCAGATAGAAGCATATGGAACTGATAGTGGTGTAACAAATATTAATGTGAAAAACATTACTCTGAAAGATTGTTCGATCACACAGGGCGCATGGAATAAGAGTGGCACATTCAAGATCGATGACGCTTCATCAAAGCCGACCCCAATACCATCAGGAATGCCTTCTCCTACACCAACGGCAAAGCCGACAACTAAACCGGCTACGCCTACACCTACAGCAAAACCCACAACAAAGCCTGCTACACCTACACCTACGGCAGCGCCAAAGTCAACCTGGAAGCAGGAGGGAAAGAAATGGTATTACTATGATGCTAAAGGTTCCAAAGTTACCGGCTGGCAGGAGATCAGTAAGGTCTGGTATTTCTTCGACAGCAACGGTGTAATGCAGACCGGTTGGATCGAGTCCGGCGGTAAGTGGTATTTCATGAAAGATACCGGTGCTATGCAGACAGGATGGATACAGTCAGGTGGTAAATGGTATTTACTCGGATCTTCCGGAGCAATGGCAACTGGCTGGATCGAAGAAGGCGGCAAATGGTACTATCTGAGTCATTCAGGTGCGATGGCTACCGGTTGGGTAAAGCTGGGAGGCAAATGGTATTTCCTGAGTGCTTCCGGAGCAATGGCAACCGGCTGGGTTCAGTCAGGCGGCAAATGGTATTACATGAGTCCATCCGGAGCCATGGTTGAAAACGGCTGGGCAAAATCAGGTAATGCATGGTATTACTTTGATGAAAATGGCGTAATGGTTACCGGTGAATACAAGACCGATGGCAAAATGAGTAAATTCAGTGATTCCGGTGCATGGATCGGATATATCTGACAGGTCTTGATATTCCAACTGATTGTTGATAAAGGACGCATCTGATGTCACTATGACAGAGGATGCGTCCTCTTTTGTTCTGTAATGTCTCTTCCTTTGTAGTAAGATAATAAAAAACTATTCGAGGGATCAGATATGGAAGAAAAGAAGAAAAGGGCTGGGTTCGCCGAGAATATGAGCGCTTCCCAGAAACGGAGAAACCGGGTAATAAAAGCCAAGGAAGAGCAGTCTGTTTTTCCTGAGACTTTGGCTGATCAGGCACCGAGAGGACCGCTGCAGGTAAAGAATCAGGTAATAGGCATCTTAAGGCAGTCTCCGACAGGCGGAGTTGTCATTCCTGATCCGTCGTTCAGGAGTACTGATTACGGCGCGATCGAGATCGATAAGAATCACCTGAACGGGGCGCCGTTCAATATGGTCGTTGTATGCGAGGTGCTTAATCCGAACTGTGACAGAGGTGACTGCAGGGGAACTATAACCGAGGTCCTTGGAGATTACGGGAATAACGATGTCAGGATGCTGACTGTGTTAAGACAGTTCGGTCTGTCGCAGACATTTCCCAAAAAGGTTCTTGAGGAAGTTGAATCGCTTCCGGTCAATCCTGATCCGGAACAGATCGTTAATGAGATTGCCGGTGGCAGGCGTGACAAAAGAGATCTTCTTACTATCACGATCGACGGGGAAGATGCGAAGGATCTGGATGATGCCATCTCGATCGAGAAACTCAGGAACGGCAATTTCAAGCTTTATGTTCATATAGCAGATGTCTCGAATTATGTCAGGGAAGGAACTGCTCTTGATGGTGAAGCATTTTCGAGAGGCACATCAGTATATCTGGTGGACCGTGTTATTCCGATGCTTCCGCCAAAACTTTCGAACGGACTTTGCAGTCTTAATCCGAATGTTGACAGGCTTGCAATGACGGCTGAGATGCTTGTCGACCGTGAGGGCGGTATCTATGGCGGAGAGCTTTATGAGAGCGTTATCCGGTCTGACAGGAGAATGAGTTATAAAGAGTGCTACCGGATACTTGAAGATCCCCGTCCTGAAGACGTTGAAGAGTATGGGGATATTATTCCGATGCTGATCAAGATGAAGGAGCTTTCTGAGATCCTGAGGGCGATGAGGGAACGAAGGGGTGCGATCAATTTCGAGATGCCGGAGACAAAAGTCGTTCTGAATGATGACGGAACGGTCAAGGATGTAATGCCATATCCCATCAACTACACAAACGGCATTATCGAGTCATTCATGATCTGCGCGAACGAGTTTGTTGCAAAGAAATTCTCCGAACTGAAGTATCCGTTTGTTTACCGTGTTCACGAGGATCCTGATCCGATAAAGATTGCAAGGTTCTCAAATATCGCAAGGTTTTTCGGTGCTTCGGGAAGACTTGCCGGAAGGATAAAGCCTTTGGATGTGCAGAGATTCATGGGAACGATCGGCGACAAGACTGCGCTCCCGGCATTGGATGAACTGCTGCTGAGATCCATGGCGAAGGCAAGATACTGTTCTGACTGTCTGGGACATTTCGGTCTTGCTTCGAAAAACTATTGTCACTTCACGTCTCCTATCAGACGTTATCCGGATCTTTATATTCACAGGATCATCAAGAGCTATCTGCACGGTGAGAATTCAAGAAGTCATTTTGCGGGGCTTGTTGATAATGCGGCTGAACATTCATCTGATATGGAGCGCAATGCGGTTGATGCAGAGAGAGCTTCTGAAGACATCAAGATATGCGAATACATGGCTGAGCGGATCGGTGAACATTATGACGGTGTCATCTCATCGATCATTGACGGCGGATGCTTTGTAAGGCTCGAAAATACAGTCGAAGGATTCGTTCCTTTCAGAAGTTTAAGAGATCACTATTTCTTCGATGACAGATCATACAGGGCGATAGGGGCGCGCGGCGGAAAGGTGCTCTCTATTGGAATGCCGGTAACTGTTGTTGTGGAGAAAGTCGATACTGAAGAGAACAAGATAGATTTCTCGTTCGAGTACGGCTTTGAAGAGGAGCGTGATCTGCGTAGTTCTAAAGGTGGAAAGAAGGCTCCGCCGGCAGTAAAAAAGGGAAGGAAAGGCAAAGCAGGAGGCAGCTATACAGCCGGAAGAACCGGCGGTGCAGGCGGTTATGCAGGCAAGCCCAGACAGGGAAGGTCAGGCAGAGGCGGCGGAAAAGGCTTTAAGAGAGGCAGAAGGTGAAGAGTTTACTTATCAAGGATACAACAAGAGAAGAACGTGAGCAGATTGTTGCTGACTCAATAGGATATATTGACGGCAGCTGTGATGGCTGCATGGCAGGCCTTGCGGATATGTATCAGGATTATATTGAAGGCAGGCGCGAGATCGGGGATATCAACATGGAATTCCGCGCGCACTATGAGTCCGGCGATGACGGGCCATCAAGAAGTTCATGCGGAGCAGAGAAATAGTATCATCTGGATCTTGATTTGGCACCCTCTGTAATACATTCAGCAAAATAGGAATACCGAAGAAAGAATCCGTTATTTTCCCCTATCTTGCAGAAATATACCAGTTTTTTTTTTCGTGAAAACAACAGATCGCACTCACCGGGTTCATAACTCCACCCGATTTCCAGATTATCAGTTGCTTTCATATTAGTAACCAATCCGACAAAAGAATCACCATCAGGCCCTAAAAAACCACCGCCGCAAGTTATAACTTCCTGATCGTCTATTATGAAGCGCATTGTCTCGTCATGCCCGCCTGTGCCTTCGATTTTAAAGACGAAATCATGATTCAGAGATTGCTCTTTTTTCGCGCTGTTTAAAGAAGCAAAATCTCTCCATTTCTTTTCTGCTAAAGCTTTGAGTTTTTTATCCATATTGTTATTCTCCTCATTTAAAGTATTATAGTTCTACGCTGCATCACAATCTATCTTTATAAATTGTCTGCATGGTTGACAATGCCAATGGCAATGATGTACTATTACGCATTATGCGATGACGGAGACCCCAGTAGCCACGGTATGTCGCCTTCAGAGAGCTTTGCCCCAGGGCTGAAAGGCAGAGCGGAAAGAGGCCGGCGGCGAATAACAACTCCAGCAGCATAACGGTATAAAGAGATTCTGCCGGATTGGCGGAGTAAATCAGGTGGCACCGCGGACATGTATTGTTCGTCCTGAACTTAAGGAAGTTTAAGTTCGGGGCGTTTTTTGTTTCCCCGGAGAAAGGAATTGTTTATGTCTAACCAGTACAGAGACAGGATCATAAGTTCCTTGTCCGAGAAGGACGTGGATTCGGAACTCCGTGTTTGCGGATGGATCGAGAACATCAGAGACCACGGCGGCGTTTCTTTCATTGACTTGAGAGACATGTACGGAACGCTTCAGGTCGTTATGCGTGATACAAGTCTTCTTGACGGACTTGTAAAAGAGGAGTGCATCTCGGTCAAGGGTAAGATAGAGCACAGGGATGAGGAGACATATAACCCCAAGATCGCTACAGGAACGATCGAACTTGAGGCTCATTCTGTTGATGTTCTCGGAAAGGTCTATTCACAGCTTCCTTTCGAGATCATGACATCAAAAGAGATAAGAGAGGACGTCAGACTTAAGTACCGTTATCTCGACCTCAGAAACCAGAAGGTTAAGGATAACATCATCTTCAGATCAAACGTAATAGCATTCCTTAGACAGAAGATGACTGAGATGGGATTCTTGGAGATTCAGACACCTATCCTTACTTCATCTTCTCCTGAGGGCGCAAGAGACTATATCGTTCCTTCAAGAAAATGGAAGGGCAAGTTCTATGCGCTCCCGCAGGCTCCACAGCAGTTTAAGCAGCTCCTGATGGTATCGGGATTTGATAAGTATTTCCAGATCGCACCCTGCTTCAGAGATGAGGATGCAAGAGCAGACAGATCTCCGGGAGAGTTCTATCAGTTAGACTTCGAGATGGCATTTGCCACACAGGAGGATGTATTCAGAGCAGGAGAGGAAGTCCTCACGGCTGCATTCGAGAAGTTTGCGCCCGAGGGTGCAAAGGTTACTGCTGCACCTTATCCGGTCATTTCCTACAAGCAGGCTATGCTTGAATTCGGTTCCGATAAGCCGGATCTCAGAAACCCGTTAAGGATCATCGATGTTACGGAGTTCTTCTCAAGATGTACATTCAAGGCTTTCCACGGAAAGACTGTCCGTGCGATCAATGTTCATGCGAAGCTCTCTAAGGGCCAGCATGAGAAGATGCTCAAGTTTGCCCAGGATGACCTCGGAATGGGCGGTCTGGGTTATCTTGAGGTCCTTGAGGATATGAGTTACAAGGGACCTATCGACAAGTTCATTCCTGATGACATGAAGACTGAGCTTAAAGATCTTGCAGGCCTTCAGGCAGGCGATACGATCTTCTTCATTGCTGACAATGAGACACGCGCAAATGAGTGTTCAGGCAAGATCCGCAACGAGCTCGGCGCAAGGCTTGATCTCATCGAGAAGAACGCTTTCAGATTCTGCTTCGTCAACGACTTCCCGATGTATGAATGGGATACAGAGACAAAGAAGTATATCTTCACTCACAATCCTTTCTCCATGCCTCAGGGCGGCCTTGAAGCACTCAATACAAAGAAACCTGATGAGATCCTTGCTTACCAGTACGATATCGTATGCAACGGTATAGAGCTCTCATCCGGCGCTGTAAGAAACCATGACCTCGACATCATGAAGAAGGCATTCGAGATCGCAGGTTATTCCGAAGAGGAACTCAAGACAAAGTTCGGTGCGCTCTACAGTGCATTCCAGTTCGGTGCACCTCCGCATGCCGGAATGGCTCCGGGCGTTGACAGAATGATCATGATCTTAAGAGGCGAGGAGAACATTCGCGAAGTCATCGCATTCCCTATGAACGGCAATGCGCAGGATCTTCTCTGCGGTGCTCCCGGTGAAGTTACCGAGCAGCAGTTAAGAGAGACACACATTAAGATCAGAGCCTGATAAATGAAGGTATATTTCCTTACATTAGGCTGCAGGGTAAACCAATACGAGACAGACGCCGCGAGGCGCCTGTTTCTTGATAATGGGCATAAGAATGTTGACTCTCCGGAAGAGGCAGATGTATGTATAGTTAATACATGTTCAGTAACGGGTGAAGCAGACCGCAAGTCTTATCAGATGCTCCGGAGAATGGCGAAAAACAATCCTTCAGCTGTTATTGTGGCAATGGGATGTTCTTCTGAGATATCCAACGGCGAAGTGCCTGCAGATATAGTCATAGGAACGAGAGAGAAGAATACGGTTGTTGCCAGAGTTGAAGAATTTATGGCAGGCCGCGGGAATTCCTCGCTACAGCACAAGATGAGTCATACTAGACCTGAAGTAAGCAAGACGGATGAATATCATGATTTCGGTACTGTCTTGTCACCTGAAGGAACGAGGGCTTTTATTAAGGTCGAGGATGGCTGCAACAACTTCTGCACATACTGCATCATTCCTTATGCGAGAGGAAGAGTCGTAAGCAGAAGTGAGGAGTCATGTGTCAAAGAAGCTGAATTCCTTGCGCAGAACGGATATAAGGAGATCATTGTGTCCGGCATCCATCTCTGCTCCTATGGTAAGGATCAGGGCAAGGATATTACAGCTCTTCTTGATCTTCTGAGGAAGATAGATCAGATTCCGGGCATAGAGCGGCTAAGGCTTGGCTCTCTTGAGCCGAAGTCTATGACACCTGAGTTTATCCGCGGTCTTAAGGAATTGGAGCATTTGTGTCCGCATTTCCATCTGTCGCTCCAGAGCGGCTCTGATACTGTACTCAAGCGAATGAACAGAAAGTACACGGCCGCAGAATATGAGGACCGCGTGAATGCTTTAAGGGCTGAGTTCCCGGATATGTCGCTTACTACGGATATAATTACGGGTTTCCCTGAAGAGACTGAAGAAGAATTTGCCGGAACAATAAGTTTTGCCGAGAGAATGGCGTTTGCGAAGATCCATGTTTTCCCGTATTCGGTAAGGGAAGGAACGAAGGCTGCTTCAATGTCCCAGATCGACATGAGTATAAGAAAAGCCCGGGCTAAAAAACTGATAGAGATTTCTGACCGGCTTTCTGCGGAGTTTGCATCTTCGATGGTGGGAAAAGAAGCGGAGATCCTCATCGAGAAGCTAATCGAAAAGGACGGCAGGACCATTGCTGAAGGTTATACGGCAAATTATATAAGGACTTTTGCAGATGTTGAAAGCCTTGATATTATTAAGGGTAACATTGTTAAAGGAATAATTACCGGCTCCGAGAATGAGAACTGCATAATGAGAATCGGAGGCGGAAACTGAGGACGCAGTATCAGATTCCGACCGCGTTTTGTTATGGTTTTCGACCAATTAAGTCATTCATAGTAAAAAATTAATCAAATCTTTATAACATTTAACAATTACTGTGTTAGAATGAAAATGTCGAAGAATACTTCGTTTGGAGGTCGTCTGTGGACAGTAACACAGCAAAATTTGATCTATCCGGTGACAGAACCGCTGACGTACATGCATTAATGTCGTATGTTTTGAGTGCACTGAAGGAGAAGGGTTATAACCCTATTAATCAGCTGGTCGGATATTTTATTTCGGGCGACCCCACATACATTACCAATTACAAGGGGGCGAGAGGCCTTATCAAGAGGATAGACAGGGACGAGCTCCTTGAGGTTATCATCAACGATTATTGCTCCAGATTGTAAAAGGGGTTAAGATACCACTGATAAGCAGGTTCGGCGGCTTATGCCGCCTTATTTTTTGATTGTTGAGAGAGGAATGAATTACATGGGGAAAGCTGCGGGAAGAGTAATGGGGATAGACTTCGGAACGAGGCATATCGGTATTGCGGTATCAGATGAGCTCCGCGTGATCGCGAGAGGAATCGAGACGGTGAACTGGAATGGCGAGGATCCTGAATGGGCACTTAACCGCATATGCGAGATCATAAAAGAAATGGAAGTAAATGCCATCGTAATCGGAAGACCGGCAAGGACTGACGGAACAAGATCCGAGACACAGGACAAGGCTGAAACTTTTGGAAAAGAGCTGTCAGAGAGATGCGGGATCGAGCCTGTTTACAAAGATGAGCGCTATACGACTGTTCTTGCTTCAAGATATCTTCACGAGAGCAATATAAAAGCGAAGAAACAGAAAAAGGTCATTGACCAGGTCGCTGCCGAGATCATTCTTCAAGATTTCCTTAATATGCTATAATTATAATTTAAGAAAACAGTGATTTAAAAAGGAGAATGATTATGGCAGACGATAATAATCTCAATCAGGAGATCGGACCAAGAGACGAACTGATCGACGCAATTGCACAGCTTGATGACGAAGGCGACAGAGTTATCGAACTAAAGGATGAAGAGACAGGCGAGATCACCAAAGCTGTTGTTGAAAGCACATTTCTCTTTAACGGAAATTCATATGTTGTATTGATCATCGGTTCCGGAGAGAAGGATGAGAACGGTGATGAGATACAGGAGTACGTCATTATGCGTTTCGTTGATAAGGGCGGGGATGTTCTTCTCGAGAACCTTGTCGATAAGGAAGAAGATGTGATCTACGACTATTACGACAAGCTCTGTGACGAGCTTTACGGTGACGATGAAGAATCAGAAGACGAGTAACAAACCTACAGGTCTTAAGAAGAAGATCGCCATTGAGAAGGACAGGAAAGCCAAACTCGCGGGCGAGCATCTCAAAGACAGCAAGAACGAGGAACTTATCGTTCTGCGGGATCCTTATGCCAAGAAGGATTACTATATGTCGCGCATAGATGCTTTCACGCTTCTGAAGACCGAGTATGTCGTTATGTACAACTATGTTCCCGATGACGGAAGCCACTCCAAGCCCGAGTTGGTCATCATGCGTACTGCAATAGGTGAGAATGGCGACAGAGTTTATTATTCGATCAAAGACGGTGAAGAACTCGAGAAGGCCTTCGTTTACTTTATGAGACGCTATTACGGAGCACAGGCTCCTGATTCCAGAGCTAAGAGCGGAATATCTTCCGCAGAACAGAAGTAAAGATGAGTTTTTGGCAGAAAGCCCTGTTCAAATCGGCAGCATTGATGAAAGCAGTTATTACGCTGCTGTTATTTGTCTGCTCTGAATATGCGGTGCTTTTTGTTTTCGAGTATCTTGGTATAGACAAAGCCATCTACAGGGGCACTTTTAATTTCTTAACCTGCGGTATCGTATTCGGGACAATGTTCCTGATAAATAAGTTGTTCTCGAATAAGAATGAGAAGCTGATTCATGTTAAGAAGCTCGGTCCTGACCAGGTTGCCGCACTTGTGATCATCGGTCTTGGAATGCTGGGGATGGTTTCAATTTATCTGGGAATAGTGGAATGGATTGCTGAGTCCAGACAATCTGTAAATGATGCGGTAGAAGTTTACCGTGAGAGTGTTGACAGGTTCTCTAACACACCGCAAACTGTTATTCCTGTTTGGGATTCCGTGCTTTATGTTATTACGTTGAGTTTTATCGTTCCGTTAACGGAAGAGATGACGTTTAGGGGTGTTGTAATAGGACACCTCAGAAGAGGCTTCGGGCCATGGATTTCTGTGTTATTGAGCGCTGTCGGATTCGGTCTTTTGCATGGCTTGTCGATCCATATAGGTTATGCGTTTGCCTGCGGTCTGATCATAGCTTCCTGCTATTATCTGACTGACAGCCTTATCGCATCTTTGATCCTTCATATTGTATTCAATGTTTTCGGATCTGGAATACCGACATTTATGTCAATTGAGTATTTCGGGATCCCGAAGGAAATTACTTCACTCTTGATGAGAAGTTTCAATACTACCGAACTCCTGTTTATGCCTGTTGCTGTACTTGCATTTGCTTATCTTGTCAGCGTTAAGCGCAAGAAAGACAAAGAAGCAAAAGAAGCTGCGGATTCTGCCATTTCCGCGGACAAAGAAAAACTCGTTATTTCAGAAGAAAACGGAAGCGGGGTTTGCCCATGAAAAAGCACGCCCGTCTGACATTCGGAATAACGAAGAAAAAAAGATTCGCTGCCACGATGGTTGTCGTAGCAGTCGTTCTTGTAATGGCATTGGTTGTTCTTGGTTATGTCGGTGTATTTGGGTTAAGATCGGAACTCTGCCAGGTGTCTGCCACATCTGACAGGGCGGGAGATACATATGGAGGAACGGGTATCAACTGCGACCTTATTCCGAACATTAATCTTGTAAGAGATGCATCGTTCGAGAGTTCGACTGATTACTCAAGCATGCTTGTTGCCGGCGCTTCGGAGGGCAGTATCTTCCTTACTCCTGATGCTGTTGCATCGGCTGATTATGACACGGTTGAATGTGCCGGTGATACTGCAAGGATCATCTCAATAGACAGCGATGGCGTGATGAGTGAAAAGTTCACGGGAACGATTACCGGATTTAAACCGGCAAGACTCGGTGTGGTAACGCCTGTAAAAGATTCAAAAGATCTTTGGGATGAGGACCGTATCAAGGAAATGACGTTCTTTGGCAATACCGCTGTAGCACTGACTTATAATGGAAAACTTATCTACGATGTCACAAACAGCCAGCTTGCCGGAATAGTGAATACTGATGAGAGATTTGTCTTGATCGGTTCGAATGATACAGGTGTTGTTGCGGCATCTGAAAGCGGTTCGGTCTATTTCTCACAGGACGGCAAAAATCTTGTTGAGATGTATGAACCCGTTCTGGAAGATACTGTAAATCCGCTGTGCGGAATCGGAAGCAACAGTACGACATTTGCAGTCTGCTACAGTGACGGAACAGTGGCCGCAATAACAAACGGCAAGGTTGCCGTGGCCAAACTTCCGTCTTCCATTATGACTGCATTTGTATCTGATGGAACAAGATTTCTTGCAAGTGATATCAAAGGCAATATCTATTCCTCCACAAACGGAATGATCTTTGAGCATATAGGATATTCCGCATCACTTAAGGATGAGAAGGATCTTCTTGTCAGTGCCGCAAATGGCATCTACTGTTTTGTTATTGATAACGCTAAAGCAGTGATCGTCAGGTGCAATGATTCTGACTGTGAGATAGAAGAAAAAGATATTTCAAAAGCTGCCGGTTCCGAAGTTAACTCTGTCTATCTTACTGATTCAGGTTTGATCATTGCAGGCACGTCTGATAAGAAAGCGTTTGCGATCAATCTTCTTACCGGTAAGAATGCGGCACTTACTTCTGAGAATGTAATCATCGAAAGCATCATAGGAGTTACCGGTGACAAGGTTTACTATGATTCAGGCAAAGAAATATTTAAGTCTCAGATTCTTTCTGAACTCTCGGTGGAAGGAAATCTTGAGGGTGTGGATATCATTGCTGATGACATTCTGATAGCAGGACACGTTCAGAAAGCTGCAGGCGGAATCGTAAATGATTCTGACAGTGATGAAGAGGCATGGGACATTAAGGAAGATTCAGAATGGAATGTTTACGGCAGAGGAACTAATGTAGCTGCTACTGACAGGGCATACAGCGGCAGATACGGCGTCAGGCTGACAGGAAGCGGAAATGGAGTACATGCAATGACTCAGAAGCTTCCAGGAAAAGCGAAGGACATTTTTATAGCCGGAACTTTCTACAGACTGAGTTTTTATGCGATGTCCGATAATGTGCCGGAGAAGGTTTATTGCTGGGTCGAGGGCGACGGCTTTGGAAGATATGGTTTTGAACTCACGCAATTAAGCGGCAATTACAAATATTTCAGTTATGTTTTCGCCGTAACAGACTATATGTCTGAAGCCGAGAATATAAATTTGAATATTGCTTTTGAAGGTTCCGGAAGCATTCTGGCTGATGACTTTTATCTTGGTCCTGACAGTTACAGCACGGCGGGAATCCCGCAGTATTATTCGGATACTCTGGCATCCGGAAAACCTTCTGCAATAAGATTAAATAACCTGTGTATCGGAAGCTCAGGTTTTGCCGAGGAATCTCTTTATCTTATGAGTTCCGATTCTGTATCACACGGCTTGGACGGAACTTCCAGCAGAGCTGTTTACAGTGATGACGATACGGTATTGATGTCTGATGATTACGGCAAGTCAGTAACGACATCTCTTGAAGACAGTCTTAAGCTCGTAAAACAGTGCAGTTCAACACCCTGGTTTGTAATCGGGCCATATGTTGACCAGGAAGATGTAGATAAGCTTCTGGAATATCTTTGCGGATCGCTTACTTCAAAATACGGCGGACGAAGGATCGATAATGGTACTGCACTTCCGTGGAGCAGACAGTTTACGCGGTTCTATATCGAGATAAATGACAGCGGAAAAGTCTTCAAGAGCGATGCCCAGAAAGCGTCTTATGTCAATTATGTTATGTCGATGTTCTCGCAGTCCGAGTATTTCAGTGATATCAAGGATAAGACGGTTTTTCTTGACGGAATGAAATACAGTGGAACGATGATGTCGGATGCTGATAATCACACCATGGATGCGACACTTGTTGCAAACGACAGTTCTGCGACATATATCGACAACATAAATACGAGTTATGTACTTGCGCGTTATAATTCGCCCCACGTTGTCTCAGGCACAAATACCGGTGAGTATATTTACAGGCTTGATACCAGCGGAAGCAACTGCGGTAAGATCATTTCGGCGATAATGACAAAAGAAGCGGATTTTGCCGAGATGTTCCTTTTCGATGCATCAGTAAACTTTGTGCCATCAAAGTTTACAGGCAAAGAGATGTTTGTCGGCGGGGATGGGTTCATAAACATGATGACCGTATCCGGTCTTACAACGGAATTTGCGGGATTTGACGAACTTTATCTTGAACTCAATGAACCTCTTGACCAGTCATCCGCCCAGAGCGTTGAACAGTTTATGTCCAACGTTACCTCTGCATGTTTCAACAAGGGCCCGAAATCATATCTTGTAATCGCGAATTCATCCAATTACCAGCAGAGTTTCCTCATAAGCGACAATAAACTGGGACACACCGACAGCGTGATCAGACGCTATGATGACAAGGGAAGACTTATCAATGAGAGGAAACTGGGATCTGATCATCTCAGACATATCCTCCAACCTGGAGAATTCATTATTGTTGAGATAACGGCCAGAGGCAATTGATAATTTTGAAACAGCCGACGGATTATTCTCCGGAAAGGAATTTAATAAGTTCCTCTGATGCCTTCGTGCAGTTTTTACGCCAGTTCTTGCATATCTTTACAGCTGATGCCTCATCATCTACCGTAACTGTTGCGGAGAAAGGGTTCTCAGTGCCTTCATAACTCAATCTTACGCGGAATTTTCCGTCTTCAGTAAGTTCAAGCGAGGCGTCTATGCCTGAATTCTTCTCCATCTCATTTATTATCTCTGATGCAGCCTCGTTAAGGTGGGATAGCAGAGGTGTGCTGAGTGAAGATAAAAGGTCGTTTAGGACTGCTTTGCCGCCGTCTGTAAGCGTAAGCTTCTCCGTGGAACCTACTGTATCGCCGGTATATGCTCCCGACCTGCTCCTGTCCATGAGATTGCCCGATATAAGCTCGTCGTAAGCCCTGCTGAAAGTAAAGAAATCCGTATAGAGTGACTCCATGCATTTCTCCATCAGGAGATGGTAGCTGACACCCGGGGCACGGTCCACCAGGTAGAGGATCTGAATCTTTGATTCTGCTATAGATATATCAGACATGTATAAATCCTTAGACAAATGTAATGAATTTCTGATTAATCAGAGCTTTCTTGAATTATACTCGAAAATCGATTTTTACGGGTGTATACTCTGTATGATTTTTGAATAATACCCGATAGGAGAACAAGGTTATGATCACATTTGATTACAAAAACGCCCTCGACTTTATCGGCGGCGAAGAAGCGGTCGCAAGAATGGAACCTCAGGTCAAAGCCGCTTCTGATATGCTTCACAAGAAGAACGGCCCCGGAAACGATTATGTCGGATGGCTCGACCTCCCGACAGACTATGATAAAGAAGAATTCAAGCGCATCGGCAAGGCAGCTTCCAAGATCAGAAGAGATTCTGACATTCTCATCGTAATCGGCATCGGCGGTTCATATTTAGGCGCACGTGCCGTTATCGAACTCCTTGGACATTCCTTTGCATCTGCTGCTTCCAAGAAGGTAAGAAAGAGCCCCCTGATCCTTTTCTGCGGTAATTCCATCAGCGCTACATATCTTGCTGACATGATGGACATCATCGAAGGTAAGGACATCTCGGTTAATATCATTTCGAAGTCCGGTACGACAACAGAGCCTGCTATTGCTTTCCGTATCTTCCGTGCATATATGGAGAACAAGTACGGCAAGGAGGAAGCAAGGAACAGGATCTATGCTACAACCGACAAGGCAAGAGGTGCTTTGAAGGGTCTGGCAGATGAGGAAGGCTATGAGAGCTTTGTAGTTCCTGATGATGTAGGCGGCAGATTCTCCGTTCTTACAGCTGTAGGACTTCTTCCTATCGCTGTTGCAGGCATCGACATCAGAGAACTCATGAAGGGCGCAAGAGATGCTTCCAAAGCTTATAAGAAGCTTCCTTTCGCAGAGAATCCCTGCTATCAGTATGCTGCAGTACGTAACTGTCTTCTCCGTTCCGGATATTCAACAGAGGTTATGGTTAACTACGAGCCTTCTTTCCACTATATGACAGAGTGGTGGAAGCAGCTCTACGGTGAATCTGAGGGTAAGGACAGAAGAGGTATCTTCCCCGCAGGTGTTGATAACACAACAGACCTTCACTCCATGGGTCAGTTTATTCAGGACGGCGCAAGGATCATGTATGAGACAGTCGTTCAGATCGATAAGCCCAGAAGATCTTTTGAGATTCCTAATGACAAAGACAATCTTGACGGCCTTAACTTCCTCTCCGGCATGGACATGAATGAAGTTAACAGAAAGGCAATGCAGGGTACTGTTCTTGCACATGTTGACGGTAACGTACCTAACCTTGCTATCCACATGCCTGAACAGAATGCATATTCTCTGGGTGAGCTCATCTACTTCTTTGAGAAGGCTTGCGGCATCTCAGGTTATCTCCTTGCAGTTAATCCTTTCAACCAGCCCGGCGTTGAGGCATACAAGAAGAACATGTTTGCTCTTCTCGGCAAGCCCGGCTATGAGGATCAGAAGGCTGCTCTTGAGGCCAGACTTAACAAGTAACTGAAAAAGCAGTTGCTTTGAACTTTGAACGGACAGGGGTTCGCTTAGGCGGCCCCTGTTGCTTTTGACGCACACGATGGCGCAGGTTGAAGCACGTTTTTGAAGGGCTGATTTCCGAAATGTGTATTTTGTACATACGATTTGTATAGAACGGGAAATCAGGAAAAACTATTATATTTTTTAGGAATAAGGAAATCCGGAAGGGTCCGGATTATCGGTAATAAGGGAGGAAATAATATATGAAAAATAAGTTGTTGTTAACTGCAACGTCTGTTATTTTGTCAGTTATTTGTCTGACAGGATGTTCCTCAGGCAGTGATATTCTGAATGCAGCTAAGAAATACGGCATGAAAGAGGCCGAAAGTGCAGAAGAAGCTATTAATGTATGGGCTGCAAATGAGAATGGTGCGATCTGTTACTCCTCGAAGGACAGTAATCAGATCAAAGCGCTGACCTGGTCGCTTGTGGGCACGGATTATGAAAACGTAAACGAATTTAAGATGTGTGTTGAAGTTGATACCACTTCAGATGAGACCGGTGCCGGGCATTTCTTTAATTATGTGTACCAGATGACCACCGAAGATAAAGAGAGCGCTGAGTATATTTACAAAACCGAGTCTTCCAAGTATGCATTCCGTGGTGAGTCTTCAACAGATAAAAAAGGGGGATGGGATTATACCGTTTGTATCGAGGAATCTGAGACCTCTGATGGACTTGTATATGATGTTGTTCACGGTGTTTATGTTAAGGGCAATGATGTAATCTATATGTATGGCATTAACCGGGCTGAAAATAATAAGACAAGCATTGCATACATTTGTAAGAGTTTAGGCCTTGTATCGCCGTATTCTCTGAAGAAATAACTGATATTCATTTTCTTTGAAATGATGATATGGCTGTCTCAAAAGCGTTTTGCTTGAGAGACAGCTTTATTATTGATCACAACCTCACTTCCGCAAGCAAGTTGCTCGATCGCGTGTTATATTCCTCGCTTCGCTCGGATATAACAAACTTCTCGCAACCCTTACTGAAGGTCTGTTCGTTATCTGTCAGTTTCTGAGCAAGCTCAAAACTGACAATAACTCACATTCTTACAAGCAAGTTGCTCGAATGTTTGCTATATTCCGCTTCGCTCCATGAAACACTTATCTCGCAACCCTTGCAAGCAAGTTGCTCGATTGCGTGTTATAATATTGCGCGAATTTATTAATAAAGAGGTAGATGCTATGATTTCAACTCTCGAAAACGGCGCCTGGTTATTAAACGGCGTTGAACTCATTGAAGATTCCGGTAATGCAGCAGAGGCAGTTGCTGCCAAGTCAGGCAAGGCTGCAGACAAGATTGCTGCAAAGCAGGGCACCATCGCTTACGGTATCCTTAAAGACCACAACACATCTGATAACATGGAGCAGCTTAAGATCAAATTCGACAAGCTCACTTCACACGATATTACTTATGTTGGTATAATCCAGACCGCTAGAGCTTCAGGACTTGAGAAGTTCCCGATTCCTTACGTTCTTACCAACTGCCACAATTCACTTTGCGCAGTAGGCGGTACGATCAACGAAGATGACCACATGTTCGGTCTTACAGCTGCCAAGAAGTACGGCGGAATCTATGTACCTCCTCATCAGGCAGTTATCCACCAGTATGCAAGAGAAATGCTCGCTACATGCGGCGGCATGATCCTCGGCTCTGACTCACACACACGTTACGGTGCATTAGGCACAATGGCAATGGGTGAGGGCGGTCCTGAGCTCGTTAAGCAGCTCCTTTCCCAGACATACGACATCAAGATGCCTGACGTTATCGCCATCTATCTAACAGGCGAGCCTATGAAGGGCGTAGGTCCTCAGGACGTTGCTCTTGCAATCATCGGCAAGGTATTCAACTCAGGTTATGTAAAGAACAAGGTTATGGAGTTCGTAGGCCCCGGTGTTGCAAGCCTTTCTGCTGATTTCAGGATCGGTATCGACGTAATGACAACAGAGACAACATGTCTTTCTTCAATCTGGCAGACAGATGAGAAGACTGAACAGTTTTTCGATATCCACGGAAGAAAGGGCGACTACAAGAAGCTCGCACCTGCTGATGTTACTTACTATGATGGTGCGGTTATTGTTGACCTCTCAACAATTAAGCCAATGATCGCAATGCCTTTCCATCCTTCTATTGCTTACGAGATCGAGTATGTTAATGCAAATCTCGAGCAGATGATCAGGGAGACAGAAGAGAGAGCAAAGGTTTCTTTTGGCGACAAGATCGAGTATTCACTTCAGAACAAGATCGTTGACGGCAAACTCCTTGTTGATCAGGGTATCATCGCAGGATGCGCAGGAGGCGGATTCGAGAACATCTGCGCTGCAGCTGATATCATGAAGGGCAAGTACATCGGTTCCGATAAGTTCACGATGTCCATCTATCCAGCATCCACGCCTGTTTACATGGAACTCGTAAGAAACGGTGTTGCCGCAACACTTCTTGAGACAGGTGCTATCCTCAAGACAGCATTCTGCGGTCCTTGCTTCGGTGCAGGCGATACACCTGCAAACAATGCATTCTCCATCCGTCACTCCACCAGAAACTTCCCGAACAGAGAGGGTTCAAAGGTTCAGAGCGGTCAGATCAGTTCCGTTGCACTAATGGATGCAAGATCCATCGCTGCAACAGCTGCAAATAAAGGTGTTCTTACACCTGCAACAGAGTTCACGGGCGAGCTTAACAACTACGCTTACACGTTCGATTCCAAGATCTACGCTAACAGAGTCTTCGATTCAAAGGGCATTGCTGATCCTTCCACAGAAATCCAGTTCGGACCTAACATCAAGGACTGGCCGAAGATGGAAGCACTCCCTGAGAACCTCGTTCTCCAGGTCGTATCTGAGATCCACGATCCTGTTACAACAACAGACGAGCTCATTCCTTCAGGTGAGACATCTTCTTACAGATCCAATCCTCTGGGCCTTGCAGAGTTCACACTCTCCCGTAAGGATCCTGAGTATGTAGGACGCGCAAAGAACATCCAGAAGGCAGAGACAGCGCTCGTAGCAGGCGAGCACGCATGCCAGGCTGTTGAGGGCCTCCATGATGTAATGCAGGTAGTTAAGAGCATCGTTCCTTTCGAGAAGGCTGATACAAAGATTATCGGATTCGGTTCATGCATCTTCGCAGTTAAACCCGGTGACGGTTCTGCGAGAGAGCAGGCTGCTTCCTGCCAGAAGGTACTTGGCGGCTGGGCTAACATCGCTAATGAATATGCGACGAAGAGATACAGATCGAACCTCATTAACTGGGGTATGCTCCCGTTCATCATCGAGAAGGGTGATCTGCCTTTTGCTAATCTTGATTACATTCTCTTCCCGGGAATCAGGACTGCAGTTGAGACGAAGGCTGACACGATCAAGGCTGTTGCAATCAAGGGCAATGAGACCAAGGAATTCACGCTGACACTTGGCGACCTCACGGACCGCGAACGTCAGATAATCCTTGACGGATGCCTCATAAACTTTAACCGTCAGAAATAAGAAAGATTAAGGGGGCACTTCAAATTGAGGTGCCCCTTACTACATTCCGAAAACATGACTTTTAAGAACATTTTCAAGCAATGGATAGTTCCTCTGTTCTTTATAACCGCCGGTGCGGTTATAGCTGCTTTTGCTTTGGAGGAATTCCTTGTTCCGTTTACGATCCTGGACGGCGGCGTTGTAGGTATCTCAATGATCATCAGCCAGCTTTCAGGGCTTCCTCTCGGTATCCTTACGATAGTATTAAACATCCCTTTTATGATCGTGGGATTCAAGCGTCTGGGCATAAGATTCCTTATCAAGGCAATCTATGCCATGATCGTGTTCTCTTCGTTCCTCGGTATTTTCGAGGACATGAAGGCAGTTACAGAGCAGGAGATCCTTGTGGTCGTATTCGGCGGGGTTTTGCTGGGTGTTGGTGTAGGTCTTATCTTAAGACATGGAGGGTGCCTCGACGGCACGGAGATCGTGGCGATGCTCCTGTCGCAGCACACAGAGTTCTCGGTAGGGCAGATAGTGCTTTTCTTCAACATAATCATATATGGTGTTGCAGGGCTTCTTTTCGGACCTGACAGGGCACTCTATTCGCTCCTCACATATTTCATCACATCGAAGATAATCGATATTGTCGAGAACGGAATGGAGCAGGGCAAGTCCGTAATGATAATCACGGATCATGGCAAAGATATTGCCGATAAGATATACTCGCAGCTTGGCCGTACATGCACACAGATGGAAGGAAAGGGCATGGTAAGCAATGGCAAGAAGACAGTTCTCTATTGCGTTATCACGAGAGTTGAAGTTCCTGCGATAAAAAAGATAATCAACGATGCGGATGTGTCAGCGTTCATGACCATTTCGGACGTTTCAGAAATAGTCGGAAATCATATAAAGAAAAAGAAGGCTCCCGTTCACAAGAAGCCTGCTGCACCTCACAAGTAAGCAATCTGATTGCCAAGCAAAAAGGCTATCTCAACATTTTGAGACAGCCTCCTCTGTTTTTCAGTTTTACTAAAGAACTTACTTCTTGCCGAATGTGTTGTTCAATGCATCAACATCGGGAAGATCAACGCCGACTTTCTTCTCGACCTTGTCGATCGTATCGTTAGCGATCTTTTTAGCGTTCTCGTCCTTGGCTACTGCGCCCAATGCATCCTGAGCAACATCTTTTGCTTTGTTGATATCAATTTCCATAAAGATACCTCCCGACAGTTTTGATATAATCATTTTAGCACTTTTGTAACGCAGGTAATAATGTAATGATCTCCGATTTTATTCTTCCTCAGAATATTGGGAAACTGGTTTCCGGGCAGGTGCCGGAAGCGAATAATACCGGCTATTCAGGCGCCGGTGTATTTGTTTTTGATGACTTGGTCCTTAAGATAGAAAAGATCAGTGAGAATAATGATGCCACCGTTGAAATGATGAGATGGCTTGAAGGAAAGATACCTGTTCCAAAGGTTATCTGTTGTGAGAAAGATAATGAATACCAATATCTTCTTATGAGCAGGACTCCGGGGATGATGAGCTGCGACAAGTATTATATGGAACGTCCTGAACTGTTGATAAGCACGTTGGCGCTTGCAATGAAGATGCTGTGGTCAGTTGATATTTCAGGATGCCCGCGTGACAGGAACATAGAGGTTGAATTAAAGGAGGCTGAATACCGTGTTGAGAATGGCCTTGTTGACATTGAACGGACAGAACCTTCAACATTCGGTGAAAGAGGATTTAAAGATCCGGAAGATCTCTTAAATTGGCTTAAAAGCAACAAGCCTGATTACGAACCTGTTCTTTCACACGGTGATTTCTGTCTTCCCAATCTGTTTATGGAAGGTGACAGGTTTAGTGGATTTATCGATCTCGGAGCAACAGGTATTGGCGATAAATGGAGAGATATCGCACTTTGCTACCGCAGTCTGAAACATAATGCGGAAGGTTTTTATAGTGGAAAAGTATATTCCGGAATAAATGCTGACAGGCTGTTTGACGAACTCGGTATCAAACCTGACTTTGAGAAGATACGTTATTACATTCTGTTGGATGAATTATTCTGACCGGAGCGTTTATGGCAACCTGTGTTTCTACTGAAGTTATGAGAGCAAGCGACAGATGGACTATTGAGAATCTGGTTCCATCCAAAGAACTGATGGAGAGAGCCGGAAGAGCGATCTTTGCACAGGTTGACTGGAAGGGACCTGTCGGGATCATCTGCGGAAAAGGTAATAATGCGGGAGACGGTTTTGTAGTCGCATCACTTTTGAAGGATCACGGAATCGAATGTGAAATAGTGCTTCTTTATGAGGATGCGTTCTCTGAGGATGGAAAACACTTTTTCGACATATGTGTTGCAAAAGGTGTTCCCGTGGTTTCCAAAGGGAATTACGAAGGCTACAGGACCATTTTGGACTGTATATTCGGAACAGGTTTTAAGGGCGAAGTCAAAGAGCCTGCCAAGAGTGCAATCGGGAGTATTAATTCATCAAACGCATACGTAGTAAGTGCTGATATCAATAGTGGTCTGAACGGTGATACCGGTCTCGGAGATTTGTATGTAAAATCTGATCTGACAGTATCTATAGGAACGTTCAAATACGGTCATTTCCTGGGAAACGCGGGTGATGCGATGAAGGACAAAGTAAACTGTGATATCGGGATAAAGATCATTGGTGAGACAAAAGAATTATCATAGAATCCGATAGGGGATAATCCATGAGATTTGAGAAAAAGACAGAGGTATCTGAATGGATCGCAAAGAGTATCTGAAACTTATAGATGACACGATAGAGAACGGCCGGTATAAAGCTGACTGGCAGTCTTTGTCAGGGCATAAAACACCGTCATGGTATACTGACGCGAAGCTCGGTATTTTTATTCACTGGGGCATCTACAGTGTTCCCGCATATGCATGCGAATGGTATCCGAGGTGGATGTATAATCCAGGCTCGCGCGAATATGAATTTCATAAGAAGAATTATGGTGATCCGAAAGACTTCGGATATAAGGATTTCATCCCCATGTTTAAGGGCGAAAAGTTTGATGCTGAAGCATGGGTAGAACTGTTCAAAAATGCAGGTGCGAAATATGTTATGCCGGTATGTGAGCACCACGACGGCTTTGCGATGTATGATACAGATCTCAACCGTTGGAACGCTGCGAAAATGGGTCCATGCAGGGACGTGGCAAATGAAATACGTGAAGCATGTGAAGAGCATGGAATGGCTTTCTGCGGTTCGACACACAGAGCTGAGCATTATTTCTTCATGAACATGGGAAGAACAATAGACTGTGATGTCAATGATGAGGAGTACCGCGATTTTTACGGTCCCGCATATCTTTGTCCCGAGCTTTCAGATGTTGAGGTTTTCCATACACTTGAGGACGTTTTCTCTCCCGCTGCACCATCTGAGGAATGGCTCGAAGACTGGCTTGTCAGAACATGCGAACTTATCGACAGATTAAGACCTCTTATCCTGTATTTTGATACATGGATACAGCATACAGCATTCAAACCGTATCTGAAAAAAGTCTGTGCGTATTACTATAACAGGGCAGAGGAATGGGGAAAGGAAGTAACCATCAATTATAAGCACGAAGCATTCCCTCCGGATGTTGCAACATTTGATGTTGAGAGAGGTGCTCTGACAGGAATCTCACCGCTTCCCTGGCAGACAGATACTGCTATCGGAAAGAAGTCCTGGGGTTATATCACTGATAATGAATTCAAGCCTGCGAGACAGATCATTTGCGACCTTGTTGACATTGTGAGCAAGAACGGAATGTTGTTGATCAACGTAGGCCCCAAACCGGATGGTTCCATTACCGATGAGGAGACTGCTGTTCTGAATGAAATGGGCAAATGGATGAATACCAATGGTGAAGGAATATATGGCACGATTCCGTGGAAAATATTTGGTGAAGGAGAAGTCAATAACACTGCAGGTTCTTTTCAGGATAATGAGGAGAAAAAGTTTACTTCAAATGACTTCAGATTCACATATAAGAAAGGCTTTCTGTATGCATTCTGCATGAGACCGGATTCTGTGGATTTTGTGATCAATTCTTTGAAGATAAAAGGCGAGCGCGATTTTGTAACAGGTTCAGTTGAAGTGCTTGGCGATAATGTGATCACGCATGCTGAACGTGACAGTGAAGGACTTAAGATCACACTAGGTAAGAAACCTGAATCAGATAAGCCGATATGTTTTAAGATTGAAATAATGTGATGGTTTTGATTGTGAATTTTCAGGAGTTGTGTTTATGAAAAGATTGTTGTGCGCAGTGCCGACAGTTGCTCTGGCGTTAGGTTTGTGCGGTTGCTTTCAGCCGCTGGATAAAGACGGTATGGTGTATGAGGAACCGAAGGCAATAGAAATCTTCAATGTTGATAACAAAGATGTTTTCGATACCGGATATTATGGTATGCAGTTCAAGTACGATGATAATGAGCAATCTTTCGATGAGAAGATAACGGTTACCGTTTATTTCAAAAGACTTACTGATTTTAATTCTGATTGGGAAGTGTATGTCACTGATCATGAAATCGCTGAAGAGGAAAAAAGCTTTTTCGATTATACGGAACCGGATCTGTACAACGAAGCGAATATGGAGATCGTTTCTGGTCAGTGGATATATGTCCGCTGCTCCTGTAATTCAGATACTTCAGCTAAGCCTTCCAATGGCAGTTTTACTGCATCTTATTATGCAGGAACAGGCAAATAGAGTTAATTGAAAATGCTTGCTGCTGAATGATTATATAGATTATTTCGGGATTGTATATAACAAAATTTGCATATAATTTTGTTATATGATGCAAGGAGAGGAATTTATTATGCCTGCAATTAAATCCAGTGCTGATCTTAGAAATGGATACAATGAGATATCGACATTCTGTCATACATACAACGAGCCTGTATTTATTACAAAAAACGGAAAAGGCGATCTGGCAGTAATGAGTATAGAGAATTATGAGACACTCGTAGGAAAGTATGAACTCTATGGTCTTGTAAAAGAAGGCTTAGATGATGTCGCAGCTGGTAATACCCGTTCATTTAAAGAAGCAATGGCTGACATTAAGAAGAGACGTAAAAGATGAAATACGCTATTCGTATTACTAAAAAAGCTGAGCAAGACATTAATGAAGCAGCAGATTATATTGAATTTACATTAATGAATCCAAAAGCTGCAAATGATCTTCTTGAGGATATTGATGAAGAAATCAATAGTCCTGCTTTAATGCCGGAAAGATATAGAATTGTGAATGATCCGGTACTTGAAGCGTGGGAAATCAGACTGACAGTTATTAACAATTACATTGCATTCTATAGAATCAATGAAAAGAATAGAACAGTAGAAATAATTAGATTCTTGTATGGTAAGAGGAATTGGATATCAATACTAAGCAAAGAATTACCTGATGTTGATCTGACTGTTGGAATAAAGAAAAAAGATAATACGAATAATCTCATATAAAGAGGCTGTCTCTGTATTTTGAGACAGCCCCTTAGTTACGTTACTATTCTATCTGAATTTACTTCGCAACTATGTTAGCGATCCTTCCCTTAACATAGATGAACTTGACGATCGATCTGCCGTTCAATGCGCCTGCGAGTCTGCTGTCTGCATTGACGATAGCTTCGACTGCAGCCTGATCGGCTTCTGCAGGAATGTTTACCTTGAACTGAACCTTGCCGTTGATCTGAACAGCAATCTCGATCTCATCTTTTACAAGAGCGCTCTCATCGACTTCAGGCCACTTCTGGTTGTAGATTGAATAGTTGTTGCCCAAAGCTTCACACCAGAGTTCCTCGGTGAAGTGTGGTGCGAAAGGTGCAAGGAGAAGAACGAGTTTCTCGGTAGCATATCTTCTGAACTCAGGCTTTGCGGAAGCATCCTGGCCATATTTTGTGATAGCGTTCAGGAGCTCCATCATTCTTGCGATAGGAGTGTTGAACTGGAACTTCTCGATGTCTGCAGTGGAACTCTTGATGGCGTAGTTGACAGCATAGTTGAGTTCCTTGTCTGCGGATGTCATGTCGGCCTTTGCCGGAACTGCGGAAGCTGATGCACCGGCACACTCAGCAACGCAAGTCTCAATTCTTCTGAAGAATTTTACGATAGCCTGAAGTCCTGAATCAGACCATGGACCGCCTTCGATATAAGCAAAACCGAATCCGAGATAAGTCCTGAAAACGTCAGAACCGTACTTGCTGATATAGTCGTCAGGTGCGACAGTATTTCCTCTGGATTTACTCATCTTCTGACCGTCAGGTCCGAGGATCGTTCCCTGGTGAACGAGGCTTGTGAAAGGCTCGTCAAAATCGAGCATGCCCATATCACGCATAGCTTTGGTGAAGAACCTTGCATAGAGCAAGTGCATGCATGCGTGCTCGGCGCCGCCGACATATTTGTCAACAGGGCAGAACTTGTTGATCTTATCCTTGGAGAACATCTCGTTGTCATTTTTGTTGTCCGGATATCTGAACTGATACCATGAAGAGTCAACGAATGTATCCATCGTGTCAGGATCACGTCTTGCATCACCGCCGCACTTGGGGCACTTGCAGTTCATGAATGATTCGCACTTTGCGAGCGGGCTCTCGCCGTCAGGTGTGAACTCAACATCGTAGGGGAGAAGAACAGGAAGTTCATTCTCAGGAACCGGAACGACACCGCATGAAGGGCAGTGTACCATCGGGATGGGAGTTCCCCAATATCTCTGACGTGAGATGAGCCAGTCACGGAGTCTGTAATTGATCTTCCATTCGCCCATGCCGATCTCTGCGAGCTTGGCAACGATGGCTTTCTGAGCATCATGCATTTCCATGCCGTCGAACTCGCCGGAATTTGTGAGGTAACCCTTCTTCTCGCAGTAAGGAAGTTCTGAATCGACACCCTTCTCAGGCTGGATAACACGGATGATATCAAGACCGTATTTATGAGCGAAATCAAAGTCTCTCTCGTCGTGTGAAGGAACAGCCATGACTACGCCTGTACCGTATCCTGCAACAACGTAATCTGCTGCCCAGATCGGAACTCTTCTTCCGTTCAAAGGATGAATAGCATAAGCACCTGTAAATACACCTGTCTTCTCACGTGTCGTTGACATACGGTCGATCTCGGTGACTTTTGCCGTTGCCTTGCGGTATTCCTCGACAGCATCTCTGCACTCGTCTGTGGTGAGCTTTACACAAAGCTCTGATTCGGGTGCTATAACGACATAAGTGATACCCATGAACGTGTCGACTCTTGTTGTGAATACTTCAAGCTTCATCGGAGAACCGTCTTCGTTTGTAAGGCGCTCACCGTCTTTCTCAACATAGAGTGCAACCTGTGCACCTTCGGATCTGCCGATCCAGTTCTTCTGAAGTTTCTTTGTCTTCTCAGGCCAGTCGAGCTTCGGAAGATCATCCAAAAGTTCCTGCGCATATTCAGTGATCTTGAAGAACCACTGTGTCATATTCTTGCGGACTACTTCTGAATGACATCTCTCGCAGGTTCCGTCGATAACCTGCTCGTTTGCAAGAACAGTCTTGCATGAAGGACACCAGTTTACCGGTGCGTTTTTACGGTAAGCAAGGCCTCTCTTGTAAAGTTCGATGAAGAACCACTGATTCCATCTGTAGTAATCAGGAAGGCAGGTCTTGACCTCGTAATCCCAGTCAACTGTCGTGCCCATTGCCTGGAGCTGCTTTTCCATTGTATCGATGTTCTTGAGTGTTGAATCCTTGGGGTGAATGCCTGTCTTGATCGCATAATTCTCGGCAGGAAGTCCGAAAGAATCGAATCCCATGGGGTGGAAAAGGTTGAAGCCTTGCATATGCTTGAACCTTGCCCAGGAATCCGTAAGAGAATAGTTATACCAGTGACCTAAGTGTAGGTTGGCTCCGGAAGGATATGAGAACATCTCAAGGCAATAAAGCTTCTCGCCCTCAGCATCCGGATTGTACTTGTAGAGGCCTGTCTCGGCCCACTTTGCCTGCCATTTCTTGTCCGTCTCATTTGAATAACTCATGGTAAAGACTCCTGTATAACTTTGAAATAAGTACTAATTATACTACCTTGTGTCCGAAAATAAACACTTTACCGTGATTTTCCGACAGCACACAGGCGGAATCATACTCTGTAGAAAATGCCGAAAAATCACCGCAAATTGAAATAAGAATGTCACTAAAATAAAGCGTCGCGTGATTGATTTTTACATTTTCGAATGTGATAATAAGTTGAATTTTTACGCACTAACACGTCAATTGTGGCGTTTCTTATATATGAGGTGATGTATGGGCTTAGGCATGGAGATAGGTGTCGATCTCGGCACCAGCAGTGTTCTTGTTTATATCAGGGGTAAAGGAATCGTTCTCAAGGAACCCTCCGTTGTTGCAGTAAACAGCAAGACAGGCAAGGTTTTGGCAGTTGGTGAATCAGCATCGCTCATGCTCGGACGTACTCCGGGAATCGTTGAAGCGATCAGACCTCTCCGTGAAGGTGTTATTTCTGATTTCAGAGCAACGGAAGTTATGCTCAAGGCGTTTATCGGACGTGTCTGCACGGGTATCCGCGCAACATATTTCAAGCCTACTATCGTAGTCTGTGTTCCTTCGGTAATCACTCCTGTTGAACAGCAGGCAGTTGAGAATGCTTGCCGTCATGCGGGTGCAAAGGACGTTTTCCTGATCAGAGAGCCCATCGCTGCTGCAATCGGTGCAGGTATCGATATCACAAAGGCCTGCGGTTCCATGGTCGTTGATATCGGCGGCGGTACGACGGATATTTCAGTTATTTCCCTCTGTGAACCTGTTGTTGACGCTTCTTTGAAGGTTGCTGGTGACAAGTTTGATGAGGCGATAATCAAGCACGTAAGAAAGAGACATAATATCCTCATCGGTGAGAAGACGGCAGAGAAGCTCAAGATCGAGATCGGATGCGCTTATCCGAGAGATGAGGAGCTTACTTTAGACGTTCAGGGAAGAAACATCATCACAGGTCTTCCTTCAACTGTTACGGTATCTTCCACAGAGATGCTCGAAGCATTGGAAGAGCCTATCACACAGATTTTCGAAGCTGTACATAATGTTCTTGAGAGAACACCTCCGGAACTCATGGCTGATATCTCACAAAGAGGTATCGTAATGACCGGCGGCGGAGCTATGCTTTATGGCCTTGACCATATGCTCTCCAACAGGATCGGCATCGATGTTTACCTTGCCCAGGATCCTGTATCCTGCGTTGTTATCGGAACAGGTAAAGCACTCGACATGATGGATAAGTTTGCGGCACTCAGCGATAACTAAACACAATAAGATTGACTCATACATTTACTAATGTTATATTATGCGCGTCGGAAGTAAATTCCGGCGCGCATTCGTAAGATTTGATATTTTCCTTTTCAAGTTAGAAGTTGATATCCCTTTAAGCAGTATTACGCGCATACAGGATTTTTGCGAAAATTCATATTACTTTTGAAAGGCGTTTATGGACGATTTTGATAACCTTAACTCCAAGACGGATTCTGATTTAAGACAGATAGCCGTTGCATTTGGAGATTTCACACCGGAAGAAGCTGAGTTGAAGACAAGAGATGAACTCATAATGGCGATAACCGGTGCCAAGGATATCGGTGACGTAACTGTTGTCAATCTTGCCGAGGATCCGATCCCGGTCAGGACAGCAGCCATTCCCGAGGTTAAGAAGAGCACAGAGAATACTAAGTCTCTTGATGAATTGATAGTGGATGTAGGAAGGACCGCAAGGTTTGAGACGAATGAATTGGCAGATGCCATTCTGAAGGCGGGGAAATCAGAGGAGAAGAAAGTGGTTAAGAAAGAAAACGTTACTGAAGAGAAGTCTGCGGAACTGAACGAACCTGTTGCCGCAGAGAAGAAGACAAAGAAAAAGCCGGTTAAAAAGGCTGACGATAAGAAGGCTGAGAAGGCTGAAGAACCTGCAAAAGCTGAGAATGCAGATGTTGCTGAGAAGACTGTAAAATCTGAGCAAACCGGAAAGAAGGCAGATAAGAAACCTGCCGGAAGATCCAGGAAAGCAAAAGCAGAGGAACAGTCCCAGCCTGAAGAAACAGCAAAGTCTGATAAACCTGACACCGGTAAGGCAGGAAAGCCCAGAGGAAGAAAGAAGAAGGATGCTTCTCCTGCTGCCGGCGATGCTGAAGCTCTTACTCCCGTTGAGGCATTGATCTCAGAACAGGAAAGTTCAAAAGAAACCGTTAATGAAGCAGAACAGGTTCAGACCAGCGAAGTTGCTGAAGCGGATGTAAAGGAAGCATCCAAGGAAACTGCTCCTGAAGCTAAGACATCCGGTGCAAATTCCGAAGAGACAAAGACTTCCGAACCCGGCCAGATGCAGGGCAAGCACGGAAGATCCAAGAGAAGAAAGATCTCTTTTGGTCCCGGTCAGGACACGAAGACAGTTGAAGCAGTTGAAGAGAAGCCTGCAGAGATTGAAGAAGAGAATATTGAACCTGCACTTCCTGTTGAGATCGAGATCGAGGGCGTTCTTGCAATCAACAACAACGAAGGAAACAAGAATGATTTCTGCGGATTCATCCACAGACATAATTATCTCCCCGGAGAAGATGATGCTTATGTTCCGGGCCAGTTTATAAAGAGAATGGGGTTGAGACGCGGAGATTACATCAAAGGTTTTGCTAATCCCAAGCGCGGCAAGGACAGATATGCACCGCTAAGACGTGTTACTGAAGTAAATGGCATTCCGGTTACTGAAGGTGATTACGAGAACATCAGAAGACGTCCTAAGTTCGAGAGCCTTACTGCTATTTATCCTAATGAGAGACTTGATCTTGAGACAGCTAAGGAAGATATCTCCACAAGAATAATCGATCTGTTCTCACCTATCGGTAAGGGTCAGAGAGGTATGATCGTATCACCTCCGAAGGCAGGTAAGACGATCCTTCTCCAAAAAGTCGCAAACTCCATCACTGCAAACAATCCTAACTGCGAACTTATCGTTCTTCTCATCGACGAGCGTCCTGAGGAAGTTACGGATATGCAGAGAAATATTCAGGGAGAAGTTGTTTATTCAACATTCGACAAGCGCCCCGAGAACCATGTAAGAGTTACGGAACTCGTACTCGAGAGAGCTATGAGACTCGTCGAGCTCGGCAAAGATGTTGTCATCCTTCTCGACTCGATGACAAGACTTGCAAGAGCTTATAACCTTACTATCAATCCGACCGGAAGAACTTTGTCCGGAGGTCTTGATCCGGGATCACTCTATGGTCCTAAGAGATTTTTCGGTGCCGCAAGAAATATCGAGAACGGCGGAAGCCTTACGATCCTTGCAACCGCGCTCATTGAGACCGGTTCGAGAATGGACGAGGTTATTTTCGAGGAGTTCAAGGGAACGGGCAACATGGAAGTCACGCTTGACAGAAAGCTTGCTGACAGAAGAGTATTCCCTGCGATCGCAGTCGACAAGTCCGGTACGAGAAGGGAAGAACTGCTGCTCAAGCCTGAGGAACTCGATGCGGTCTGGCTCATCAGAAGAAGGATCGCGGAAGCGGATACGATCACGGCTACCAATGCGGTCATCAGCTTTATGGAGAAGACGACGAGCAATATGTCATTTGTTCTTTCCGTAAAGAAATCTTTTGCAGCCGATTGACAACCGCCGAGGATTCAAGTAATATAGCAAGGCTAACACGAAGGATCCGGTATGACATACGTGATATTAGGGTTACGCGTCATATCTTTGATTGAGAGGTGAAAGGTAACATGAAAGAAGGAATTCATCCTAAGACGCATCTTGTCACAGTTAAGTGTGCATGCGGCAACACATTCGAGACTCTTTCCACAAAGAGTGATCTGAGAGTTGATATCTGCTCCAACTGCCATCCGTTCTATACAGGCAAGCAGAAGCTCGTTGATACAGGCGGACGTGTTGATAAGTTCAAGAAGAGAATGGAAAAGGCTTGATTCTCGAATTTGACTAAGATTAAGAGAGGGGCTGTCTCAAATAGAGGCAGTCTCTTTTAGTTGATAAGGCATCTTTCCTGATAATTTGCCTTTTGTCTGTAATATCACCGTTATTATTTAATGTTATAATCACCGCAGAATGTACAATTATGCTCGTTTGGGGGAATAGTATGTCAGAATCAAATGACAACATGAAGTTAATAACCGAAGAACAGATAGATATTAAGGAAACTTCTCTTGCAGTTAATGATGAGCAGGCGCAGGTTCCTGCGAAGCCTTCGAAAACTTCCGGTAAGAAGAAGTCCTGCCCTGCGCCTTTGAAGAAGACGACGATCGGCGGTCAGGCGCTTATCGAAGGCGTCATGATGGTCGGCCCCTCAAGGACTGCTATGGCAGTCAGAAAGGGTGACGGCACGATCCATGTTGAGGAGATCAAGCAGAGCGAGAAGACAACTTATTTCGAGAAAGTCCCTTTCATCAGGGGATGCATAAGATTTTATAAGATGCTCGTTACAGGTACCGGCGCACTTATGAAGTCAGCCGATATCTCGGAAGAGGGAAAGCCTGAAGAAGCAAAGGAAGGGCAGAAGAAATCACGTCTTGATGAATTTGCCGACAGACATTTTAATCTTATGACTACGATCGCAGCGATCGTAGGTATCCTTATCTCGGTCGGTCTTTTCATTCTTGCTCCGAGACTTATCGTTGAGATCGCTACTAAGTTTATCCCCGAGGATCTTCTGGAGCTGACATGGATGAGCGTTGTTTTGAATGTGGCAGAAGGAATTTTAAGACTTCTCATATTCCTTTTCTATCTGATCTTTGCTTCAAAACTCAAGGATATCAAGAGGGTCTGGCGTTATCACGGTGCTGAGCACAAGACGATCGCGTGCTATGAGGCAGGTCTGCCGCTTACTGTTGAGAACGTTCTTAAGCAGACACGTTTCCATCCGCGCTGCGGCACATCCTTTATGTTCAATGTACTTGCGATATCGATCATCATCTATACAGTTATCGGTATCTTCACAGGTGCCCAGCCTGCCTGGGTCAATCTTCTTATCCGTCTTGCAGCTATACCGATAATCTGCTCGATCTCATATGAGGTCCTGAGATTTGTCGGACGCCACGACAGGAATCCTTTCTGCAGGCTTATGTCAAAGCCTGGTCTCTGGCTCCAGAAGTTTACCACAGCAGAGCCGGACGGACCAATTGTAGAGGTTGCTATTGCATCAATGCAGGCTGTCATTCCGGAGAATAAGGAAGATGACGTCTGGTAATAAAGAACTTCTTGATCTCCTGATAGCATCAGGTGATGATGAGGCAGAGCTCGATCTGAGGATCCTTGCAGAGGAATATGAGAATGGGGCTTTGGAAAAAGCTGTTATGAGGCGCGCTTCAGGCGAGCCTCTTGCTTATATATTGGGATACAGGCACTTCTACAAAGAGTGCTATAAAGTCTGCCCCGGTGTTTTGATACCCAGAAGTGATACTGAGACTGTTGTAGAATCAGCTCTCAGGTTTTTGGGGATCAATGATATGGCTGCAGGAGATCTTCTTAACATCCCTTTATACGGTAAAGATTTATCTGATATAAGATTTGCCGATCTGTGCACGGGAACAGGATGCATCGGTATTTCCCTTGCAAATGAGATCGTAAGAGCCGGCGGAAAAGCAGAAGGAACTCTTATCGATATCAGTGATACCGCAGTTGAGGTTGCCAAAGCAAATGTTATCTCGCAGGCATTAAGGCCTGCGGATCTCAAAGTCGTAAAGGGTGATATCCTGCAAGGGATCAAAGATATAGAGAAGCTTGATATTATCGTATCCAATCCTCCATATATAACAGACAAAGAGATGGAGGAGCTGGACAGAAGTGTCAGGGATCATGAGCCGGATCTGGCCCTGAGGGCAGGATTGGACGGGCTTGGTTTTTATGGTCCGCTGCTGGATACAGCGTTAAGTCTTCTTAAGAATGGCGGCGCTCTGATCGTTGAGCACGGATATGGTCAGGGAGATGCCGTAAGGGAGATTTTCTGCAGTGGTGGACTAAAGAATTGCATGACAATAAGAGACATTGGTTCGAATCCGAGGGTGACCATCGGTTTCAAATAAGCTTTGAAATGCCCGAAAATAAGGGCTTTAGGAGCTTCAAAAATTTTTTTGAAAAATTACGAATTTTTTTGTAACGAATCTCCGGTTTCTCCGTCTAACAGGTGAGATCACAAAAGAAAGGTTGTTTGATACGTGGATAAGAAAACCGCAGAAAAGCTTTATGAAGCCTTTTACATGAAGGTTTTCTCCTACGTGATGACACTTGCCAAGGACCGCAATGATGCCGAGGAGATAACCCAGGAGACTTTTTTCAGGGCGATATCAACTGATAAGAGCTTCAGGGGTGAGAGCGACAGTTACACGTGGCTGTGCGCCATCGCCAAAAATATCTTTATTGATACAAAACGGCATTATGCGAACGAAGATGATGAACTGAGCGAAGAGCTTCCTGACAGGAATAAGGGAATAGAGGAGAAGCTCGCCGACAGGGAAACATCACTCCGGATCCACACGATACTCCATCAGCTGGAGGAACCGTACAAGGAAGTTTTCCAGCTGAGAGTCTTCGGTGAGCTGTCATTCGCGGAGATCGGTTCTATCTTTGGAAAGACCGAGACCTGGGCCCGGGTAACGTATCACAGAGCCAGATTAAAGATCAAGGAAAGGATGGATGAATATGAAATTTGAATGTGACATGATCTCGGATCTTCTTCCGTTATATAAAGATGAAATATGCAGCGATACAAGTAAAAAAATCGTAGAAGAGCATTTGGCCGAATGTCCTGCATGCAGAAAGATCTTTAACGATATGAATGATATTTCGATCGATGAGAAGATCGTAAAGGAAAAAAATGAAGTTATTGATTCCCAAGCAAAGTTCTTTAAGAGAAAGAGTGCATTTGCCGGAAGCATCATAGCACTGATCTTCACGATACCGATACTTGTCTGCTTTATCGTGGATCTTGCGACAGGCGGAGGCTTGGGATGGTTCTTCATCGTGCTCGCAGCAATACTTACAGCTTCGGCATTGGTAGTCGTTCCGCTGATGATGAAGAAGAACAGGATGTTTACAACTATGACCGCTTTTACAGCATGCGTGATACTTCTTCTTGCAATCTGCTGTATCTACACAGGCGGCAACTGGTTCTTCGTAGCTGCTTCAGCATCACTCTTCGGACTGACGGTTCTTTTCGCGCCGTTCATAGTATACAGAAGACCAGTAAATGCTTATGTTAAGAATCAGAAAGGTCTTGCGATAATGAGCGCGTATACTGTGACATTTGCAATCATGATGGCTTGCATCGGCTTATTTGTCGGCCCTGCACAGTTTTTCCCGCTCGCAATGGCTATCTCAGCTCCGCTCGCCGCTTTGGCATGGGCTATATTTGCAGCGGTAAGATACATCCGCGCAAATGCTGCTGTTAAGACAGGTGTCTCGATCCTTGCAGCCGGTATTTTCTCGGGAATCTTATCACATGCAACTGCAATGGCTGCTGTAACCACAAGCAATACAGGTGTTACTTATTATTCAGATCCGTGGCTGCCTCTTATGCTGTCGATCGGATCAGCAGGATTATTACTTACAGGAATTGGTGTTTTATTTGGAATGATCAAGGGAGGAAAAAAGAATGAAAACAAGTAAAATAGCTGCTGCCGCTCTGGCTCTTATCGTACCGTCAACAATATGTCTTTCGGGGTGTTCTATGGGTTTCTTCAGTTTTTTTAATTACACATATGAGAATGGTGACAAATATACAGCAGGCGACCGCGAGATCGAAGATAAGATCACTACGCTCAACATTGATTATGTATCAGGTGATGTAAAGCTTACCGGTACAGACACTGATACGGTAAGCGTTAAGGAAACATCCAACAAGACTCTTACTGAAGAGCAGAAAGTTCATACCTGGGTGGATGGAAATACGCTTTATGTAAGATACTGTGCATCAACAAAAAAGATCTCTTTCGATAAGATCGAGAAGAGCCTCGAGATCAATATCCCCGGCGAACAGGATCTTGATGATCTGACCGTTCACATCTCATCAGGCAACCTTGGCTGCAACGGTGTCACGACAGACAACTTAAATGTTAAGTCTTCATCAGGCGGAGTAGGATTCAGCGGATCAGCTTCTGATATCGTGATCAAAGCATCTTCAGGAAACATCTATCTTGATCAGGACGGCGACAGCAATTCGATGGATATCAATTCATCTTCCGGCTCGATCAGCATTAATCAGAAGGGACTCATAGATTCGATAAAGCTTCATGCATCTTCCGGAAATGTAAACTCTGTGTTGGACAAAGCATCTAAGCTCGATATAAGTGTAAGTTCCGGCGATATAACTATTGAAGCTGATGAGATTACTGAACTTAAGTCCAGATCATCAAGCGGCTGTAACGAATTCAAGCTTGGCAGGGAGCCTCAGACATCTGATATTCACTCAAGTTCCGGTAACGTTAAGATCTATTTGCCTGATGATTCCAATATCACGGTCCGTCCTCATATCTCGAGCGGCGAATTCAATTACGAAATTCCATTTGCAAAGAATGGAAAGGAATACGTTAACGGCAACGGAACATCTGACATGAAGATCGAAGTTTCTTCAGGAAATGTAGATATTTTCAAAGCGTAAATTTTTAAGCATAAGTCCAAATAGTTTCATGAAAAAGGCTGTCTCTCAAAATGCAGAGGCAGCCTTCTTGATTTGCGCAGATAGATATTTAGATTTTTATTCCAGATACTGTGAGACGCAGATGTGCCGTCCGTCAACGTCTTCAAAGACAAACTGGCGGTTTGTGTTCTGTTTCTTTGCAGCCTGGGCCTCAGGGAGATCTTCAACTATCTTTATGTTGTTTCCGGCGACTTCGTTGTGAAGAAGGAAGGGCTCAGAGCAATAAATGTACATATCGTATTTGATGCCGAATTCCCTTGCAGGTTTTGTGACAGCGCCTTCGGCTTTGACAAGAACGATCGCGATGTTGTCGCGGGTGAGTTTGATGTGGGGCATTGCCTCATCGTCAAGATGAGCTGCTTTGAAGCCGAGTTTGTCCTCATAGAACATGGAAGTCTTATATATGTCTTCGCAGGCAAAAACTGCAGCCTGGCTGTTCATGAGAAGGAGTCTGCCATTCTCCGGTTCCTCACCTTCTTTTACTTCTGAAGGAGCATTTGCCGAACTGTTAAACTGGTAACCGAGAAGTGCCGTTCCGAATACCTTCTCATGTTCTTCGAGAGAGTTAAGGATGTCACTTCTTTTTTTGATCTCGTCATTCGACAGAGTTTGCGGAACTTCACTTAAATATTCGACTTTCTCAAGGTATTCAAGAAGGTTCATGAGCCTTACATGAAGAGGAATGATATCCGATGTAGCAGGGATCTCACAGGCACGTCCGTGAATGAACATCATGCCCTGTTCGACTGCCTCGGCAGGAAGTCCTGCATAAAGGTGCATCAGAAGGTTCATCTCTTCGATTGCTTTGTCGTGTGTTCCGCCTTTCGATATTGATTTCTCGATCATATCGAAAACAAGATTCATGTCGTGCAGAGGGTATTCTTTGTTAAGCATAAAACTCTCCTAAGAAACTTAAAGTAATGTATATTTTATCAATTTGAATCTGCTTGGCAATAAAGATAGAATAAGCAGCATGTTGATTTGTGAAGGAGAATGATATGCCTCAGTTCAAGAAGACCAACGCAATGAGGATCCTCGATAAAGCAGGGATCGATTATACATATAAAGAATACGAATACGATGAGAATGACCTGGACGGTCACCATGTTGCCGAATATCTTGGCGTGCCGTATGAGGAAGTCTTCAAGACACTTACTGCAGTTTCCGACAAAGGTGAATATCTTGTCTTCTGCATCAGCGTGGATGACGAGGTCGATCTCAAGAAAGCAGCTAAACTTGCAGGATGCAAAGGTGTCAACATGATCCATGTTAAAGATCTTCTTAACGTGACTGGTTATATAAGGGGCGGATGTTCTCCCATCGGAATGAAGAAGCAGTACAGGACTTTTATCGATGAGATGGCTGAGCTTGTTGACGATATCTGTGTAAGTGCGGGGCAGCGCGGGGTACAGCTGAGACTCAAGTCAAAAGACCTGATTTCATTTACTAATGCCGTAGTCGGCGATTTTGCTATGCGCCCCTAAAATGTTAGAATTACTTCGAAAAACCGAAAATCAGAAGACAGGGAAGTGTTTTTAAGTGTTAGAACCCAAGACTTTTACGCTGAATGATATAAAAAAGGATTCCCGCATATATTTTATCGGTATCGGCGGGATATCCATGAACGGGCTTGCAAGACTTGCCAGACATGCCGGTTTTATAGTCGGAGGATCAGACAATCATCCGTCTGAAAGGACCAAGATCCTTGAAGAGCAGGGAATTAAGATATACAACAGCCAGATAGCTGCCAATATTGATGATTTCAAGCCTGATTATCTTGTTAAGACAGCTGCCATCCTGCCTCATAATGAGGAAGTGAAGAGGGCATCTGAACTTGGTCTACAGATATTTGACAGGGCTGAGTTCCTCGGTGCGTTTACAAGGACTTACAAAAACGTTATCAATGTATCCGGAACACATGGTAAGACAACTACCACATCGATGATATCTATGATGATGATAGATGCTGGCCTTGATCCCACGGTTCATCTCGGTGCTGATCTTGATATCTTTAACGGTACTGTCAGAGCGGGTTCTTCGGATCTTCTCGTGTCAGAAGCATGTGAGTTCAACAGGTCATTTCTGAACTTTTCCTCAACGACTGCAGTTATTACAAATATCGATCACGATCACGTTGACTGTTATCCGACTATAGAAGATGTAATAGATGTTTTCGCGCGCTTCATAAGGCTTGTAGGTGATAACGGATATGTGGTCGTATCAGGTCACGATAAGAATATTGCCAAAGCTTTGGAAGAGGCTAGAGAATACTTTGCTGAATCAGGAAGAAGTTTCCCTCAGGTAGTTGCATGTGCAACTGATAGCGAGGTGTGCGAGGCAACAGGAAGAGAAGCTGATTTCAGAGCGCAGAACATTGAGTTTGTTGACGGGCTTCCTAAGTTCGATATTGTGATAAACGGTGATATCTCAATAAGCGTAAGTCTTAATATCCCGGGAAGCCACAATATATCCAATGCACTTAATGCGGCAGCTGCGGCATACCTTAACGGTGCTGAGCCGGAGGCTATCAGAGATGCACTCAACAGCTTCAACGGAGCTGACGGAAGATATACAGTCAAAGGCAAGTACAAGGAATGTGATGTCGTAGTGGATTATGCGCATCATCCGACTGCTGCAAGAGCAACGATCGAGGCGGCTTCCAATATGCCGCACAATGATATCCTTGTTGTTTTCCAGCCGTTGACATTCAACCGGACGAAGATGCTTTTCGAAGATTATGTAACGAGTCTTCTTCCTTGTAAGAAGATCCTGTTTGCAGAGATATTCTCAGACAGGGAGATCAACACACATGAGATCTCGAGCAAAGATATCTCTGATGAGATCAATAAGCGCGGCGGTGATTCCGAGTTCTTTGAAGACAGGGAAAAACTGAAGGAAAGGATCGACGAGCTGATCAAACCCGGCGACATTATCCTTATCCTCGGACCGGAAGATATAAGGACTTTGGGCGATGAACTGTGCCCGTAACAAGTAATGAAGAAGAACACCGACAGACAGTCAGAAGATAAGACAGCTCCGCAATTCGGATTCCGCAAGATGCGGCCTGTTAAGATCCCAAAGGCGGCCTGGTTTGTACTGGGTCTGTCTCTTATCATGGCTGTTGTTATGTTTGCGCTGTACGGCCTTACATTCAAAGGAACAGATACAGCCGGAAGGACACTTTTGATCTACTCGGACGGAAGTAATATTCCGCGTGTTTCATTAAGAAACAGTCTGGCATCTGCAGGCTTTGACTTTGAGATCATTGAACCCGGCAATAACAGTACAAAGACCGATTATGTGTATGAGCTTTCAAAAGGCCACAGAAAAGACAAGGTGGTCGTATGTGCGGTTGGAACCAATGCTTTCAGAGTTATGGATGATATTCTGGAATCCGGAACGGAAAACGTCGAGGGATTCATACTGATAGATCCTGAATATCCCGGCAACGCATCTTTAGAGGGATATACAAGTGATTATCCTGATGTTCCCTGTGCGGTGTTCGGATTTGACAGCAAAGCCAAGACTTCAACAGAACTTAGCGGATCGCAGATGATATTCGAGAAGCTGTCCGGAGTTGACACGATGTACGGACATGCGACTCAAAGAGGAAAGATATTCCCTTCAAAAGTATTTGTCTCGCACAACCAGATGAGATATCTGTCCCTGTCACAGAAAAAGTCCGGAGTATCAGGACTCTTTGCTTCACCTGCATTCCAGAACGAGCTCGCCCAATATCTCGGAACGACATTCGGAAAAGAATATTCATCTTCAAGGATCACACTTTGGAATGCCGGTGTTTTATTTGCTTTATTCATGTCAGTTGCAGCACTTGCGCTCTTCCTGTTCATGGTCCCGGTCTCAGTACCTGACAAGGGCGCGAGGGAACTGAAAGGAAGGGACAGCCTGGGTGCTATAATCTTCCTCGGACTTTCAGGATGGATCGCTCTTACGGGAGCTGTCATGACATTTATTCCACAAACCAGGTTCTTTACCGTATATGTGGCACTCTACGCACCGGTTGTCCTTATCGCGTTCATGGCGCTTGCCCAGATAAAACTCCTTCTGTCCAATAAAGTAAAATATACGAGAAAAGACTATGGCCTTACGATCTTCCTTGCATCAGTTATCACCGGTATTACCGAACTGATGATCCTTGTGGCTGCGGCACTTAATCTCACCAATGTCGAGAATACGCTTAAGGAAGATGCAAATCCTGTCGCGGCACTTATCGTATTTGTTGTAATGAGCCTTTCCGCGGTGTCTCTGATACTCGCTGACAAGAAATCCAGATTCTCGGGTCAGGGTGCTTCCGCTTACTTCGGAAGTCCTGCATATTTTCTTGAAGCTATGTTCCCTTCGGCAGTCCTTCTTATCCTCGGTCTGATCCAGGAAAACACTGAACTTATGAGAATGTCTCTGGCAGGACTTGCTTTGGGAATTATTCCGTTTGTATGCGTTACACCTATTAAGCGGATCTCGGATTTCTATGAGATCACCGGACTGATCTTTGGAATCGCAGCTGCACTTATTGTGCTTATTGCAGGCTGACGGGCCCGAAAATCTTATATATATAAAAAAATTGTTGACTTTGACTTGTCCCTGGTGTTATTATACGCGGGTGACCGCATGCGACGGGCTTTTTTTAAATGCGCTTTTTTCGGCGCTGACTCGGGTTTAAGCAGCGAGAATGGACGAACAGGAGGCATAAATATGTAAGCAGTTATCAAGACAGGCGGCAAGCAGTACAAGGTTTCTGTAGACGATGAGATCTTCGTTGAGAAGCTTGAAGGAGAGGCTGGCAGCCAGGTTACTTTCGATGAAGTACTTGCAGTATCTGATGACAACGGTATCGCAGCAGGTGATCTTAAAGCTACTGTTACCGGTGAGATCGTAAAGCAGGGAAGAAACAAGAAGG
>JAIKYD010000096.1 GCA_024683485.1 Saccharofermentans sp. | reverse complement strand
GGGTCACAGGTTCGAGCCCTGTAGTTTCCACCAATGGTACGGCGCAGTAGTTCAGCCTGGTTAGAATGCCAGCCTGTCACGCTGGAGGTCGAGGGTTCGAGCCCCTTCTGCGTCGCCATTAACTTTAGGCCGAACACTTTATAAGGTGTTCGGCCTAACTCTTGCTCAGATAGCTCAGTCGGTAGAGCAGGGGACTGAAAATCCCCGTGTCGGCAGTTCGATTCTGTCTCTGAGCACCAAAAGCGTTAGAAGACTCTTTCTTTTGCTTAACTATCTGCAAAAGAAAGAGTTTTTTACATAACAGGAGAGGATAATGACTATACGTAAGAGACTGACACCGGCGCTTGCAACCTTGCTGTTTCTTCTTGTGGCAGTGGCATGCCAGGTTATCGTCATTAAGTTGTTCCCGCATGTTGTAGGGAAGCCCCTGATCGAGGATAATGCTTATATCCTGACGAGGATCATGGAAGGCTATCTGATCATCCTGTCGTTGCTTTTCGCGGCTTTTACGAGATTCAAGATCCATTTCGAATGCTTTACACCGGGTAAAGAGAGATTCAAAAAGGATATCATCATCAGCAGTTTCCTGTCTGCTGCGCTTATTGTCATTCTGGTTGTCATAAGACTCGTTCAGAATCAATTCTCTCCTGAGATTGCTGCACGGCCATGGTTCGGTCTCTACCTTGGAATGTATATGCGCTGGTTCTATCCTATAAGTGCTGTTCTTCAGGAATTGTTCGTAAAAGGTATTGTCGAGGATAATATCACTGCATCCTGCAAAAAATATAATAAGCATTTCTCCGTATGGATGACTGCTCTTTTCTTCTTTGTCCTTCACATGGGTTATGAACTCCCGATGATGTTCGGTGCTGCAGTATTATGCGTTGTGACCGGATATCTGTATGAGAAAAACAAGTCGGTATGGGGCAGCATTCTGATCCATTTCGTTATCGGATTTGTTCCGAAGATCATCGGCGTTACAAGATAAAATAGTGATCTTGGCCCGGAAATTCATTTTTCGGGATGCCTGCAAAACAACAACGGTTAACAGTGTTACAAACGTGTAACTTGTGGTGTTACAGTTTGTTGACAATGCAGTTGCACCGCCCTTTGCGCCAAAAACCTTATGCTATACTCCAAAATATCTATTTAAAAAGGGTTATTATGCCTGTTTTGAGGTGTTTATGGAGTCGGACAACATTGCCAAATTCCAAAAGATAGTAGCCGGTCTCGCGCCTGAGAAGCGGAAGGAGCTTTATGCCCGCATGAAGGGAATGTCGAGGGAAGATGCAATGGCTGTTATCGACAGGATGGTCGAGATTTCAGAACAGCGTAAGATCGAGATCACTGCCAGACCTAAAGTCCTCGCAGGTGGCGGCAGGGTTGCCGATGAACCGCGTACTTTACATGATTCAGGTACAGGTTATGATGAGCACATTGCCCGTACAAGAGTCAGCAGACCAATAAAGAGATCTGACATCAATCTTGATGACAATAAGATCGAGATCGTTAAGAACCCGGTTGCAAAGAATTCTAATCCCCAAGCATTCAGACCTGACAGCCGCCCGATAAAGAAAGCTGAACCTGCGGTTGCTAGAGCAGGCAGGGAACAGGTTGCCAGACAGATAGAGCAAAGGCAGATCGAGCAGATCGAATTACAGCTCCGCAAAGAAAAGAATAAAGAGTTTGCAAAGAGGGCAGGAAAATTCACTTTGGTATGCCTTGGAAGACTTGTGGCAACGGTTCTTGCAACTCTTGTTATTCTTCTGGCAGGTTTCTACAGCTTCCTTGTGATCATCATGAAGGGACCGTCACCTCATTTAAGAGACCAGTTTGTTCCTTCAGTTATGGAGTCTTCTGCAGGTGGTATCCTTGCGAAAATGATCCTTTCAGACGAAGAGATTGAAGACATAATGAACAGCAACACGACACATGCTTTCAGTGAGATTACTGACACTACTCTGGTCAATGCAATGGCTGCAGAGCAGAACCGTGCAAGAGCTGCAGCGGATTCCGTTGTCATAAATGAACTTGATCCTGACGGTGATGGTATTGAAGTTCATGATATCAGTGGTCCGATGTACCACGGAAATATGCTTGTTATCTATGATCCTTCAAGAGTCATGGTGGCAACGATCGACAATTATAACCACAGCGGTGCCGGACTTACTTTGAAAGAGCTGATCGACAAGTATGACGGCGTTGCCGGTATAAACGGCGGACAGTATGAAGATACAAACGGCATGGGAATAGGCGGCTGGCCAGAAGGAATCGTCATCTCGGAAGGTGAGCTTAGAATGGGCAACCCCAGCGGCACATATGAAGTGTACGGCATGACAGATGAGAACGTCCTTGTAGTAGGCAGGATGACCGCACAGCATGCGCTTGATATCGGCGTCAGGGATGCAGTATCTTTCGGCCCCGAGCTCATTGTTAACGGTGTCGCAGCTGATTACAGCGGCTGTGGCGGCGGACTTAATCCGAGAACAGCTATCGGTCAGAGAGAAGACGGTGCGATCCTGTTCCTGGTTATCGAAGGAAGAAAGACATCTTCAATGGGTGCCACCATGGCTGACCTTATTGATATAATGCTCGATTATGGTGCGGTCAACGCAGCAAACCTCGATGGCGGAATGTCGTCTGCAATGTGGCTCTATGATGATGAACTCGTATCGAGCTCATCGATCAGAGTATCACGTCAGATGCCTACGGCATTTATAGTATTACCTCAGGAAAGCGGAGCCGGTTCAGGCGGACAGAGCTCGGAGGGATAAGATGTCTCCGGAAATCAACGCTGACAAGACGAATGCACATAATAAGAAAGACGGGAAGAACAAGCTGAATTTCTTTCTGGTCTTTCTTATTTGCTGGCTTGTTGTCGTTACCGGTTTTATAGGATGGTTTCTCTTCAGATTCAATGATTTTGCAGCTGCATACGAATCACAGTATCAGGATTCCCTGCCTTATCATACGGCAGAGGAGATAACAGGACATTTCAATGCTCATGATGTTGATTATATTCTTGCGAACATGACGTCCAAGCCTTCAGTCACTGTTTTCGAAGATGAATCAGTAATACGGGATTACGTAGCTGCCCTTATAAGCGGAAAAGATTTCGTTTACGTAGAGACAGACAGTTCGAGAGAGGATGAGCCTGAGTATTACATCAAGACTGATGATGGCCTTCTCGTTGCAAGATTTGAGCTTACTGAGGATAAGTCAGTAAGTCTCCCATACGGTTTTAAGGCTTGGGAGAAGGAATCATTTGAATTCTATACTGCTGCTTCATTCAGTGTGGATGTCACGGCACCTGAGACATACAGAGTATTTATTAACGGTATAGAACTCAATGAAACAAACAGCCTGGATGATGTTATCCCATCTGAACTCACGCAGTATGTTGAACCTTACGCCGAGATTCCCGGAACTATTGAATACCACGTCAAAGGTCTTTATCAGAAGCCTGTTGTAACGGCCGTTGATTATCTTGGCAACGAATGCTCATGTAATTACGATTGGCAGACAGATACATATTCTGTTGACTTTATAGAGGAATTTGAAGGCCGGGAAGAACTTGAGGAATATGCTATCTCGTTTGCTTCAACTTTCGCGAATTATATATCACAGGATGCTTCCAATTACGCTCTTGACAAGTATTTCCCGAGCGGCAGCCAGGCTTTGAGCTACATCAAGAGAAATTCTTCCAGAGAGCTCTATACTTCACATGGCAGTGTCTCGATCCATAATGAAGAGATAAAAGACTGCAAGGTATTTTCAGATGATGTCGTTTACATGGAGGTCTATGTGGAGCAGTGGATGGAGATGTACTGGGGTTCTGATGAGCCTGAAGTTATTCCGACAGATGCCCATGTGTATTTCGTTAAGATAAACGACAGGTGGCTTGTAGGAGGTATCCAGTACTGATTCCGGTTTATGAATATACATGATTCCGTTGATGTAAATGTTAGTCATTATGGCCTCGAAATGCCGTAGTTTTACCACATAATTACTTCTTTTTTGTAACGCTCCTGAAACTTTGTCTTTATTAATAAATGCTAAAATTAGCATAGATTATTAGCGGACAAAGTTTCTCAAGGGGGGATATGTCTTGGAATTCACATATTCGAATGACGGCTTTTTGCCATATGATTCTTTCGACTATATATTTAACGAGCGCGAGATGCCGGAGTTCGGTAAAGTTGCATCACCTTATCTGAAGCCGCTTACCACATGGAGATTCTATCTTGCAAACGGTCAGACCGAGATACCTTTCGGAGTGATGAACACTTCTTATGATGATTCCGAATGGGCACTTGTTAACTGTCCTTCCACATGGCAGACGGAGGGCTTTGGCCTGCCCCAGAACCTTATCTACGATTATCCTATAAGACTTGCCGAGAATGCGGCAAGGAAAGAAGAGACGATCAGCGATAAATATGTGCTCAAGTCAACCGGAGATGAGGATGATGAAGTCGGTATTTACAGAACGACGGTTGTTTTTACTCCGGCTGATATCGAGAGAGCACTCTATCTCGAGGCATCCGGTATCTGTGGAAGCTTTAAGGTCTTTATCAACGGCAAGATGCTCTGCAATTCCCATGCGCTGTTCACGAGAAAGCGTCTGCTTATCTCCGGTCTTGTAAATGCCGGTGTCAACTACATCACGATCATAGTCAACCGTTATGACAGGGATGATGCAGGTCATATCATACTTGACATGATGAACTATGGTTTTGCTGGTATCTTCAGACCGATAATGATTGTTGAGGATTCTTTGCTCGAGTTGTCGAACCTGCACATCAAACTTGAATATGTTCCTTCAGCTTATATTTCCGAAGTTGCAAAAATGGATGCTCTTGCTGTCCGCGAATCTGTATCCCGTGTCCCGCACGGCGACTTTATGATCAAAGTCGATTTTGCGATGCGCAACCATACCAATTACATGATCCCGTATTCAGTCAGGATATCGCTCATGGAGGCCAGGGCAACATACGATCCTTATAAGCTGCCTTTCGTTAACATCAAGGGCCAGAGCGAGCCTGTTGTAGGTGTTGTGGATGCCATGAAGGAGACACGTGCAAGCACCGATTTTGTTGCACTTGATGTTGCACAGTGGTCAGACTGCACACCGGTCCAGTACGATATTATTTTCGAGGTCATGGACTCGGAAGGCAAAGTCATCTGCGCAAAGAAGAAGAGATTCGGATTCAGGACGACCGAGATCGTCCAGGATAAGCTCAACGTCAATGACCGCAGGGTAAATCTTATGCTCGTTAAGTACTACGAGTTTGATCCCCAGGGCGGTATAGCAGTTCCCCAGGACCGTATGCGTCAGGACATTATCCTCATGAAGCGCGCAGGAATAAACGGCGTCATTGCTGACGGTATGCCGTTGTCCGATGAGTTCCTGAATCTCTGCGACCAGTATGGAATGTATGTAATCGCGACCGCAGCTGATTTCTATATGAGGGATTATGTCGAGGCGTGCATGAATCATCCTTCAGTTGTAATGTGGGGATTCCAGAAGTATAACTTTGATCCTGAGACTGCACAAAGGATCAAGCATGAGTGCCTTCTTATAGACGATACAAGACCGTGGTATTGCGAAGTGGTCAGATCTGCCGCTGCAAACGGCAGGAAGTCCAGACCGCAGGGCAAGATATCTGATATGAGACCTATGCCGAGCGATGCAGGAGCGGTTTTCGGACCTTGGGAAGATCTGTGTCTCGACAGAAAGAAGATCTTTGCCCTTAACAGAACAGGCAGAAATCTCTTTGAGACTATTCCAGGCAGAACCAGATTTACGGATGATGATACACTTTACAAGTGGATCCATCATGCGGATCTTGTCGGAGGAAAACAGAAAGAGAATTCCTGTATCGGACAGGGAATCGTTGATGCGGAGCGCAGTCCTCACCCGATCTATCTTGATATCAAGAAACAGTGCCAGACAATAGCTATCTTTGCATCGGCAGGAGATCCTGCAAATCTTACAATGCGCAATTCCAACCAGTTTGGATACACAGAGGAACTTGATCTCGAGTGGAAGATCCTGCTTGGCGGAAGAACGATAATGTCTGGAAGAGGCATTATTCCTGAGATCGAACCGTTCGGTTCAAGGACTTTGAAATTCCCGTTTGCCACAGAGGTCTTTACCACACCTGGCTGGGCTCAGGGCAAGGCTGAATTTATTGAGATGTATATGAATGCTCTTTCCAAGGAACTTGTTTTTGATATCACGCTAAAGCTTCATAAAGATACTTTCTATGCCAAGGCAGGATATGAGGTGGCATTCTACCAGGATGTTCTTACTGATAATATTGCAAGCCCTGTCGGCAAAGTTTCTGCGGCTTCATCAGGACTTGGCAGCGGAGAGAAAACGGAAGATAATCCGGCTATGCAGCTTGGCTCGGGCAAAGCACCTGCCGGTGTACCCGGACTTGATACCGGTGTGGACAGTGACGTTGATCTTCCCGGGATCTCAGATGACCAGTCGCTCCTGACGGAAGAAGACAGCGGACGTGTTGAACGTATTGAGAACAGTACCGAACTCTCGAATATCACCGAGAAATATACTGACGGCTCTGCTCCTGTGGAAGAGAAGATCGTGGATGTCATCACGCATAATACTGTGTCAACGGTCTCACATGGTTTATATGTTGGAAAGGGTAATCTGAGGATCGGATTCTCAAGGGAACCCGGAAGCCTTGAAAGCCTTGAGATAGCAGGATATAACTTCCTCAAGGGACCTCTTGCACCGAGTTTCTACCGCTGTCCTTCCAATATCGACAGGACAGACAGGAGTTTTATCCTTGCAAGAACAGTTTTCTCCAAAGAAAGCGATTATGAACATATTCAGGAATCGATCAAATTCATAGGATCTGAATACAGCAGCAGAGACGGCGAGTTCACCATGATCTCGAGATATAAGTCGTTTGCAATGCACGGTGAGGTCATTCTGTTCTATGAGGTCCCCCAGGCTGATACTATCAGGGTAACACTTGATTTCAGGCCTAAATATGACATGGTCAGATACGGTATAAGATTCCCTATCGTAAAGAATGACTGTGTATGCTCATGGTATGGAAGAGGTCCGGGTGAGTCTTATGTTGACCGTAAGAATGCTGCAAGACTCGGTGTTTATTCTGCAGGTGCGGGAAAGATATACCATCCTTATGCAAGACCTGCCGAGAATTCATCACACACGGATACACAGATCGTCAAGATCACAAACGGTGATGGAGATTCCATTGAGATCAGAAGGATAGGTTACAATCCGAAGTTCGACTTTACGGTGCTTCCTTATACTCCGGAGCAGATGAATGAGTTCCTGCATGAGGAACAGCTCATGAATAATGATTTCTGTGAATTCTTCTGTGATTTCGCTTCAAAAGAGATCGAGAGAACGAAAGACAACATTACTACACAGCCTGTTAAGAAGGATGTTAAATACAGAGAAACGTTTGAACTCCGTCTGGTTCCAAGACAGGGATTGATCGAGGAAACTTAACTATGGATAACAAAGAAAGAATGCTTGCCAATCTGCCGTACAAGTCATGGATGGACGGCTTAAATGAAGAACGCCTGGAATGCAAGAAAAAGTTATACAGATACAATAATCTTCCGCCGGAAGAAATGGCTGAGAGGGAGAAGCTTCTACGTGAGATCCTAGGCAAGACCAGTGAAGGGTATCTTTGCATAGAATCGCCTTTCCACTGTGATTACGGATACAACATAGAAGTCGGAACGGATTTTTTCGCTAACTACAATTTTATAGTGCTTGATGTCGGCAAAGTCCGAATAGGAGATCATTTCATGTGCGGTCCAAACGTGCAGATCTGCACGGCAGGGCATCCTATTCATCCCGAGTCCAGGAATTCCGGATATGAATACGGAATCGATATCACTATAGGTGAGAATGTATGGATCGGTGGCAATGTCCTGGTATGTCCCGGTGTTACGATCGGCAATAATGTTGTTATCGGCGGCGGAAGCGTGGTTACAAAGGATATTCCTGATAATATGCTCGCTTACGGCAATCCCTGCCGTCCTGTAAGAGAGATAACTGAAGCTGACAGGGATTATTATTTCCGTGACCGAAAGTTTGATGTTGACGACTACAAGTAAGCAGGCCGGTTCCGGGATCTCCTGATACTAATTGAATAATTCCTGAACACATAATTCGTTGAGACTGCTCAAGCGAATAATGCTAGACTTTATTCATGCAGATTATCAGGGGGAGATCTATATGAATAAATGGACCAGAGCAGCTATCCCGGCACTTTTGATACACTGTTCGATCGGTACGGTTTATTGTTGGAGCACATTCAAAGAATCTATAGCTAATGCTATCGGAATGAGCACGTTCTCAGTCGGCTGGGCATTCAGCTTTGCAATCTTTTTCCTGGGGATGTCTGCTGCATTTGCAGGCAAGATCGTTGAATTGAATATTCACAGATCATCTCTGATATCGGCTGTATGTTTTACGACAGGTATGCTTGGAACAGGCGCGGTAATCCATTTCCTTAAGGGACCATTGGCCTTGATCCTTATCTACATTTTCTATGGCTGTATCATGGGTATCGGTCTTGGAATAGGATACCTGACACCTGTTAAGACACTGATGCTCTGGTTTAAGGATAACAAAGGACTTGCGACCGGAATATCTATCATGGGCTTCGGTCTTGCCAAAGCTATTGCAACCCCTGTTATGGAAATGCTCCAGAACAAGCTCGGAATCGCCCCGATGTTCCTGATACTTGGAGGGATATATTTCGTAATGATGTTTGCTGGACATCTCCTTTTGAAGAAACCTGAGGGATGGGTCGAGGACAAAGCTGTCAATGACAGTTTCAAGGTCACTTCGATGTTTAAGGATAAAACATTTATCGGCATCTGGCTTATCTTCTATATCAACATTCATTGCGGCCTTATGCTCATAACATACGAGAAACAACTCCTGAATGAGAAGTTTGCCGGCCTTGCTATTCTTGCAACTATCGTAAGTATCGTTCCGTCCATAACTGCTGTCTGCAATGCGCTTGGACGTATAGGTTATTCAACTGTTTCCGATAAGATGAAAGACCGTGCAACGGTTTATGGAATCATCTTCCTCTCGTGTGTATTGCTCTGCGGTCTGTCTGCTGTTGTCAGCAACGGTTTTGTAATCATCGCGCTTCTTATGGTTATAAATCTCGGATACGGCGGAGGCTTCTCGACACTTCCGGCTCTCCTTGAATCGAGGTTCGGAATGAAGAATATCTCAAAGATCCACGGACTCTCATTATCTGCATGGGCGGTTGCCGGAATAACGGGCAATAATCTGTCTGAGATAATCCTGTCAAATACGAACAATAACTATACAGTTATCATTGTCACTGCTATGACACTGTATGCGGTTGCCGGAGTAATCTATTTCACTATGGTAAGAGCAAAGAGGGCAGTGTGACACAACTCTTCATCAGGCTGTCTCATTAAGCACTGTCTGTATGCGTTTCTGCATTACGGGTATGACATCTTCAAGTGCTCTGCCGCCGGTAAAGTATGATGATGATTCCTCACGGATAATATCTTCAATTGCACCTCCGGCATTCGTACCGCTGTATGAGGATGTGAGTATATCAATATACTTGCTGACCGCCTCAGACGGTATCTGTGAAGCTCCGGTGAGTCCGAGACGGCTCTCTATCTCCATTTCTTTGTTGTAAGCGTTCAGGTACTCTTCAGCACTTGCCTGGAGTGCATTCCGGTTGACAGGATTGGTAGTCTTTGTTTTCTGTATGTCGTAAGACAGGAGCAGTTTTACAAACTCCGCACATGCATCAACATATAATGTTTTGGAGGAAACGCTTACGAATTCATGGGAAAGTGTCTGCGGTCCACGGCCGTCAAAGGAGGGAAGACCATATATTCCGAGCCCCTCGCCATATCTTATGTAGCAGGTAATGTAATCCTGGAACGATGAGAGGTTACCGTACATTGCACCGTATTTGCCTTCGATTCCTGCTGAGCGGCCTTCCAGGACATCAATTGTTTCCTGCAGTTCATCATTATGCTGTTCGACAAGAGAACCGTTGATCTCTTCTTCTGACAGTGTATCATCGCTGCCGTGTTCATCTACAAAAAGCATCAGATCTCTGAACTCTTCACAGTCAAGATGTGCCTTGCCACCGTATATAAACACATCGCTCATATTCATGAAAAGCTTTGTGAAGTATTCAGTCTTGCCCCTCATATATCCCTTAGTCCTGCACATCGGATCTGTTCCGTTACAAACTTCATCAACAAACTGAATATAGGAATCAAAAGTGAATCCATGCTGATCCTGAGGGACATTGACAGATGCGGTTATGATCCCTGATGCAGAGATATCAAGGGGAACGCGGTATAGTGAATCACCGGTTCTTGCTGCATCTATAGCATTTGCGAAAAATTCCTCGCTGTAATATCCGCTGTTCAGATCAAGGTAAGGTGCCAGATCGGCATAGAGGCTTTTGTCGGACGGATCCTGTGACGGATCGTAAGCGAGAATGATGTCAGCATCGACATCTTTTTTGTTTCCGTCCTCTTCGACAGGGAATACATAATTGATGAAGAACGAACCATTCCCGGAATTAAAATGTTGTATTGCAAGGAAGTCCGAAGTCTCAGGATAGAAGTCACCTTCAGTGGTGAGGATAAGTCTGGTCTTTCCGGCATTAGGATTAGCTTCAGCCCTGGAAAGATGTAAGATCCTGTAACATGAATCACCGCTGACGAATCCTGCTGAGTCATAAATGTTCAGACCTAATATTATCTCGTTTCCGCTGTCTGAAACATATAGTGTCTGTGCATCCATGACATCACTGATAAGAGCATTTACATCGTTATAATCGAATAATGATGTGAGTTCGCCGGTGTTATTGTCCACCAGACTGAATCCGCTGTAGTCTCTGGCTATTGTTTTCCCGGAGGCATATTCAAGCCAGTAGCCGGATTTTCCGTAAAGCCCTTTCAGTTCTTCGCAGTCGCCTGTGGCAGGATCAAATGATAAGAAGACATCCTCACCTGTATGGAGATAAACAGGAATGACCAGTATATCATTATCTGCCGGCAAGAAACTTCCGGTAAAGGATATGTTGGTGTCAACGACATCTTCCGGGTCAAAATTGTAATATGTTCCGTCAGGTCTTATGACAACAATATCTTCTCTCCAGGAACCGATATCAAGTTTGCAAACCGTATATCCTGCAACTGTATAAATATCTGAAATATAGATAGGGTCATTATAGTAATTTGAGATATCCGGAAGAATGAGTTCTTCGCCATTAAGATAATATTTTGAACTGTTATTTGTGATGTTGTATTCATCTTCAAGAAGGTTAAGTCTGTCTTCGGATACCCATGCTTTCTGAAGGACTTTGAAACAGTTTTCGCTGCTTTCAGAGATAAAGTCAGTCTTATCTAGCAGTTCACCATCGAAAGAAAATTCCAGTATGGATTGTTCGTAATACTTTAAGAGTTCCTCGTCAGACATGTTGCTGTAGTCACCATCAAAATGCCTTAGTGCCATAGCCATTACATATACAGCGTTGTCCATTGATCCGACTGTATCGAAAGTACAATAGTCGTATTGATCTTTAGGATAAAGATCAGAGACTTCGAAGGACGAACATTCATACCAGGTGTCACTGTCTTTTATGACATCGTATTCTTTTTTTGCTGAAGTGCATGAAGCTGAGGATGCCGCTAAAAGCACCGCCATAGATATTGATATCAGTTTTTTTGCAACGTCTGTTCTCATAAGTTTATTGTAAACCAATAACTGCGTTAAAAGAGTTAAGAATCAGGTAACATTTGCATGCCAAACTTGATTTGAAAAGGGAATAGAAATAAGATTTCCGTATGAGCAGGATACTGATTGTTGAAGATGATGAAGATATCGGAGCAGTCGTTCAAAGAGAACTTACAAAGGACGGCTATGAAGTTCTACGGGCTGTGACAGGCACGGAAGGGCGCATGATGCTGAGCAGTAATCCTGATCTGATTCTTATGGACCTTATGCTTCCGGGACTTACGGGAGAAGAGCTGCTTACACATATTCCTGTGGCAATTCCTGTAATTGCTGTCAGTGCGAGGTCATCTGTTGATGACAAGGTCTCGCTTCTTGCGGGGGGATGTGTTGATTATATAACCAAACCGTTTGATATAAAGGAGCTTAAAGCAAGAGTGGGTGCCGCACTACGTACTGCGGAAGGAAGAAAGAACGGGAACATGCTTATCTGCGGCGGAATGAAGATCGATACAGATAAGCATGAAGTTGTAATTGACGGCAAGGAATTGAGACTGACACGGACGGAATATGCGATCTTGAAGATGCTTGCCGGAAGCGGAGGCCGTGTAATCTCCAAGTCGGAACTCCTCGATCTGATAAAGGCCGATACACCGGATTGTACCGAGAGTTCTGTTAAAGTGCATATCAGTAATCTGCGCAGAAAGATTAAGGAAATAACGGATGTTGATTATATAGAAGCGGTGTGGGGCATAGGCTTTAAGATAAAAGGAGATCTGTGAATGGAAAGTGCTCTTTTGATAAAGGATCTGTGTAAGGACTACGGAAAATACCATGTTCTTAAGAGTGTTAATCTGGATATCCCCAAAGGTTCTATCTTCGGTCTTGTAGGCCGCAACGGTGCCGGCAAGACTACGCTTATGCGGATCATTACAGGGCTTGCAGAGCCGACTTCCGGGACCTACAGTCTTGGCGGGATATCGAGTGACAACAGGAAGATCCTTTCTGTCAGGAGAAGAATGGGATCGATAATAGAGAGCCCTGCCGTTTACCGCAATCTTTCAGCTTATGATAATGTCAAACTGCAATATATAAATCTCGGAATGACATCTTTTGACAGTATTCCCGAACTCCTGGAACTTGTTGATCTTCAGGGCACAGGAAAGAAAAAGGCGGGAAAGTTCTCTCTTGGTATGAGACAGCGGCTCGGTATTGCTGTTGCTCTTTGCGGTAAGCCGGATATCCTGGTCCTTGATGAGCCTATAAACGGTCTTGATCCGCAGGGCATAATACAGATGCGCGAGATTCTGCTCAGGATCAACCGCGAGAGGCACACGACCATTCTTATCTCAAGTCACATTCTTGAGGAATTGTCAAAGCTTGCAACACACTACGCCTTCATTGAGAAGGGCGAGATCCTTCAGACGCTGTCAAGCAGTGAACTCATGGGAAAAGTCCGCAAGGCTTCAAGACTTAAAGTATCTTCAACTGAATTGCTTTGTCCTGTTTTTGACAGGGAGGGCGTTGAGTACAAGGTGGAGGATGAGGAGACTCTGGATATCTTTTCCGATATAACCGCAAGCAGGATCGTCGGACTGGCAAACGGTGCAAATGTCGAGGTCATAAGTATAACTGATAATAATGAGAGCCTCGAAGGTTATTTTATGAACCTGGTTGCAAAAAGGGAAGGAATAACATGATCTGCGCCCTGAAATCATCTTTTTTCAGACTGTTCAGGACTGGTCTTTTTGCAAAGATCATTCTTTTCTCGCTTCTGATCGGAGCAGTTGTGATCTTCAATTACTGTTCAGATGATCTTCTTATGTATGTACTAAGAAGACCGAGATATCTGGATAACACATTTATCATAGGATGCATTCTTAAACTGGTGTATGTGATCCCTTTTGTTTCTGCGGTATTCTGCATGATGTATACGGGTTCTGATATTTCCTTCAGGGCAATTAATAACAGGATCACCACAGGAATATCAAGAGTACATATCTACATCGCTGACCTTGCCGTATCTGTTCTTTCCACGCTGGTCTCGGTTGCTGTAATGAGTCTGCTGTTTTATGTTTTCGCGAAAACCATTCCGGAAAAAGAGAATGTGAAGATAAACGGTTATATTGCCGGACTGCTGTTCAGTGTGGCCCTGATCTGTGTTGCATTTGCCGCGGTTTATACTTTGATGCAGTTCTTTCTGGGCAATAAGTTTCTGGGACTTGTTATCTCTCTTCTTATAATTCCGTGTCTTGCGCTGTCAACTGAAGCCGTAGAAAGAAAACTTCAGGAGCCATACAGGAACAGTTATGTGAATGAAGAGACCGGAATGTCTTATTGGGATCTGAATCCCAATTATGCCGGAGGTACGGAACGGAAATTGCTTACTCTGTATTATAATACGAGTCCCTACAGCTTTGGATTTGCATCGGAAGATAAGGATTATCCGGAAGAAACAACTGCGGCAGGTGTCATTGTTCTCTTATCAACTGTCGCAGGAGTTATTTCAATACATAAAAAGGAGTATCCGTAATCTTATGAAGAAGATCCTGTCAGGTATGTTCTTTAGACTCATTAAGGGCTTTGAGATATGGGCACTTCTTGCTATGGCCATTATTGGCTCTTTGTATTTGGATTATGCCCAGATGTATGACGAGGAATGTCTGACACTTATACACAGTGATCATACGGTTGATGCAAGTACTGAAGATCAACAGTTGTATATCAATGCGGGGAATGTAAAAGAATACCGTTTTGAGGGAATGGGTATCAGTTCTTATGATGCATTCAGGAAGGAGGCAGAGAGGCTTCCTGACGATGTTGACAAGAAGATATCCGGAACTGTCAATTATCTGTCGGATGAACTGCGGATCCTTTTTACAGTACTTGGAATCTCTCACATTTTACCTTCGGCTTTGATTATTCTTTTTATTCCGCTGTTCTTTGGAAGGATGTTCAGTGACGGAACAATTAAGAACCTTATTGCATGCGGTCACAGCAAGGGGCAGATATATCTTTCCTCATTGATCCTGACTGTTATGCTTGATCTGATAATGCTGGTCATAAATATATTGGCGTTTGTATTCTGGTGCTTCTATTACGAGTGGAAACCACCGGTCTATCTGCCGGTTGTGATCCTGATGCTTGTATGTGTGGTTTTAGTGTTATTTACTATTTCATCTATATCTCTTGCTGTCCTTTTTATCAGTTCGAAAAAAACAGCGGTATTTGTTTTTGGATTTGTTTTTGTCATATTTACGTCAATACAGGGCAATGTTTTCGCTATAACTGCATTGAAGCCGATCGATACCGATAAGTTTATTGAATACAGAACGGTTATTTCTGAACATGGGTGGAATGCTGTTGAACAGAGATTTGATCTGTCAGAGTTTTTCATATATGAATATTATAACGGCAAGGACATAAGCCCCTGGGGAGAAAGTGAACTCAAGCCATGGCTGAAGAATTCGATCACTGCGGTAACCTATATGGATCCTGCCATCATCTCTCATATTACAATCATGGACAGTGTGTATTTTTCTCCGTATATTCTGGCAAGAGACGGTGTTATGACTGTCAATATTGCTGTAAATGTTTTATGGATAGTTGTATCAACATCTCTGGGAGTCTTAATATTCAGGAAGCGCGAAGTCCACTGACCTGCAGTTTCCATGTGGTATCATTATCCTGAGAAACGGAAGGAAACTGCCGCATTGAAGATACTGATCGTAATTTGCATTATACTTGCCATAGCACTTACAGCAGCGGTTATTAAGATCGTTCTTTTGAGACGCGGTTTTGATGAACTCACAGATAATATAGAGGATCAGGTTAAGGGAAATACGCAGATCCCGGTTACACTGACGACTTCAGATCCCCATGCCAGACGTGCAGCGGAAACGATCAACAGGGAACTTACGAATCTTCAGAAAGAACGCAATGAATACCTTGACGGAAACCGCAAAGTTGCCGAAGCTGTAACCGGAATATCACATGACATAAGAACACCTCTCACTGCTATCAATTCATATCTGGATCTTATGGCGGATGAGTCGGATGAGGAGCTTAAAGCACAGTATCTTGAACGCATCAAGAGCCGTACACTTTCACTGAGCGATCTGGCGGATGAACTGTTCAAGTACAGCACTTCAACTGATCCGTCGCGTTACCCTGTTCAAAGCGGGGAGATGTCTCCTGAAACAATCAATATCTGCCGTGTGCTTGAGGAATGTTTGCTTTCATTTTATGCAGCGTTTAAGAATAAGGGGATAGAACCTAAGATAGAACTTCCGGAATCACCTGTAAATGTATCATGTGACCGGAAGAGCGCAAACAGGATATTTGAGAACATCATCAGCAATGCTCTTAAATATGCAGATGATTCGCTTGATATAAGTCTGGATGAATCAGGCTGTGTTGTGTTCAGCAACCCGGCGCCCGAGCTTACTCCGGTGTCTGCGGCGAAGCTTTTCGACAGATACTATACAGTGCATGAGGGAAGTGCTTCCACAGGTCTTGGCTTCTCGATAGCAAAGGAACTCATTACCCAAAACGGAGGAACAATCGAATCAGATCTTAAAGATGGAGTACTGTCGGTAATTGTACGTTTCAACCGGACTTCAACTGATGAATAGCAACAGCAGGTTGCTTGTTTTTGCGCATGATGAAGAACATACTTAAGCTATAAAACACAAAGGAGAATACATATGGAAACAAAAGATATACTTAAGAAACTGCGTGAAGACAATAATCTGACACAGGATCAGATGGCTGATAAACTTATGGTAACCAGACAGGCTGTCAGCCGTTGGGAAGTGGGAGAGACACAGCCGAATACAGAAACCCTCAAGATCCTTTCAAGAGAGTTCAATATATCGATCAATACTCTTCTTGGAAGTCCAAGGCAACTGATCTGCCAGTGCTGCGGTATGCCTCTGTCAGAGGACAGCATGATCAGCAGGGAACCTGATGGCAGTTACAATGAGGATTACTGTACCTGGTGCTACACAGATGGTGATTTTGTTTATAAATCAAAGGACAGACTGATAGATTTCCTGATCGGTCACATGCCTAACCCGGAAAACCTTTCTGTTGAGGACAGGCGTATTCAGTACGACGGGTATCTGTCAGAGCTTGAGCATTGGAAGTGAACTGATAACAACCGGATATACGATTGAAGGCGTCATTCAAAAGGCGCCTTTTTGCATTTCACCCGCCAAAATCTGCCACTTACCTTGTTTCCGGACACAACGTGAAAAGCATTTGATACTATGTGGCCATCAAGCAAAGATGGAGGTGATGAAAATGATCTCAGAATTAATGAACAGCAGATAGTGATATCCTGCAGCATGATGGTAACATAGACGTATATTTCCAGGGGAGGCTTTCGTGAAGTGAAAGTAAAAATAGATATATCAGCAGAATACCGGGAACCTTTTGCGGTTATTCATACTGACAAGGTCACTGATGAGATCCAGCGTATAGTCGATATATTCAGCAACAGTGAGACACCAATTACGGCTTTGCAGAATGAAGAAGATATTGTTGTTCTTCAGCCTAAAGAAATCTATATGGTAATAGTTGAGAACGGTGATACGGTCATATATGGAGCAAAGCAGAGATACCGTTCGCGCAAGCGTCTATATGAACTGGGACAGCAACTTGGCAAACAGTTTATGCAGATATCCAAGACAACATTAATCAACCTTTCCTATATGGACAGTATCGAGCCCGGCTTCAGCGGCACACTGCTTCTTAAGCTCAAGAACGGTGACAAGGATTATGTATCGAGGAAGTATCTGCCTGAATTCAAAAAATATCTCGGATTGTAAGGAGGTAATAGAAATGGGAAAAATAGTAAAGGATCTGATTAAGAGCACAGTAATTAGCATTGGAATGGCATTGACGATATTTAGCATCGTAGGAGTATTCTTTGACATTTGGAACGGCGGAAACTTCAGCCTTGACGGTTATCAGTTCACGAAGATGGTGGTTGGAAGCACTTTAGTCGGCTTGGGATTCGGTGTACCCACAATTGTTTATAACAGTGACAAGCTGCCTCAGCCGATTAAAGTTGTGATCCACATGGGAATAGGCTGCGTTATCTACACTGTTGTAGCATATGCGGTAGGCTGGTTTGGAGGCGCGGCAACACTTGCTCAGGGCATTGTAATAGCTGCCATACAACTTGTTGTTGCATTCATCATATGGTTTTGCTTTATGTGTTTCTACCGCAGGGAAGCAAAGCGCATGAATGAGAAGATCCAGTCAATGAAGAAGTAAACTGGTTCAGGACATCTTACAGTAACGGAATAAGTGTATAATTGTTTTGGATTGCCCGGCAGGTCTGCCGGGCAGTCTTATGCTTTAGTTTATCGGGGGATAATAGAAATGCATAGGGAACAATATCTGAGCCTTGTTCTTGCCGTAATGGTGCTTTTGTCTTTTGGCGGATGCAATAAGGCTGAAGATTCGGATGCCATAACTGATACCACGGCTGGGTTTATTGTGTCAGAAGGTTTGGATCAGACAGAAATGACACAAACAGAAACGTCAGAGACTTCAGCTGCTACAACGGAGATAACTGAATCATCTATTGAATTTAATCCTCATGTATATGTATCGAAATTATCAACAGTGATCCCGCAGGATCATTGGGAGTCTTTTTATAATCTTTGTGATGCTCTGAGAGCAGGAGAAGACACCTTTGAGTGTTCAAGTCAGGAGGCTTACGACTGGGCAACCGATCCGGTAACACTGAATGAACTGTTTCCAGCCGCGTGCATGAGGATATCCGGCAAGAGTGATGATGGTTCGGTGCCGTTCGAGAATGGCGTGGGCAGGATCTACTATCAAATGCCTGTGGAGGAATATGTGGCAAGACAGGCTGAATTTGAAGCCATTATTGCAGATGTTCTTAACACTTATCTTGAGCCTGATGATAATGATTTCGAGAAATGTCTTAAACTCTATGATTATATGGAATCCACGTATTACTATGAGGAGATTCCACAGTATTCAGGCAACGGTGCCTCTTATTACACGATAATGAACAGAAAAGGTGTTTGTTATGAACTCAGCAGCGTGTATTCCTATTTGCTTCTTCAGGTAGGCGTGGATGCGCTGAATGTTGGCTGTTATGCTCCGGGAATGGATCATGCCTGGACTTATGTGGTAGTTGACGGAGTCGGCTATCACGTTGATGCAACGTGGTCTTTGAAATCATATCTGTATAATGATGATCTCTGTCTGGAGTATTTTATGATGACGGATGACAACAGGACAGCCAGCGGCTGTCCCGTTGATGATCTTACAGTTCCTTTGCTTCCGGGGTACTGGGTGAAATTCTCGACAGTGACCTTCGAGGCACCTGAACAGAAATACCATTTCTCGTCAGTTTCCATATACCGATATCTGGACGAAGATGAAAAGATATTGTATTACGATGACTCGGAAGGACTGTACAGTGTCAGTTACGCGTGAGCTCAGTAACTATCAGTTGTAATTGCTGAACGAATTCTTGTAGATTACTGACTTACCGTCGCTGGCAATTCCGAAAACCGGATCACTGGAACTTCCCGGAGCCATCGAACTGAAATTTTCTTCGTACATATACATACGGGAATCGATCATGTCGAGTTCGTGGAGGATCATTGCTTCCGGTATGGAAGGAACTCTTATGGCACCCCATTCAGGCTGTCCGTGATGTGAGGCAAGCATATGCTTAAGCATTGCCACCTGTTCAGCATTATATGACTTGCCGCCGTTTGCCTGATTGCGTCTCCAGACCTCGTGATCTATCATCTCGATACCGAGCAGGGAATGCCCGAAAAGATTACCCATATCAGTGTATGTGGCAACACCTGTATCAGAAGTCTTTATCTCAATAAGCTTTCCTATATCATGAAGAGCTGTTCCACAAACAAGGAGTTCACGGTTAAGAAGGGGATAGACTTCGCTTATTGAATAAGCAGCTTTTATCATCCTGTATATGTGATAGACCAGACCGCCATAGATATTGTGGTGCATGGTCTTGGCTGCAGAAGATCTGGTAAAAGCCTTGATGTTGGCTGAGATCAGTCTGACGGCAAGTGCTGTGAGCGAGAAATCATCAGAGGGAACGTCATGCGTGGACATGTCATAAGTTCTTCCCGATGATTGCTTGATAAGCATGATGATGTTATCAGCCAGTTTTGCCGGATCTTCCGGCGGAAGCTTTACCAACTGTTTCAACTCGTCTTCAGGAAGCTTTACCGGATTTATATTGGTGATCTTATAACTGCGGTTTCCCTTATAGTCAGTTACTTCAAGTGTGACCACGGCGGTTATCCCTTCTTCAATACCGGATGCCAAAAGATCTTTTTTGGTTGTGTCAAACATCAGGGCGGTTATTCCTTCTTCTCCGTCATTCATCGTTATCTTGATCATAGGCTTGTTGTTTGCCGTTGATGCCTGGTTTATTCCCGAGATAACGACATCTGTCTCATATGTGCCCAGATTCATTGTGCTGAACTTTACGATTGCCATATTAAACTCCTTCAGTTACAGATTACTTTTTCGAGATAATGTTAGCATTACGCCTCGTCCTTTTCTATAACCATGTACAACTTGCTTATTGAAAGTACTATTATTCGTGCTAAAATGGGCGCGAGTTACTGTAATGGCAGTGAAGATTAGCGGGAATGAGCGGCATGAACGCACCGCAAACATTGATAAGAAAGATTATATGAGATACAGACTGGCATGCTTTGATCTTGACGGAACGCTTCTGGATACTTTGGGCGGACTTGCCCAAAGTCTTAATGCCGCACGCAGGATGAATGGTCTTTCCACTCAGACAGAAGAGCAGGTAAGGACTTTTATAAACAATGGTGTTGTTAAGTTCATCGAGAGAAGTCTTGATGCAGATCCCGGAGAATACAGCGAAGAACTGAAGACAAAACTTCTTAAGGATTATGTTGCTTACTATAATTCGCACTATCTTGAGAATACAAAGCCTTATAACGGTATCACTGAACTTCTTATACGGCTTAAATCTGAAGGAATGCTTCTTGCCTGTGTCACGAATAAAGATGATGAGCCTTCTCAAAAACTCATAGCTCATTTCTTTCCGGAACTATTCGATTATGTCAGAGGTTCTTTGGAAGGTGTTGAACGCAAGCCGTCGTCTGAACCGGTGGAACGCTGTCTTTATTCGCTCGGTACCGATAATTCCGCAGCGGTATATATCGGTGACTCGGATACTGATATACTGACAGCGAAGAACAGCGGACTTGACTCTATAAGCTGCACGTGGGGCTACAGAACCCGTGAATTCCTTTTGGAGAATGGAGCTGTTAATATCTGTACGGCTCCTGTTGATCTTAGTCATTTCATGAGATAAACACTATGACAGATAATTCCCGCAAAACAAACTCCAGGCAAAACCTCAGGCTTATCGCGGAATGCGGTATCCTTGCCGCATTGGTGTTTATCGGAACTGAATTACGGATCCCTACAGCGCTTGGTTTCATGAACCTCGGTGACGGAGTGATCCTTATGGCGTCATATTTTATTGGTCCTGCCGCTTTCTTTCCTGCAGCGATAGGTTCGGCCTTAGGAGATCTAATAGCAGGCTATCCTGTATATATAGCACCGACTTTTATAATAAAAGGCCTTATGGGACTTACTGCATCACTCATCATGAGAAAGTCATACGGCAATAAAGCGGCTGGTTTTTTGTTAAGATTTTTAGCAGGTGTAGTTGCTGAATCTATTATGGTTCTTGGATACTTTGCATTTGAGATCTTTATGTACGGTATAGAAGCTGCTGCAGGTGCGGTTGTGTTTAACATAGTGCAAGGTATCGTTGCTGTAGTTCTTGCTATCCCGCTGACATACATGATAAGGATAAAGAAACTGACTAAATAACAGATAGTTTCTGGGAAAGCAAACCATAAAACTATCATAACAAAGACCCGATAAACGCAGCTTTGTCATTGCAAATGTTCGGTAATGCCATACAAACATCGTAACAAAACCATGATCAATGCCGTTATTTCACTGCAACTGTTCGGCAGAGCCGCACAAGTGTCGTAACAAAAAATCGGTTAGTGTTGTTTATCTCTAGAAAGGTTCAATAGCACCTGCAGACTTTAACGTCAAGGACGCAAGCATTCGTAAGAATGTGCCGAAGGCATCCTTAACGGCCAGAGTATGATCTGTGTAACCCATTATGGCTGCTAGCGGTTAGTCCACTCATAAAAACCCGTTTGCAGCTCCCTCTGCAGCCGCGTTCCGCAGCAAAAACATCTATCTATAAAACTATTATAGCTTGTCGCATTTTTCGCTGAATTCCGACAAAACCCTGAAGAAATCACTGAAGGATCTCCAAACTTGAACAGGATTTGTCGCATGATTTTGTAGAGCTTTGGAGATCGTTTTCAGGAATCTTGTAAGATTTGTCGTTTTTCTCAGAAAAGTACGACAAGATATCAATGTTCAAGCATACTGTGACTTTTGCCGGGGTTTTGAATGGAATCCAGTACATCCAATTTTATAGATCCGGTTTTGCCTGAATTTTAGCCTGTAATAAGATCCTGTACGGGTTGCGGCGCAGCCTTTGTTTTCTTGGACTTGACTATAAGAAGAACAATGACTATCACAAGGCAGACCGTTGTTACTGCTGTTGTTGCAAGGCCGCCTTCAGGTCCGAAGTCTCCGCCTGTAATGAGTGATGCGGCATTGCTGTCGTAGATGGCTGTTACAATGGAATTTGCAGCATCATTACCTGATACCTGAAGGCCATAGATATTGCCCTGCGTCAGATTCCATGCTGTATGCATAGCTGAAGTCATCCAGATATCACCTGTGAGCATATATATCAATGCGAAAAGAACAGCAATAAGTATGAGGTTGACCGAAGCGAGCGGGGTATAGCCGCTGTTAAGCGAATGGAATGCCGAGAACATAATGGAGGATACTATGATGCCGACTGCGGGTTTGAATCTCTTTGAGAATGAGGAGATCATGAATCCTCTGAACATTATCTCTTCGGAAGCTCCCTGTGGGAACCACATAAGGAGATTAAACAGGAATACACCCAGTGATGAAAGCTTAAGGCTGAAGCCGCTAAATGTTATCTGACCGGTAAGGAGCATGATTCCGACAGTGCAGGTCATCATTAAGAATCCGAATACTAATCCGAGGATGTAGTGAACAGCTATGTGTTTTTTGTCAGACAAAGGATAACCGATTGATGCGGAGATGCTGCTGATTCCCTTTATCTTACGGATACGTCCTGTGTGGATGTAGTAAGTGATTATGATAAGGATATAGCCTAATGTCATGAGACCCAGGAAGAGCGGGTCTTTGAAGAAGATGCTGAAGATCTCAAATGTCTTTTGGAAGATATCCGCGATAGACCTGACATTGGCAAGATCCTGGATATAGGCCGAATACTCAGCTTTTCTCATATAGGAGACAACAACCGGGATCAATGCAAGCAACTGGTAGACGGACAGGACGACCAGAGGATAGAAAGCCTCATTGAATACAAAGTTGAAATTGTCGTATGACCTGTTGATGACTTCCTTTGCGGAAGCTTTGCCGCCTTCCTTGATCCTCTTTACTTCGCGTGCATCGACTGTATCAACTGAAACGGTGTAACGTTCACTGTGAAGAAGTCTTTCGGTGATCAGGATTATTAAGGCAGAAATAATAAGAGTTGCAATTGAACTCACAATAAGTCCGGGTATATGGGGCTTGCCTACAAGAACGTCGCCTATGCCGTAGAACTGACCGTGCACAGGAAGATACATGTAGAATTCATCTCTTTCGGTGATGGACTGGATACATGTGACACAGACAGCTACAAGAGTGAGAAATACAGGGAGGAAGGCGGTCTGAGCGGAAATAACCGTATCATTGATGACGGATATCAGAATAGTTATAGAGGCGATAAAGATCTCAAGAATTATCAGATATATATACAGAGCAATATAACTGCCTATAGTATATCTTCCTAGGATCAGAGCCGAGAAAGTGGCGACGAAGAAAGCAGGGATAAGTGTCTTTAAGACAACTCCGCCAAGATAACCTGTGACTATCGCATAACGGGGCTGTGGCGTTAATAGTATTCCGGTAAATGTTCCGCGTTCCTTCTGGCCTGCTATAACGTTGGTACCGATACTCATTGACGTATAGAGAAGGATTATGAATAAAAGAATAGGGAAGAACGTCCTGCTTAAAGTCTCAACGATGGCCTTAAATCCATAAGCATTCTCGACCGTTGCTATTGGTGCATCCTTTATCTCGGAATCCGAGACTGATGTGATCGCAAGACCGAAGTCTGCACGCATCTTGCTCTGGTAATAGGACAGATATTCATCTATGAATCCGTTTTTCATTGCAGAGTATTCAAGAGAGTTAGTACGGTAATAAGTGAGCACCTGTGGCTTCTCATCTGTAAGGCCCTTCTGGCGTGCTTCTATCAGTTCATCGAAGTTGCTGGGGAAGTAGACAGTCAGATAAGCATCGTTCTCACGCATCCATTTGCCGAAAGTAACAAAATCGTATGCCGCATCATTTTCTTTGTAGATAAATTCGGTCCAGCCGTACCCGTCGTAACTGTAACGGAAATCCATAATGCTTCTGAAGTTGCGTAGAATGTTCTTGCGGTCACCGTACTCTGCGGCTTCCTGGTCACGGTACACCTGTGTTTCCTCGTTGAATTCTATAAAAGAATCAGGTGCATTTACGACTACGACATTGTAAACCTCATCGCTGAAGATGTGATAAGGGAATTTCCACAGCATCCATGATATTCCGCAGCACGCAAGAATAAGAACGAAAACAAGCGAAATGATGAAAGAAGCAGTAGAGGCTTCTGCGCCTCCCTGTCCTCTCTTACGGAAGAAACTTCCGATTATCGTTCTGATCCCGCGTCCTGCTTTCATATAAAGTTACCGGTTTTATTCCTTATGATTCTCGACATAGATCTTGAAGAATGCTTCTTCAAATGTATTGACCTGTGCATGTGATATAAGCTGCTCAACATTTCCCTGTGCAACGATCGAACCGTCGATCAGGATCGCTATCTCATCGCAGAGTTCCTCAGCTACAGAGAAGATGTGAGTTGATAATATAATGGCGTGACCTTTGGTGCGGAGTTCTTTGAGATAATCCGTAACCTGTTTTGAAGTAAGGATATCAAGTCCGTTTGTCGGCTCGTCGAAAATGATCACCGGCGGTTTATGTATAAGACTTATTGCAATTGATATCTTCTGCTTCATTCCGGTTGATAATTCATTGAACCTTTTGTCAGCAAAGGGCGAAATACCGAATCTTGCAAAACTCTCATCACGTCTGTCTCTGAGTTCTGATTCCGGGATGTCGTAAAGCTTTGCAAAAAAGTTGAACAGGTTGTTTGGTGTTGACAGAGGGTCAAGTTTTATCTCGTTGGTAAGAAAACCTATCCGTCTGTGAATCTCAAGAAGGTCTTTATCTGCTGATAAACCGTCTATCAGGATCTGACCTGAAGTAGGCTTCATAAGAGTTGCGATCATCTGCATCAGCGTTGTCTTGCCGGCACCGTTAGGTCCTAATAGACCGAATATCTGTCCTTCGCGGACTTCAAAGCTCACGCCTTTTATAGTCTCGTGATCCTTGGTATAACTTTTATGAACATCAACCAACTGTATCATTTACGTTCCTCTTTTCTGAAAGTTGCTGCGAAGATTCCCAAAGCCAGCGCGGAATTTAACAGGTATATCATGATCACATGCCACGCCTTGTCCTGTGCCATGAATGTTTCCGCTATCAATTGCAATGAATTATGTACAGGCACGAAGTACTCCAGCGTAATAGGTCTTGTGCCTCTGAACATCTGAATGAAGAAATCACCGAGGAAATAGATCAGCGGAAGCTGGAGATTTATGGTTATGTCCTCGAGATTCTTTAGAGAAAATACTGTTGAAACACAGATCGAAGTCATAAGGAAAACCGTGACAGGTATTGTTCCAATAACTATAAGCAGTTCTGAAGGAGTTAACATCATGCCGAACGGGAGAAGTGACATCGCATCGTTATTCCTGTTCAGCCAGGAAGAAAGGAATAAAAGCGCCATCGTGACACACGTTGAAAAAGTGACGATCACGTTTATTGCAAGGATCTTTCCTGCATATATTTTCTTTCGTGATACAGGAGTCAGTATAAGTTTATCCATGAATCCTCTGTCACGTTCTGATGCGAACATGTCGATAACAAGGGAATAAGTGCTGTAGTACATCATGATCATAAGTACGCCGGATACAACACGTGAAGCAGCATTGTTTGCAACTGTTCTGTAGTCGAGAAAATCTGTTACGGGATTGAATGAGTCTGTCTCGAAAAGCGCACTTCCGAATGCTGAATAATCACCTCCCAGTTTATCTATCAGAGAGTTCTGGTATTCCTTGAGAATAGCTTCTTTGAACGTTTCTGACCTTGTTTGGGCAGTGTATGAGTTTGCATCAAAAGCAACATATATTACAGCGTTGCTGACTGCTTCTGTGTTGTCTTTGGATACCTCTTCGTAATACGCAACGATCTCTTCATCAAAAGATCTCGATTCAACACCGGAATCAAATAAGCAGATTATCATTCCTTTGCGGAGTTGTTTTCTGAATTCATTTTTATTTTTTGTAAAACTGTCGAATTCATCGTCTGTCATATAGTTATATCTGAATGATTTTGCCTTGAGTGTATCATCAATAAATTCCATGAATGAATCAGGTGCATTCACTACAGTAACAGGCATTTTATTCAATGTTCCGGTCGAAAGATAATTAAGCAAAATAGGAAAAAGATTCAGCATTCCCACGAGAAAAACAGCAGGCAGAAGAAACAGGGTAAATGTTCTCCGCCAACTTGAGAAGAGTTTGCCAACTTCCCATTTAAAAACTGTAAATACTTTTCTCATGACGACATTTTAATTTAACATGCATGTTATTTCTATCTCATAAAATGAAAATTTGTGAAAACTCTGTTGGTGATATAACCGCAAACATAATGGTTTATTGTGTGTAAACTGAACAAATAGCAAAGAACAAACGAAAATAAAACTGAAAAAAATCCTAAAAAATGTTTGTTGACACAAATAATAAAGAAATGTAGATTTAGTATATCCAAACAAGGAAAAATACGGAGGTTCTTTTAGTATGGATACAGAAAAGAAAGAAATCAAAGCTGCTGCTCCTGCAGCTGCACCTGCAGTTGCTCCTAAGGCAGAAGTTAAGGCTGATGTAAAGAAGGCAGCTGCTAAGAAGCCTGCTGCAAAGAAGGCTGCTGCAAAGAAGCCCGCTGCAAAGAAGGCAGTTGCTAAGAAGCCCGCTGCTAAGAAAGCTGCTCCTAAGGCAGACGCTAAGAAGGCTGCTGCTAAGAAGCCCGCTGCAAAGAAGCCTGCTGCAAAGAAGCCCGCTGCAAAGAAGGCTGCTAAGAAGGCTGAGATCATCTTCCAGATCGATGGTCAGGAAATCTCTGCTACAGCAATCGCTAAGAAGCTTCCCAAGGCTGACAAGATCTATGTTGTCGCTGGCGAGAAGAAGGCTTACGATGTTGATGGCAACGGCGTAGATCTCTTCTGATATTGCAAAAGCAATTTGAATGAATTAGGGTTGTCCCGCGTGGGCAACCCTTTTATGTTAGAATGAGTGCCGTGAAAAATAAATGGACATCCAAAGGAAACAGATATGCCGCTTCTTACACTAAGTAATATCACGATGAATTTCGGACCGCGCCGTATTCTTGACGGTGTTTCTTTTCGCGTGAACAAAGGTGACAGGATCGCTTTTATAGGGGATAACGGAGCCGGCAAATCAACACTCTTCAAGATCATAAAAGGTGTGCTTACACCTGATGATGGTGAAGTGATCCTGCATGGAAATACGATAGCAGGATATCTGTCCCAGAATATGGATGAACAGGACCTGTCTGGTGCGACGTTAAAGCCGTCCAATCTAATTGATCTTGAACTTAAGATAGATGATGTTTCAGGAAGGATATCGCGTGCAGCGGATAGACAGGAAGATGCAACTTCTCTTATTGAGGAATTGTCTAAACTTCAGTCTCAGTATGAAGCTGCCGGCGGCTATGATTACGAGTACAGACTGAAGGATGCACTTGCCGGATTAGGTTTAAGTGATATACACGGCAGAGATGATTTCACCGATCTCTCCGGAGGGGAGAAGATGAGAGTCTGCCTTGCAAGACTCATTGTTGACAGGCCTGATATTCTTCTTCTTGACGAGCCTACAAATCATCTTGATATGGAAGCTGTGGAGTGGCTTGAGAAGTATCTTGCTTCATATGGCGGTGCTGTTTTCGTAATTACGCATGACAGACACTTTATCAATCAGGTTGCGACAAAGGTAATCGAACTTGATGGCGGCCACATCACCGAGTATAAAGGCGGTTACACGGATTATAAAGAACAGAAGGAACACTTCATAAAGTCCCAGAGTCTTGTTGCAAAAGCTTTGGAAGAGGAGCTTGCACATCAGCTTGATGTCAAACAGACTATGCTGTCACACCGCAATATCAGCGGATATCATCAGAGAGAGAAAATGGTTGCAAAACTTGAGGACAAACTTGAGGAGGCAAGAGCAAAGCTTCCTTCAGGTTATGCGAAGATGAGTTTTACTGCGCAGCCTCTTGAAAGAACGGGAAGATCTGACAGGATCATACTTCAGGCAAAAGAACTTGCAATGAAGTTTGAAGACAGTGATACAAATCTTTTCGATGCCCTTTCTTTTGAAGTGACCGCTGATGAGAAACTGTTTCTTGCAGGTCCGAACGGATGCGGAAAAACAACTCTGTTAAAGCTTTTGTCCGGTCATGCGGGAGAAAAGCTAAAAGGATCTTCGGGTACTGTTCTTATCGGTTCTGCGCAGTCGATGGGTTATATGGAACAGTTTGTTCCGTTCGATGACGAGGAACTTTCATGTTTTGATGAACTTGTCTCGAGAAGTGATATCGGAACCACGGAAGCAAGAACTCTTCTTGCAAGGTTCGGCTTCAAGGGTGAAGATGCATTCAAAAAGATATCCATGCTCTCGGGTGGTGAAAGATCAAGACTTTATCTGTGTTGTCTCCTTAAGGAGAACCCGGATATTCTTTTCCTCGATGAGCCTACAAACCATCTTGATATTAATTCAAGAGAGATCCTTGAGGATGCCATCAAGGAATACAGTGGTGCAGTGATCTGCGTAAGTCACGACAGATTCTTCATAGATAAATGTGCGGATAAAGTTCTTGGTTTTAAGGATAGAAAGGCATCTCTTTACGATTCATATTATTTCTATAGAAAAGCAGTTCTATCCGATGTTTCAGTCCCTGCCGCTGCTGAAGAACCAAAGCAGGAAAATGAGAATACTGTCCGCAGTGTAAACCGTGCACAGGAACGCAAAGAGTCTGCAAAGCGCCGTCAGAGGAACGCTGACATAGAGAAAGAGACCACCAGGATCGAAGCTGAACAGAAAGAACTTGAAGCGAAGTTCGGAGGCTCATGCAGCAGTGAGGATCTGAAGCGGTATGAAGAGAATGCAGCAAGACTCAGTTCGCTGTACGATGAGTATTTCGAATTGAATGATGACTGACACTTTCTCGAAAACTGATAATATAGTAAAATATCTATTATTGTTTTCGGAGGTGCGCTCATATGCCAATGACCATGACGCAGAAGATCCTTGCCGATCATGCAGGGCTTGACAGCGTAGCACCCGGTGACCTTATAGAAGCCAGACTTGATTATGTGTTGGGCAATGATGTCACAACGCCGCCTGCGATAAAGGTATTTGAGAAGCTCGGCGTAAAAGATGTTTTCGATAAAGACAGGGTCCTGATGATACAGGATCATTTCACACCGAACAAAGATATTAAATCCGCGGAACTGAATAAGACGATGCGGTGTTTTGCCCGCGAACATGATATTAAGCATTACTATGAACTCGGCAGAAGAGAGATGGGTATCGAACACGTTATCCTTCCTGATAACGGAATTGTGCTGCCGGGTGATCTCGTTATCGGAGCCGATTCCCACACATGCACATACGGTGCTCTCGGGTCATTTGCGACCGGTGTCGGTTCGACTGACCTTGCATGTGCAATGGCCAGAGGCGTTACATGGTTTAAGGTTCCTGAAGCAATCAGGATAAACCTCACCGGAAGATTTAAGAAGTTCGTAACAGGCAAGGATCTGATACTGAGCATCATCGGTATGATCGGCGTTGACGGTGCACTTTATAAATCGCTGGAGTTTGACGGTGATGGAATAAAAGCTCTTTCGATGGACGGAAGGCTTACTGTTTGCAACATGGTAATCGAGTGCGGTGCCAAGAACGGTATTTTTCCCGTTGATAACTATACCTTGAAGTATATTTCACGGACAAATCCTGAGAGATTCATAAAGAGTGATTATAAGGTTTATGCAGCTGATGAGGATGCAGTTTACAGCCAGGTTATCGATATTGATCTTGATGATATAGACCTTACAGTTGCATTGCCTCATCTTCCTTCCAATACAAGGAAAGCTTCTGAGTGCAGTGACCTTAAGATCGATCAGGTCGTTATCGGTTCATGCACAAACGGAAGACTTGAGGATATTGGTGCTGCGGCTACTATCCTTAAAGGACTTAAGGTTCATAAAGATGTGAGATGTATAGTTATCCCCGGTTCGCAGAAGGTGTACAGACAGGCTTTGGATAACGGCTGGCTCGCAGATCTTGATGATGCCGGATGTATTATCTCCACGCCTACATGCGGTCCCTGTCTTGGCGGTCATATGGGTGTTCTCGCTAAAGGCGAGAGATGCGTATCAACTACTAACAGGAATTTTGTCGGACGCATGGGTGATCCTGAATCAGAAGTTATATTGAGCGGCGTGCCTGTTGCTGCAAGTTCTGCCGTTCTTGGACGTGTCGGAACGCCTGATGAACTGTGAGGAAGGAGTATCAATATGAAGGTCAGCGGCAAAGTGTTTAAATACGGAGACAATATTGATACAGACGTTATCATTCCTGCGAGATATCTTACTTCGGCAGATCCGGAACACCTCAAAGAGCACTGTATGGAAGATATCGATACGTCTTTCAGAACACGCGTAAAGCCTGGAGACATTATGGTTGCCGGTAAAAATTTCGGATGCGGATCATCAAGGGAACATGCTCCGGTGGCTATCAAAGCGAGCGGTATCTCGCTTGTTATAGCAAATGATTTCGCAAGGATCTTCTACCGTAATTCGATCAATGTCGGACTTCCTATAATGGAGTGTCCTGAAGCTATAGCCGGGATCAATGACGGTGATGAGATAGAAGCTGACTTCGATTCAGGAGTCATAACTGATAAGACTACGGGTGAGAGCTTTGTGTCAAAGCCTTTTCCTGAGTTTATAAAGAACATAATCGCAAACGGCGGACTCGTTGGATACACTGAGTCTGAGCTGGGGGAACGTTGATCTGTTTACGGAATAAAACGTGAACTGTCAATGTTCTTTGAATGATCAAGGGGAGAAAATATGGCAAAGAAGTTTAACATCGCAGTCATTCCGGGTGACGGTATTGGACCGGAGATAACATCGGCTGCTATTGAGGTTTTGGAGGCTGTAACTTCACGTAAAGGCATCGAACTGTTTACCAAAGAACTGAAGGCAGGGGGAGATGCCATAGACAATTACGGAATACCGCTTCCGCAGGAGACGATATACGCAGCCAAGGACAGCGATGCCGTGCTTCTCGGTGCGGTAGGCGGACCCAAATGGGACAACATCGATCCCTCATTAAGACCTGAGAGAGCACTTCTGGGATTAAGATCAGGACTTGGATTATATGCGAATCTGAGACCTGTTAAAGTTTTCGATGAGCTGAAGAGTGCATCGCCCCTCAAGAATCCCGGACAGATAGATTTTGTGATAGTCAGGGAACTTACCGGCGGAATATATTTCGGCAAGAACGGTGTTTACCAGAGCGGTGACCGCCTTCCCGATGGAACTGTCAAAGGAAAGGTCGCATACGATACTGAGAGTTATTCAGAAGGTGAGATAAACAGGATATTAAAGATAGCTTTTGATCTCGCCATGAAGAGAAGAAAAAAACTTACACTCGTTGATAAGGCAAATGTCCTTGTGTCGAGCAGGATGTGGAGAACCTTGGCAAGCCAGATGTGTTTTGATTATCCTGAAGTCGAGTTCAACTGCCTTTATATTGATAATGCAGTTATGCAGCTTATAAACAGACCGTCGAGCTTTGATGTAATAGTTACCAGCAATCTGTTCGGTGATATTCTGTCAGACGAGGCAGGACAGATTGCAGGCTCTATCGGAATGCTTCCTTCTGCTTCCATAGGAACTCCGGGAACCCCCGGCCTTTATGAGCCTGTTCACGGCTCGGCCCCTGATATTGCAGGTCAGAACAAGGCCAATCCTTTGGGAACGATCCTGTCATGCGCTATGATGATGAGAGGATTGAATGAAGAAGAGATTGCATCTGAGATAGAGAATGCGGTTAAGAAGACTCTTGAGAGCGGTCTTAGAACAAGTGATATAACCTTCGTTGGAGAAGGCAAAAATACAACCCCCGTCGGAACGAAAGAGATAACAAAGGCTGTTATCGATAATCTCTGACGGCTTAAAGAAAAGAGGAAATGATCGGTGGCAAAAAAGCTTGTCGCGGTAATCGACGTTGGCTCGCTTACAGCGAGACTTAAGATCTTTGAGATAGGATCCAAGGGTAAACCCAAAGAGATCGAGGCGGTACGCAAGTTTACAGGACTCGGAACAAAATCATACAGCTCCGGCATTATTCAGCCTGCACAGGTTGATGAACTCTGCAAGTGCCTTAAGATGTTTGATGAGAAGTGCAGGGAATATGGAGTTGCCCGTGTTTTCTGTGTTGCAACTTCTGCCTTCAGAGACGCATCAAATGCGGAAGTCGTAATTGAGAAGGTAAGAACCAGGACAGGATTCAAGATCAAAGTCCTTGATAACTCAATGGAGCGTTATTACCAGACGCTGGCTGTTCAGGCTATCTATCCTGATTTTGCAAGGATCATTTCTAACGGAACAATGATCCTTGATATCGGTTCCGGATCGATTCAGGCTTCTGTTTACGACAAAACAGAATTTGTTTTCAGCCAGAATCTCCTTTTAGGCTCACTAAGGATCGCGGGAATGCTCTCAGACCTACAGAGCAGGACTACACTTTACGATGAAGTGCTTCAGGAATTCATAGGCCAGGACCTTGACGATTATCATGCTATGGAACCCAAGGGTATCATATACAGGAATCTTATAGCATTCTCCGGCGAGATGGGCTATATCAAGCAGCTTGCCGGTTTTGAAGCTATGTCTTCAGTAGTGCTTACCAAGGAGGAATTCCTTAAGGTATATAATTATCTCCTTAAGGTCAGACCTTCCGATTTGACGCTCGAAAAGAACATTCCGTCAATGATCGCCCCTTTGCTGTTGCCGACTGCTCTTATTGTCAAGAATATGCTTGATTATACAGGCGTTGACAGCATCTACATGCCACACGCTTCACTGTCTGACGGAATTATTTACTACTATTGTGTTAACTCGCAGGGCCTGAAGACAGAGATATCTCCTGACAGTTATCTTATCTCTGCTTCAAGACATATTGCCAAGCGTTACCGTTCAAGCAAGAAGCATATTGAGTATGTAGAGAAGGCAGCATTGCAGTTTTTCGATGAGACAAAGAAAATAAGCGGACTTGGCAACCGGGACAGACTGCTTCTGCAGGTGGCTGTAATTCTTCATGAGATCGGTAAGTTTGTTCATTCCAGAAATCACAGTGATGCAGCTTATTCGATAATTAGAAATACAAATCTTATGGGTCTTGATCACGATGAGATCAACATGGTGGCCATGATCGTAAGACTCTATCCGAGAAACAAGCCTTACGACAGTTACTACTATTCGATCCTTCCGTCTGATCAGAAGGTCATTGTGTCAAAGCTCGCATCCATTCTGAAAATAGCTGATGCGATCGATGCTTCGCACAAGGAGAAGGGAAAGAAGATCCAGTGCAGGATCAAGGACAATGAGTTCGTTATTACTTGTGATGCTTCTGAGGATATGTCATTCGAGAAATGGGCATTCGAGAACAGAAGTGTCATGTTTGAAGACGTTATGGGAATCAAGCCGGTTCTCAAGACCAGGAGGGAAGGCTAATGGCAGTCAAGAAGGGCGTTTCA
>JAIKYD010000013.1 GCA_024683485.1 Saccharofermentans sp. | reverse complement strand
GATTCCGTAAGCTTATAGAAATCGAATCTGCTGTCTCTGCCATCCCATTCAGGAGCTATCTGCATATATATATCATCTGAACCGTCCATTTTAATCTCTGTCACGAGATCTGCCAGTCTTGCCGGAACAGGTAATTCTTTGAAGAAATTCACGGCAGCTCTTACATTTTTGTCTGTCTCGAGATTCCAGTTAGCCTTCTTGAAAGCCATATAATCGTATATGTCAAAGTATGGTATCAAGACTTCCTGGTTATACATGAGTTCATTTACGACAGCCAGTTTGAAGTTAAATGTATCGAATACGAGACAATCCTCATCGGGCACCACAATATTGTAGTTCTCATTGCTTTTCGGTCTCTCAGGATAATAGGTGAGACAGACATCTTTTGAGAAACGATCCCCGTCGTAGAGCGGTTTTTCATCATCCGTATATATCGATGTCTTGACATGGATCCATACCTTTTCCTTTCCTTCATCCTTAATAAGTGGACTATAACTATATCCGCCGGGAGATCTGTATGTCTTTTTCTGATCTATCTTCTGACCTAAGACAGTAAGGCTGCCCACATAGTTCTTTGCGGGTTTCTGGTCCTTGAATGAGAAGATCTTATTGCCTGTAACATACAGCGTCATTGAGATGATGATATGCTCTTTGTCCTTATAAGCTTTTTTCTTTTTGAGATTGCTTAAGTAAGCTGGCGAACCTTCAAATTCAAGGCCGAGATCATCATAAATATAGGTTATGTGTATGCCATGCGTGTTATCCTCTTCAAGCCTTGCTTCACCGAGCACAGCCTTGATCTCATCATAGGATAGGGGAAAATCAAGATGTTGGCCGTTTACCGTTACAGCATTATCCGATACGTCGATATGGTTCATGAATTATCCTCCGTAACAATATAATTATAGTTACTTTTACTGTATATTTTCTGTTCCAACATTTATTTAAAGATAATCGACAAAGGATTCCTTCTCGGGCTTATATATGCCTTACTGTTTTTCTGACGATGACATTATATCACGCTTATTTCTTAAGCCTATTTAACGCATCCTGCATCTTCTTGTTCTCAGCATTTTCTTCAAGTCTCATAAGGAATGCGCTGATCGAAGCACAAACTGCAAATGAGACGATAAAGCCGATCCATGCGCCAAGATTATTGAGCGGGAACCATCCGAAACCTGCTGCAAAAGCAATTATCGCTGCAAGTATCACAGCAAAGAATAGTATATTCCTCGCGATGAGTGCCATATCCTTGATAACAACATCCGTGAGGAAGATGATCTGTGCAGCGGATACTATTAAAGTAAGCAGAAGCAGTTCAAGCAATGTTGCAGTCGATAATCCTGCTGAGCCGAGCGAAAATAAAGTTGATACGCTTCCGGCTTCATTTCCGATAATGAGATTTATGACTACGAATATGACTGTTATTACACCGTAGATTGAAAACACCTGCCCTATATAGTTAAATATTGTCTTTTTCTCTTCCATTACTTTAACCCCAGCTTTCTTCTAAGCTCATCCGAGTACATACGGGATACGACGATCTGCTCACCATTCTGGAGAGTGATCCTTATCTTGCGGTTAACGTCAGCCTTAAGACTCTTGATCTTACGAAGGTTAACGATGCTCTGCTTACTTATGCGGAGGAAATCGCGCTCAATCAGCTGCTGCTCGAGTTCATAGAGCTTCAGCTCAGACTCGTATGTCTCGCTGTTCGTATATACAAAAGTCTTCCTGTCAACGGCTTCAACATAGAGCACTTTATCTGTATCCAGAAGCACTGTCTCATTGTCGCGGCGGACGGCGATCTGCATGTCGATCATACGCATCATTGCGACCATTCTCTCGATGTCGTTGTTAAGATGCGGAGCGCGTATGATGACTTCTATATCATCGTATTTGCCGTCTATATCAAGATTGATCTTCATCACTCAAGTCCTTTTCTATTGAAGGCGGCGAAAAAGATACAGAGCGCGATCAAAGCGTTTAAAACTATGACCAAAACTGTCTCAGTCTTTATGCCGTCAAAAGTCATTTGTCCTAAGAGAACACGAAGCTGCTGTGTGTAAAACACACGCGCTACCTTTTCTATTTTATCATTGAACATCGCGAGCATGGGAGCAAATGAGAATACCATCATGACAGGCATGAAAAGTGATGTCGCTACCATCTGGTTCGGTGCGAATACGCCGACTGCAGCACCCATGGCGATGGAGATGATAAAACCTGTAGCCATGATGCACAGATAGAACGGGATGTCTGAAGGAGGAAGACCCGTTGCCATTACTCCGGCTCCTGCCATGCAGAGCGTCCACACATATATGCCGACTCCTGCTAAGTATTCCCATGACTTAACGTTAGCCATTGTCAGAACACGTAAAGTATTCTTTTCCTTCTCCTCTGCGATTATAGAAGCGACTGATGTAAGAGGTGCCATTCCGATATACATGACGGAGAACAGTTTGGTGAAAAAGAACTCCGGCATATCAGGAATGGATACGGCATGTTCCATGATGAGTGTCATCACAGGGAACATTATGAACTGTATAAGCACAGTCTTGTTCTTCAATGTATCCCTTAGCTGCTTCTTGATGATTATTCCGATATTACGCATACATCTCCTCCTCTTCCTGATCAAGTTTTCTTCCGGTAAGTTCGAGGAACACAGTCTCCAGAGTCGGTTCTGAAGAGTGTATTGTCTCGAGCATCCCCTGTTCCAGCAATCTTGTGATCATCTCAGCCGAACCCGCCTTGTGGTCAAGTTTGATGTCTTCTCCTGATGTCAGATGAATATCTATCTTTTTCTGATGGTTATATCTTCTGCATATTTCATCAGGAGCGCCTCTCTCGACGATCTTTCCTTCATTAAGAAGTGCGACTTCATCACAGAGAATCGCTGCTTCCTCCATATTGTGTGTGGTAAGGAAAACAGTTGCTCCAGATGCTCTTTTATCCCTGATAAGTTTATGGATATATTTCATCGTCATGGGATCTAATCCGCTCGTTGGCTCATCAAGGAATATGATCTTCGGATCGACCATGAACACGCGTGCAAGTTTAAGCCTTGCGAGCATACCTTTTGAAAGTTTCATGGCGGGCTTTTTCGCGCTGTCAGCAAGACCTACTTCTTTAAGCACCCTGCTGACCGCTGAATACGGGACACCATAGATGTCACAGAATATCTTAAGATTATCGGTAACTGTCAGTCTGTCGTAAACGCCGTGATCGTCCATCATGATCCCTATCCGCTTTTTATCTTCGCCCGTCAGATCTTTTACAGCCTTTCCGAAAGCATTTACCTCGCCTGAATCAAATCCCATCTGACCGGTAATTATCTTAATAAGAGTCGTCTTGCCGGCGCCGGAAGGACCAAGCAGCCCGAAGATCATACCCGGCCTGATATCAAGATCTATCCCTGAAAGGACCTGTTTCTCCGAAAAGCTTTTGCACAGTCTTTTTGCAGTGATCATAATCTGTCTCCTTTTCCTTTGATGGCACGATAATAACAAAGCCCTGATGAACGTTCAATAATTAACAACGCAAGTTTCCATATGCACGACATGAGTTGCCATTTTCCCGCACGGCAAAACCTAGATGATTCAGCCGAATACTTAGAATCGTTAAAAGAATTGATTGATGAATGGGTTAACAAATTAAACTGAAAATCAAGCAAATAAGACTTGCAGATAGTCCGAGATCTCCTTCTCGGGCTATTGATTTGAGTGAACTTATAGAAGAACCCTTTACTTAGATGGTATAATTTCCTTGTCTGAGGGAGTGATTTCTTAGTACAGATAATAGACAGGATAACGCTCTATCGTTCATCCCGACAAATCCGAATTTTGTGGTCTATTTCCTATATGTGATCACCATTGTCTGTGAAAGTTTCTTTCCGATTTGATATATAAGCCAACCTATGACTCGTTTAAAAGGCGTCATTGGTATACCCGGAGCATATCTCATGCCTTTGTATTTCGGCCAAAAGTTATTATCCTCAGTCGGATATTCTTTTTCTCCCTTATTATCAATGCACATGGCCTGAAATAGATTAAACGGTATCAGCACGCCCACTCCCGGAACATGTGCTTTT
>JAIKYD010000006.1 GCA_024683485.1 Saccharofermentans sp. | reverse complement strand
AATCTTGATGAGTTCTATATTGTCAGAGTTGCTTCATTGCGCGATATGCAGAGTATTGATTTTGCCGAGCGTGACATTGCCGGATTCTCAATCGATGAACAGCTTGAAAGGATCGATCAGAAGACCAGGCGTACAATGGCTCTGATGTATTCCACATACGGCAGATCCCTTGTGCCTTCACTTGCACAGGAGAAGATATTCCTTAAGAACTACGATGAACTGAGCGATCAGCTCAAGGCTATTGCTGATTCGTATTTCAAGACGGTTCTTTATCCAATCCTCACACCTATGGCTGTTGACTCATCGAGGCCGTTCCCTTTGATCTATAACCGCATGCTCAATATGTGTGTTATGCTCGAGAATGAACCCAAGAACGTTAAGCTTCAGGAGAGGGCCACATTCGGTCTCAGCACTGATAAGGAAAAGAAGAGCGTTAATGAAGATAAGTATCTTTATGCGACAGTCCAGATTCCTACAGTTGTTAAGAGACTTTATCAGATACCGACAGATGACGGCGATGTTTTCGTACCTGTCGAACAGATAATAAGAGCAAATACGGATATGCTATTTGACGGCCAGACGGTCGTTGCTACGGCTTTCTACCGTGTCATGCGTAATGCAGACCTCGATATCGATGAGGACGAGGCAGAAGACCTCCTGAAAGAGATCGAGGCGCAGGTAAGACGCAGAAGATTCGGTGAGATCATAAGACTTGAAGTACAGGATGATATCGATTCTGATCTCCTGCATTATATCGTTGATGAGTTGGAAGTTGATGAGGCTGATATATTCAGCGTTAACGGACCGATCGACCTGACGTTCCTGTCAAAGCTTGCATCAGCATGCAAGATCAAGCATCCGGAGCTTTGCTATAAGGCACACGATCCAGCTGAGGCGGCTTCTTTTGACGGACCTGTCAGCGAACTCGATATTTTCGAGCAGATCAGGGCTAAAGACAGGATCGTGCATCACCCTTACGAGACTTTCGAACCTGTCCTGGAATTCGTTAAACAGGCTGCAAGAGATCCGAATGTTCTCGCGATCAAACAGACACTGTACCGTGTGTCTGACAGGTCGCCGATCATTGCATCACTCCTTGAAGCAGCGCAGAACGGCAAACAGGTAATGGTCCTCGTTGAGCTTAAGGCAAGATTCGATGAAGAGAACAACATCAACTGGGCAAAGAAACTCGAGAATGCAGGATGTCACGTAATCTACGGCCTTGTCGGTCTTAAGACTCACAGTAAGATCACACTGGTTGTAAGGAAAGAAGAGGACGGCATCAGACGTTATCTCCACCTTGCGACCGGTAACTATAACGATGTAACCGCAAAGATCTACACTGACCTCGGGCTTTTTACCGCCAATGAATCATTTGGTGAGGATGCTTCAGAGTTCTTTAACATGCTGTCCGGATTCTCGATACCGCAGTCCTGGAGAAGACTCATTCCGGCACCTTTATGGATGAAGGATTATTTCATCGCGAGGATCACAAGGGAAGCTGAAAACGCAAAAGCAGGAAAGCCAGCTCATATTATTGCTAAGATCAATTCTCTCGTTGATGAGACCGTTATCAAATCGCTTTATACGGCATCCAATGCCGGTGTTAAGATCGATCTTATCGTCAGAGGTATTTGCTGCTTGAGGGCAGGTATCCCAGGTATGAGCGAGAATATTACTGTCCGTTCAATAACAGGACGTTTCCTTGAACATTCGAGGATTTTCTATTTCTATAACGAAGGCCATGAAGACATTTATCTGGCTTCTGCTGACTGGATGCCAAGAAATCTCAACAGGCGTGTCGAGCTTTTGTTCCCTGTCGAAGATCCTGACTGCCGCGCACGCGTAAAGGAAGTTCTTGATGTAGAACTTGCTGACACCGTTAGAGCGCATTTCCTGTCACCGGACGGCTCCTATCACAAACTCGATCTGAGAGGGAAGGAGAAACTCGATTCTCAGCAGAAACTTATAGATCTTGCCGATGCCGCAATAGCCGAGCGTCACAAGAATGTCGATAATCACGAATTCATACCGGAGGAGAGTCCCAGAGACTGAGTTCCTTGTTCTGATAACGGTTATTCAGCTTCAGATTTGAAATTGCCTGCCTCAATGGTTACAATTGGGGTGTAAGGCGAGGGTTGTTATGTTAAAAAGTATTTCTAAATCAAGGCATAAGAGCAGGCAGGCTTTTACGCTTGTTGAACTTATTATTGTGCTTGTGATCCTGGCGATCATTGCTGCAGCAACTATTCCTGCTTTGACGGGATATATAAAGAAAGCAAAGCGTGAAAAATATGTTGATACAGTTCATTATGCGCTTGAAGCATCACAGGCGGTTATGACTGAACTTTATGGGGCAGGAGACGGATATACACCGACATACCTTGATGCAAACAATGTTGTGATAAAAAACAATGTTAACTGGCTGAATGGTACAAATCAAATATGGGGAGATAAGGTATTAGCTCTTATGGACCGCGAAAGAGACGTTAACGATCCATATGTTTTTATATTTGGTGTCGGAAGATCTGAGGATGAGTGTAAAATGTCATTAGGTCAGCAATACACTGTTTACTATGTTGCATATATTGAAGATAGTGATTCTCCGGCTGTGTTCTATATCAATGGCGAATGGATGTATGAATATCCTCGAAATACGAATAACAAGGGGACAATTATAGCAAATCATAAATTTGGCAGTAATACATACAGAAACACCATTGTTAAGAATGGTGCTAATATCCCGCTCCAGTTTTATGTCGTCAGCAATCATTCCTCGCATACTCCTGTCGAAACGGCTTTTTGGACTGGAAACAGCGATTCGCTTTTGTCTCATAGTCAAGGAATGGCAAAGTAAGCAGAACGTTAACGCAACAGTATAGTAAGAGAATATGAGTTAAGGGGCTGTCTCAAAATGCTGAGACAGCCTCGTTATTTATGGTTATCAAATTAAGATGCCGTTAAGATATGCTTTTGCATATAGTGGTAGAATATCGTCCAGGGGGTAAGAATATGGAATTTGTAATTAGCCATCTTGTTAAGAGCTATGGTTCCAAGCAGGTGCTCAGAGATGTCGATTTTACCTTTGAAGAAGGCAGAATATATGGACTTCTGGGTCGCAACGGTTCAGGAAAGACGACATTTTTCAATTGTATAAACAGCGATATTGATTTCAATTCCGGTGAGTTCTATTTTCGCATAAATGGCGGAGAGAAGATTCTGGTTATGCCTGAAGATATCGGTTATCTTGTATCGACACCTACCGTTCCGGAATTTATGACGGGCAGGGAGTTCCTGAAGTTTTTTATTGAAGTCCATGAGGAGATTAAGCCTGACAGGACCATAGATGAGTATTTCGATTATATGATGGTGCCTGAAGATGACAGGGACAGACTTTTGAAGGACTATTCACACGGTACAAAGAACAAGATGCAGATGCTGCTGAATATCATTGCAGCTCCGAAGCTTATGCTTCTTGATGAGCCGCTTACGTCTCTTGATGTCATCATTGCTGAAGAGATGAAGAATGTTATCAGGAATCAGAAGCAGGGAAGGATCACTATCTTTTCGACACATCTTCTGGATGTGGCTGTCGATCTTTGTGATGAGATTGTCCTGCTTCATAACGGAAGGCTTGAGCCTATAGATAAGAACAATCTCGGTGACAGTGATTTCAAGGAAAAGATCATTGCTGCATTAAGGGACAGCGAAGATGATTAATGAGTTCCGAAAGACATTAGCCAAAGTCATCCATTTGAGGAGCATAATCGGCTATAACGGAATGGTCTTCGCGCTGAAAAAGACACCGGTGATCGGAAAACTCATTCCAGATAAACTTTACAGCACGAAGTTCCTTAAGGTGATCTACTGGGTGTTCCACATTATCGTGGAAGTCTTTAAGCTGTTTATCGGTAAGATCTTCGGGCTTGGATCGATCTATCTGGTATCGTTCTTTCTGACGGACGCATATCTTGAATATGAGAAAGCATCAGGAATCTCCGGCAAGAATCTGTATGCCTGTTTTGCTCTGCTATTCTTTATGGTCTATGCCTTATGCGGAATAATGATCAACATACCATACTTCAAATGTACGGCCGAGAAGGAGTATCTGGTGTTCATGCTGAGGATGAATGCCAGAAAGCTGGATAATACCCTGTTTATTTATGATCTGGCAAAACTTGTGGCAGGTTATCTGATCGCCGGGATAATTGCACTTGTCTGCGGCGGGCCGGTCTGGCTGTGGCTTGGAATACCTGTACTGGCCGTATTTATCAAACTGTTCGGAACCGGTCTTCAGGCACAGAGATTCAGGAACAGACATAAACACCAAAAGCCGATGAAGGACAGCTCGGTTTCTGTTGTGTTCAGGATCTGTGCCGTATTTATGGTGGTGCCTTTTATCCTGGTGTTAATAGCAAACGGTAATTACCTCCCTTTGCCTGTAATGCTTGCTGCTGCAGGTGTTTTTATACTGCTTGGCATATGGGGTTTTACGGTGCTCAAGAAATTTGATTCAGGTCTTCACAGAAGGGCTCTGAACGATAATATCGTCAGGAATGAAGTGTCTATGTACAAGTCACCTGACAATACCAGGAGTTTTAAGAAACTTAAGGCCAAAGGCACCGTTAATGGGAACAAGAAGGGTTTTGAATACTTAAATGCCTTGTTCATCAGGAGACACGGCAGCATGCTCATGGTAAAGCCTATAATCTTTACTGTGATCGTATTGTTCATTATGGGTCTTCTGATATTTGAATTCATATATGGATATTATCAGCGCTTTGGTTCTGAAAACTGTCTGAACATGGTAGGCAATAATCTTTTGAATCTGTTATTGTTCAGACATTATGAGGATGCTCTGCTGCCATTTGATATTAAATCGGCTGACTCATTCTTCAGATGGCTTGTCCAGTATCATATGCTGGCCATGATCATTCCGGTGTCTATAGCTGACAATTCATTCAAGAGTACCCAGGCGATGTATATCAACTGTGACAACAGTCTTATGACATTCAGCTTTTTCAAGCAGCGCGAAAAGATTATCAAACTGTTTGACATAAGGCTCAAGCAGCTTATAAAGATTCATCTTGTTCCTGCTGTTGCTTGTGGTCTGGCTTCTAATCTGATCCTGTTTTACACAGGGGGGCAGGACTATCCTTTTCAGTATCTTCTGAATATACTGATTTGTGTTCTGATGAGTGTGACAGCATCTGTGCTGTGGCTTTCGCTTTATTATCTGTTTCAGCCATTTACAACTTCCGTTAACGTCAAGAGCGGGGTATATAACGCTGTGAGGATAATAATCTGCCTCGTGCTGAGTATTTTGGTCTGGATTCCCGTGAATACATGGATACTTGCAGCTCTGTTGCTGGTATTTACGGTTCTTTTCGCATTCATCATGAGAAAACTAGTATATAAGCATGCTCCAAGGACATGGAGAGCAAAAGCTTAGTAAAATCAACACTTATTTAAAAGTTGATTAACACCATTCATTCTTTCATGTGGTAAAATACTAATATGTAAAATTATTTTTATCGGAGGCGGATTATGGACCTGCAGGGCTTTGTCAATATGCTCGATATCATGACGTGCATAATCTCGGTCGAGACAAAAGAAGACGGTTCTTACGGAGATATCAGAATAGTAACCGGCAATCCGGCTTATATCTCATCTATTGAGCATGCAAACCCGGAAGAGCCTAAGATGCTTACGAGCAAATTCGAACCTAACAGCCTCTATCAGACATATTTTCCGACGGATCCGAATTTTGAGGATTTCTGCTTCAGGTGCGCTGTGTTAAAACAGCCGATGCACACTTATGTGCATCCTGACAGATTTGATTTCTGGTTCAATCTTTATATGATGCCTTTGGGAAGTGAAGGCAATATCCATTACTGCACCTATTCCCAGGTGGTTTCCAAGTATGCGGACAGTGAGCAGATGAGCAATACCTCTGCATCTATAGCTACTGATGTCCTTAACACATGTATCAAGCTCAGAGGAGCAACGAACTTCCAGCATACGATGGATGAAGTCATCTCTGATATAAGAAAACTCTGTGATGCGCAATCCTGTGTTATCCTGCTTACGGATCATGAGACCAGAAAGTGTTCGGTCCTTTGCGAATCAAGGAATGAGTATTCCATGCTTCAGAGCATGAGAGGTATCCTCAGGGATGATTTCTACGAACTGACCGAATCCTGGAAAGATACTATTGGCGGAAGCAACGGACTGCTTATTAAGAACAGGCATGACTGGGAATACCTCAGAGAGAAGAATCCAAATTGGTGTGAATCGCTCTTGAAGGCTAATGTTGAAAGTATTGTACTTTTCCCTTTGAATAATGGCGGTGAAACCCTGGGATATATTTGGGCATGCAATTTTGATACCGAGAATACTGTCAAGATCAAGGAAACGATTGAGCTTACTGTCTATTTCGTTGCCTCTGAGATCGGTAACTATAAACTTCTGGACAGACTGAAGAGATTAAGCTCGATAGATATGCTCACAGGTGTCCTGAACAGAAATGAGATGAACAACAGGGTTGATCAGCTGCGTAAAGGCGGGGGAGACGAGATCAAGGGGCTTGGCATAGTCTTTGCTGATCTTAACGGGCTTAAGAGAGTTAATGACAATGACGGTCATGAGGCAGGCGATCTTCTTCTTAAGAATGCGGCAATGGTACTTCAGAATGTCTTTATCGGAGATCAGATCTTCAGAGCCGGCGGCGATGAATTCATGATCCTTCTATCTTATACTTCAGAGGAAGCGATAAAGGAAAAGTGTGCAAAAGCAAAAAAACTATCAAAGAAGTACGGGAATGTTTCTTTTGCACTGGGCTATTCATTCCATAACGATTCGTCTGATATTACCACGGCATTAAAGCTTGCTGACCAGAGGATGTACGAGGACAAGGCCAAGTATTATCTTGATCATCCTGAATACATGCGCTGATCATTAAGCTAAGGATTCGAATTCGACCGTTTTGCAGTCCTCTTCAAATATACCTTCATAACCTTCAGGACAGAATATCTTAAGTGTTATTCTGCCTGTGCCGTTATTTCTGATATATGTGCCGCCATATCCGCCGCTGATACGTGCTCTTGAAGGTCCGATAATATCTCCGGCTCCTTCGATCTTCATAGGAAGGCTGTCGCAGAAGAATGGCTGGGCATTGCCGTATTCGTCGCAGACTGCGATCCTTACGGAAGCAACATCATAGGTGTCATTTCCGGTCAGCTTGAGAGAAGAACATTTAACTTCCATGTGCAGCTTCTTGAAGGCTGTCTTCGTAACGGTCTTAACCAGTTCGCCGTTTTTGTATCCCTCGAAAACAAATTTCAAAGTAGTGCCGCCCCAGTTGCCTATGTACTTTCCAAACAGCTGATAAGCATCTTCGAATTTCATGTGATAGACTGCCATCGCTTCCACAAGTCTCATCTTTATCTTGGCAGGAATATTGTTCATTCCGTATATGCCAATATAGTTCATGGCCTCTTTGACGATCTTGTTCTGACGGTCAGAAAATCCCTCGTTCTCCTTCATCTGATCTCCGATAAGATCATCGATAAGAATGGGAGCATTTCTGAGATTTCTGTATTCAGTGTCTTTGTGTGTATATTCTTTGATGAAAAGATCATTCTTATACATCTTTACACTGTCACAATTAGTGTAGATATATGTCTTTCCGCGGTTTCCGGCAGGATGCTCGCCGATATCAAATGTTGAGCTTAACTCAAGGAAAGGTTCTTTAAGGTCACCGCAGGCACTGTAAACGTATGATGCCTGCTTGGGGTTTCTGAACATGTCGGTCACGCCGTGATAGCATATCCTGTCACCGGAACCGAAGTCCTGATGCGTATTGTAATCGAAGAAACACCATCCGAATGAACCTGCAATATCATCGTAGCCTGCCACGGCATCAAGAACATTTGCATGGCGGAGGGCGTGTTCAAGTCTGTGTTCCTCAGAATCAAAAGGCTTGGTAGGGAACATGTGCCCGTTGTATTCACTTACAAGATAAGGAGCGTCAGAGTCAGATGCGACCTTCTTCTTTGGATCGACTCCAGGAGTTGATCCGTCATGGCTGAAGTCGTTATAAGTATAAACATCTTCAAGGAAACTGCTTTTCTTAAGATATCTGACTCCACCGGTTGGCCTTGAGGGATCGAGCTTGTGGGCAAGATCGTTGGTCTTCTTATAGAGTTCATCATTATCAACGGATTCGTTGATGCGGACTCCCCACAAAATGATTGAAGGGTGGTTCCTGTACTGCAGAATCATTTCTTCAACATTTTTAACAGCCTGTTCTTTCCAGCTTTCATCGCCTATATGCTGCCAGCCCGGGATCTCTGTAAAGACAAGAAGTCCGAGTTCATCGCATCTGTCGATGAAGTGCTGCGACTGCGGATAGTGCGAGGTCCTGACCGCATTCAGACCGAGCTCGTTCTTCAGGATATCGGCATCGTATCTTTGCATTGAGGCAGGCAAGGCGTATCCGGCATAAGGATAGGACTGATGACGGTTCAGGCCTCTGATCTTGACCTTCCTGCCGTTGAGGTAGTATCCGTCTGCCTTGAATTCAGAATCCCTGAAACCGACGGTGGTTGTATATGAATCATCAGTTGTTGATACTGTCAGTTCATAAAGGAACGGGTCATCTATATCCCATTTCCTTATATCTGCGATCCTGCCGCTTGTGTAATGAGGTTCACTGATATTTTCCACATTGAAAACTTCTTTGCCGGACTCTTTTTCTATAAGCGAGATGTTGTATGGAGTGGTGCTTTTCGAGAATGCGACATCTATATCAAGAATGCCTTCAGCACCTGATCTCACGAAAACATCTGATATGTAGTTCTCAGGTCTGATATAAAGAGAGACCTCGCGGTATATACCGCCATATGTCATGTAATCTATGACGAACCCGAAAGGCGGAATATTGAGCGATTCGTTACTGTCAACACGGACCTTTACTATGTTCTCGGAATCCTTCTTAACAGCATCAGTAATATCAGCCTCAAATGCAGTATAACCGCAGCTGTGTGATGCGACCGCAGTATCGTTTATGAACAAATCTGCCTGGTGGGCAACGCCGTCAAATCTTAAGAATAAACGATTTCCTTCAGCTTCTTCAGGACAGTCAAAGGTCTTCTGATATCCGCTTATCTTCTGATAGATTGACTCATCGAAATAATCGTAAGGAGTAACAGCAACCGTATGAGGGATGCGCACGGATTTTCCTTCAGGGAGAGCTTCAAAATCATCGTTATATATCCAGCCGTTGTTGAAAGGGATTCTCAGGGACATGTTTTTACTCCTTAGTTGATGGTCCTATTGTATCAGATCAGCTTTTCGCATGCTTTTGGATAAACTTCAAAACAGCCGGCCATAAAGCAATTATAAAGAGCATAAGCAAGAAGGTATTGGCAAAGCTGCCCCAGTGCAGCCCAAGCGCGCTTTTCAAAGGAGATCCCAACAACTGGATCAGGAAGTATAAGATCAGACCGCCGGTAAGACCTGTGGCAAGTGTTTCTTTGGTGAGTTTTGATTCGAACTTGATCCATGTTTTCTCGATAAAACGTCCAACACAGAATCCGACAAACGTGCCGGTATCACCATATCCGTCCTTCATCATTTTCTGTGGATCGACAAGAAGCTTGCCGTCAAGGTAATCCATAGGGTAAGGTTTAAATGTTACATAACAGATAGCGATTATTCCGATGATAACGCCTGCGATGAGGAAATAGTTTTCTTTGTCAGGGTGCTTCTCGAGATATGAGAATAACTTGTGCATTACAAAAAGAAACACGGTTCCGTTTAGCAATGCAACGATGACATCCTGGGGTGTGTGTACTCCGAGATAATTGCGGGAAATACCTGTTATTGCAATCAGAGTTATGCATGCGATTGCGATCCATTTTATCTTTTTCCAGGTCGTGACGGCGATTCCGCCGTAGATCATCGTTGCTTTTGTAGTATGACCGCTCGGGAAAGAATAGCCTGTTGCGGTCGTTATTGCATCTCCGGCCGGAACGATACGTGGGTCCCTGATCCATGGCCTGTATGCGCAAACAGTAAGTTTTAATACAGCATTGAATACAACACCAATTGAATTTGACGCGAGAATATAAAGACCGCTTCGCTTGTTAATGCACCAGTAAATTAGTGCCGCGATGATGACCAGATAAGTAACAGCGAAAAGCGATACCGCCTCCATGAACGGTGTGAGTGCATCGCCGATCGCATTCCGGAAATCCTGCCACCAGAGCAAATATGCTATATCCATATGTTCCTCCTTATTGTATGCGCTGAACTGATTGTTTTATCCTTTGACTGAACCTGCGGCTATGCCTTTAACGATATATTTCTGGCAAAGCATATAGATTATGAGAATCGGTACGAGAGACATGACGATAACAGCCAGTGATGCGCCGAGATCAACGCTTCCGTAGCTTCCCTTGAGATACTGGACCTGAATCGGTATTGTTCTGTATTTCGTCATATCAAGTACGAGGTAGGGGAGAAGATAGTCATTCCATATCCACATGAATTCGAGGATCCCGACTGAGATGGTAACCGGGAGTAGCATTGGAAATACTACTTTGAAATAACGCTGTATTGTGTTGCATCCGTCGATAATTGCAGCTTCCTCAACTTCGTATGGTAAGGATCTGATGAATCCGGTAAAGAGGAATATCGCCATCCCGGCACCGTAACCCAGGTAAACGAATGGAATCGTGTAAGGCGTGTCCATGCCGAACATACTGGCATCAGAGGATAACGGGAACATTACCATCTGGAAGGGAACGGCAAGTGAGAAGAGGCATGCGCCATAGAAGATCTTCGTAAACCAGTTATTAACTCTGACGATATACCAGGCTGCCATCGAGCAGCAGATAATGATCAGAAGAGTTGATACAACGCTTATCAGAACGCTGTATAAGAATGCCTGACCGAACGGATAGTTGCCGAAAGTCAGTGCGGTCTTGTAGTTCTCGAATCCGACGAATGACTCTCCTGTCGGAACAGAGAACATATCTGTGTTGATCTCTCCGCTTCTCTTGAACGAATTCAGAACAGAGAAAACGATAGGCATTACCCATAGGAGAGAGATCAGTATAAAGACGATTTTACGTGCTGTGAATTTCTGAGTATTCATACTTTCTTCTCCTTGGTCTTTTTCTCTTTCTTCTCTCTTGTTGCATATATCTGAAGTGCTCCGAAGGCTGCCACGAGAAGGAAGAATATTACTGCTTTGGCCTGTGCTGTGCCGTGCCAGTGGTTATTAATCTGGTATGTAGAGTAAATGTTCATGGCAAGGAGTTCAGTGGTCTTGAGCTGCATGCCGTTTTCAAGAGTCCTGATAGGCTGTCCGCCGGTAAGTGCAAGGTTCTGATCGAACATCTTAAAACTGTTGGTCAGTGTCAGGAATGTGCATATTGCGATCGATGACTTCATGTTGGGAATAATGATCTTTGTCATTCTCTGGATCCTGTTAGCACCGTCCATCTGTGATGCCTCGAGCATCTCTTCAGGAAGCGCCGTGAATCCTGCAATGTATATGATCATCATATAACCGATCTGCTGCCAGGCTACCAGTATTACAAGTCCCCAGAATCCGAAGACCGGACTGGCCGTGAGGTATGTTCCAAACTGACTCAGGATGCCATCGAAAAGCATGCTCCAGATATACCCCAGTACAACACCGCCGATCAGATTCGGCAGGAAGAACGATGCGCGGAAAAGAGTAACGCCTTTAAACTTTTCCTTGAGAAGATATGCAATAAAGAACGCGGGTACATTTATGCATATGATCGAAGCGACCGCATAAAGGCAGGTGATAAGGAATGAATGCCAGAAACTGGTGTCCCTGAATACTGTTACATAATTGGATATTCCGTTGAACTGTGCGTCTTTAGGAATGAAGAAACTGCAGAAGGACAGATAGACACCCTGAATAAACGGCCATACAAAACACAGGCAGAAACATACAAATACAGGGAGGACAAATAATGGAAAGTATTTCTTGATAGGATCTTTCATATTCTTCACCTCCTTACATTGTTCCATGCTCAAGTTTGTACTGGAAACGCCATCCGCTTACGAAAGCATTCTCTACGGCTTCCCATGTTCCGATTCCTGCCGAGTATTCTGAGAGAGCGCTTGTCACGCCCTCACGCCATACGTCTGTGTTGGGCGTCATGCAGAAAGCCCATTGAACAGGGTGCTTTCCCTGTTCCTCATATTCTTTCTCGGCATTGAAGAAAACATTATCTGTAGGGATACTGTCTTTAAAAGGTGTTACTCCGAATTCTTTTGAAAGCATTGTTTTGCCTTCATCAGAGGTTACGACCCATAAGAGAAAATCGAGTGTGGCATCAATGCTCTTCTGTGAAGCCTTGGAATTGACTACCCAGTAGTTTTCCGTACCGCAGCAAAGTGCAGCGTTCTCTTCGTAATCACCGCCGCAGTAGATTGGAATCATTGTAAGGTCTTCAGGAGCGATACCGTATTTTGCAGGATCGGTAAGAGAAGCATATTCCCAGGTCCCGTTCTGGAAGAAAACAGCTTTTCCCGAACCGAACTCCTCTTCGGCCTGGTTGCCTGTCGCTGAGGTGAGTGAAGTCTTGCTCGTACTTGAATTGTTGATATACAGATCCCAGATGTTCTTATAAAGGTTAAGCTTATTTCCTGTTATCTCGGGCGGCTGCGTTGTAAGATCAGTCTCGAAAAGTTCGTAGTACAGTGGCATGTTGGAGAGGTGACCGCTGAATCTCCAGGATGAGGAAGAATCAAGTCCTGATGAGGTAAACGCATCAAATCCGAGTTCACCGGATCTTGCATGGATATCTTCGGCAATATTCTTCAGATCTTCAAAGTTATTTATATCCTCCACGCTGTAACCCGCCTGTGCCAAAAGGGCTTTGTTAGTGATTATCCCGAAAGCTTCGTAGCAGAATCCCATCCCGAACAACTCTCCGTTTTTGCCCCAGAGGCAGTATTCATAGTTCTCGAGCTGATCAGAGAGAGCAGTGTTGCTGAGGTCATAAGGATAATTCCCGAGATCTTCCAGCCCCTGTGCATTGTTGCAGATAAAAAGGGTAGGGCAGTAAGATTTGTTGAGTTGCGCACTGAGAGTGTCATCATAGGTGTTGGATGCGGCTGTTACTACTTTTACCGGAACACCGGTCTTCTCAGTATATGTTCTTGCAAGTTCCTGCCAAGCAGTATCCGCCTCAGGCTTGAAGTTGAGATAATAAACATAGCCTTCCTTTTGCCTGCTGCATCCGCACATTGTCAGCATAAGCACTGAAGCAAGCACAAATGAAATCATTTTTTTCAGCATGATGATCTCCCGGAACTGTATATTCTTTTTGATAATTGGATTATACAAAATGCTTTTGAAGAAACTGTTAAATAAGAAATAACTTGTGTTTATTATTTAGAAAGCGGCTGCTGAAAAAGGGCTGTCTCAGCATTTTGAGACAGCCCCATTCGTTTGCTTGAATGTGTTATGTGTTATGGATTAGTGCAATAACCGGCAGCGTTAAAGTTGTAGCTCTTGCCGTCTATTGTAAGATCACAGCTTCTTGCATACCAGCCGGTGGAATCCTGGTAGTACCAACCTTTGCTGTCCTTTTTCCAGTCGGCTTTATACTGATATGTCCATGCGCCATTACTGTTCAGCCAATAACCTCTGCAATATTCGTTCGAAGCCATTGAGCCGTCAGATTTCATGAAATACCATGTTTTTCCGTATTGGAACCATCCTGTAACCATTGCTCCTGTTGGTCCGCAGAAGTACCATTTGCCGCCATCCTTGAACCAGCCTGTTACCATGGCACCTGAACTGCCAAAGTAATACCATTTACCATCGATGCTTAGCCATCCAATTGCCATTGCTCCTGTTGGTTTCAGATAGTACCATTTACCGTCTTCCTCAAGCCAGCCGGTCTGCATGACTCCTGTATCTGGATCCATATAGTACCAGGTTGATCCAACTTGCAGCCAGCCTTTGGCCAGTTCACCGTTTTTGTAATACAGCCAGTTACCGTCTTCGGTCATAACCCAGCCGTTTATTGTACTCTTGACGATCTCGATTATGTATAGTTCATGGTTTTTGACCGCATAGGCAACACCATCACATGCAATGCTGATATCATCATATTCCAAAGGAACAACCGTTTTGTTGTTATAATCAACAAGACCGTATTTCCCGTTTAAACCGACAGATGCAAGACCGTCGCCTGCGCCGAAAACATTATCGTATTCAAAAGGGATCACTGTCTCGCCTTTTTTGTTTATATATCCGTACTTGCCGTCTTTGGAAACACCTGCAAGTCCATCATTGAATTTTCCATAAGAATCAAATTCACAAGGAATAACAAGTTTTCCGGTCGTATCTACATAACCGATCTTTCCGGAATCTGCGGTTTTTACTCCGGCATACCCTTCGAAAACAGGCCAGAAAGATGAATACTCTTCCGGGGAAAGGGTAAATACTGTTTTACCTGTCATATCCATATAAAAAATGGATTCCATTTTTCCCCTAACACTATCGCTTGCTGACGCATATGACCAGCAGGGCATCAATCCCTCAGAAATCCAGACTGCCTTAGCCAAGCAGTTTGCAAAGATAACCTCATCGCCTCCCAGGAAACCTGCTTCGTTAAATTTTCCTTCAAGTCTCAAAACAACATTGCCGTCTTTATCAATAATATAACTATTGTTTTCAATTGCTTGAGGTGATGAATAGTCATATTCAAAAATGAAAGCATATCCTCCAAACATCGGAGTTGCGCCCCATACATTCTGGCTTAGTGGTATTTCTTGGCCATCAAGTGTATAAAACCCGACAGGATCTTTTTGGGATCTATAATTTCCTGTTTCCTCATCGCGGATAGATAAAAGATAAGAATAATAAGGGTATTCTCCAATCAAAGATATAATGCCGTCATCGTAATAGTATTCAAGCCATGTATGTTTATAAGACATTATAAATTTGCCATTTCTGTCAACCAGCGCTGCTTGAGGTTCATAAGGATATGCATCATAGTTTTCTTTTATCTTAAGGCTGGCATAACCTCCTGTATTGACGACACTGTCTGCCTGAATATCTGTTTTGGTTACCTTTACAGATATTGATTTATTAGTATCAGCAAGTGCCTGTCCCTGCAGAAGACTTGTGAGCATTACGGCTGTGATTGTACATGCAAAGACCTTTTTCATAAGTTTCATTTTGCCTTCTTCCTTTTCGCGTTTCTATATTATCATACCATCATAATTGGTTTTGGATTTTACGCTTCGCTTTTTTCCATCTGATATAATATCACTATAAGGCAGATAGATTCTCAGTCTAAGTAAGAGGCTCAAATTGGGAAAAATAAGATTAACTAAGGTCGGTATCTATCATTACGTCAGACTTATCATCAGGACTATTATCTTTATGGTCTTGCTCTATCATTATGTCCTCAATAAGGTTATTGACGGGGTGGATATCTTTACTTCATCCACCATCAAAGAGATTGCTATCATTGTTATCTTTATAATGTTCATTATCGAGATGACACTCCGTTTCTTCCCGAGTGTTCTTGAAAGCCCCGGCTGCCAGAAACAGTTCAAACGCAACTATATTAAGACCGGTAAAACCAATATCGTTATAGAAGACAATAATGGTGTAGTGCTGGTTGCTCTGGTATGGATAGGGTTAAATGCAGTATTAGGTCTGCTTCACAGATTTGATGTTTTTGATGACGGAATAATGATATTGATCTCCGCTTTCTACTCAATATGCGATCTTATTTGCATTCTGTTGTTTTGCCCGTTTCAAACTTGGTTTTTGCATAATAAATGCTGTGCCACATGCAGGATCTACAACTGGGATTATGCCATGATGTTCACCCCCTTATTCTTTATCAACAGGTGGTATGGTTGGGTGCTGTTAGGCATGGCTTTCATATTGATGCTCAGATGGGAACTGACTTTCTATCATTTCCCGGAGAGATTTTCTGAAGAGACTAACGGATATCTCGGATGTGCTAACTGTAAGGAAAAACTCTGCATACATAAAACACAACTGAACAGTTTCAGGAAGAAGATAGCAGCAATTAAACAAAAGAAGATGAAAGATCTGGAACTGTAACTGTTTCTTTTTGTGACAATGGATTTATAACTGATGAAAGAAGCTGAAAGAATATGAGAAATGAAGATGTAACAGACCGGTTTCTAAGATACATTGCCGTTGATACCGCGTCTGATGAGACAACAGGAACTTCACCCAGTACAGTAAAACAGTTTGAACTTGCGCGTATGCTCATAGATGAACTTAAGGAGACTGGTATTCCTGAGGAGGATATCATTTTCGACAGAGAGCATTGTTATATTTACTGCAGACTGCGGGCTTCGGATGGTGTTGATGAGAATACTCCGAAGGTAGGTTTTATCGCTCACATGGATACGTCTCCTGAAGCTCCGGGCAAATGTGTATCTCCTCACATTATTGAGGATTACAATGGCACGGACATAGAACTCGGCAATGGAAAAATCCTGTCACCGGAGTGCTTTCCTGACATAAATCTGTATAAAGGGCAGACGCTGATCACTACTGATGGGACAACTCTTCTTGGAGCTGATGACAAAGCTGGTGTGGCCGAGATCATGAGCATGGCTGCATATTTTATGTTGCATCCTGAAGAACGGCATGGAGAGATATGTATCGCATTTACTCCGGACGAAGAGATCGGTGAAGGTACGAGACATTTCGATCTGTCCGCATTCGGGGCCGACTTTGCTTATACTGTAGATGGCGGAAGAATAGGGGAGATCTCTTATGAGAATTTCAATGCGGCAAGTGCGGTGATAACAGTCACAGGACGCACAGTCCATCCCGGTGATGCATACGGTAAGATGATCAACTCTCTCAGGATCTCAATGTCTATCGATTCGCAGATACCTGATAACGAGAGACCTGATACTACCCGTGATCACGAGGGTTTCTTTCATCTTTTCGAGTCATCCGGAACATGCGAGAATACTGTCATGAGATATCTTATCCGTGACCATGATATGGAACTTTTTGAAGAGAAGAAACGCCGTCTTAAGGACATTTGCATGAATGTCGAGACTGATAATCCAGGTGTCAAAATAGATGTCGTTATTACTGACACGTATTTTAATATGTTATCGAAAATAATCCCCGATAACACTTACATAATCGACAGGTGTACCGATGCAATGAAGAGAGTAGGAATCGAGCCTTTCACTGAGCCTATCAGAGGCGGAACAGATGGAGCGACTTTATCTTTCATGGGACTGCCATGTCCCAATATCTGCTCCGGCGGACACAACTATCACGGTGTCTATGAATTCGTTTGTAAGGAATCTATGGAGAAAATAACTGAGCTTCTGATAGAGATTGCAAGAGCATAATTTCTTATGATTTAACTTCAGTTGAACTAAGTTATTCATCAGGAGTATCATTTTATCAAATCCACTTGGAGGTGCTATTTATGCAGTACAAAATAATCGGTGACAATCTTCCGGCAGTCGTTATCTCTCTTCAACCTGGTGAGACTATTCAGTGCGAATCGGGTTCTATGAGCTGGATGGATAATTGTATCAAGATGGAGACAAAGACCGGCGGTCTTGGCAAGATGTTCGGACGTATGGTCTCAGGTGAGAGTCTCGCTCTTAACCACTATACAGCAGAGCAGGCAGGCGATATCGCTTTTGCTTCCTCTTTCCCCGGATCGATCGTGGCAATCCAGCTTAACGGCAATTCAATTATGTGCCAGAAGGGTGCTTTCCTTGCTATGTATGGTGATGTTGAGATGTCTGTCGGCTTCCAGAAGAGGATCGGCGGAGGATTCTTCGGCGGTGAAGGATTCATCATGCAGAAATTCACAGGCAACGGAACAGTTTTCCTTGAAGTTGACGGTTCTGCAGTTGAATATGACCTTGCACCCGGTGAAGTTAAGATCGTTGACACAGGTTATGTAGTTATGATGGACAGCTCTGTTACATTGGATGTTCAAATGGTCAAAGGTGTTGCAAATGTCTTGCTCGGTGGTGAAGGTCTCTTCAACACAACTCTTACAGGTCCCGGACACATAACTCTCCAGACCATGCCTGTATCAAAGACTGCAGCCGTCCTTTATGCAGCAATGCCGCACAAGAATAACTGATTTTAAGTGTTCTGATGATATTGAGGCTGTCTCTGTTTTGCAGAGGCAGCCTCTTTAAGTTTGTTTGTATTTGGTCCTGAATCTTATATTAATGCCACATCTTTGCCTGAAAATAGTTTGACTATCAAAGTAAATCTGTCGTAATATACGGCTAAGTAAACATGAACTATAGCAATTTGATACCACCATTTCAGGAGGTACTGAATATGAATAGTCATTTAAAATCTAACGTTCCTTCAGTGAGCAATACACTTCAGAGAAGAAGTGGTTTTAGAGCAGGGAGAATTCTGACACTAATCTTCTTAACTTGCTTGTGCATTTTAAACACTGGGTGTTCGCTATTTGTCTCAAGTAAAAAGGAAATAATCAGTTACGCCGAAAAGACTTACGGTGAGTGTGAATATATACGCAAGGAAACCGGAGGTATCGGTAAAGAACGATACCGAACAGTTTATTTAAGAGATAAAGAGACCGGCATTGAATACAGTGTTACTTCATCTTTGGAAGACTTATACATAGATGGTTCAACAGGTCTCTATCTTGAAGAAAAAAACTCAGATTACGAAGAAGCTTATGTCAGATATGTTATGGATCTTTCACAGGATGAATTGGATGAGATACTGACAAAAAACAATCTGTTCATGAATAAACTCCAGGACTATGAATACATGTTTTTTGACCAGTATTGGGAGTTCCTTTCCAATGATCCTGTCGATGAAGTAACTGCCGGAAATATCGCTAGAGAAATCTGTGATGTGGTCAAGAAAAACGACTGCAAATACTCGATTGAGATTTATTGCAGTATTTATACTGTGAATCCTGATAACTATTGGTCATATGATCCGTCAGCGGTTAATCAGGAGAATAAAGTGTTTTTTGCCGACAATTGTATTCTGATTGGATCATATGATTCATCAGAAGGAAAATGGAATGAAACATATGCATTAGAGGCAATCGATTATGTTAAAAGGAAATATGATGCCGGTTTGGTTTTCGCTGATTATCAGGTATATGATCTCAGCATCCTTATGACTGAAGATCAGATTAGGGAATTCTATCCCGGTAAAACTCCAGATGATAGGGTGAGATTCTATCAGTTTACTGATGCCTCGGGTTCAGATGTATATGCTTTGACTCCGTATGAGGACGGTGTAACTCCGGCAGAATTTCAGCTGTTCAAAGATTCTGAAGACGACATAGGCGGTTCGTGTTTCTGTCTGGAGCCGGTAAGATAAATCACCTTCACAAAATGCTTCACGGTTTAACCTCAAATCATGAAGGAAAGTAGCAAATATGACTAAATTTGCAGATTTCCTTCACGATTCTGTTCCAAATCGTGAAGATTATATGAAGGCTTAATGAGACACTGCCAAACAGGTACATTGTTCAGCACATGTTTGGATTATTGGGTATAACATTAAAATTCCCTCGAATTTTATCCTTTAGTGAGCTTTTCGAAAATATCTGCTATAGTAATAATGTTGTTTGGGGACAATTCAGGGGAACAGTAACGAGGACAGAGCGATTTCAGTTTTTAAGGGTGAAAGAACGCATCCGTTGCGCAAGACTTTATCATTCACAGTTGCTTTATTAGGGTTAATGACGGCTGTGGCATTGTCAGCCTGTGACATGAACAGCAACGCACAAAAATATAGTGGAAGACTGGTCGTCATGGGCTGTGACTGGGGGCCGGCGGTAACCAAAGCGGTGGTGAATGTGCCTGAAGGTCTGGAAAAAGAGCAAGAATTAAGCCCTGATATGTTCAGTGTCAAAGAGAAAAAGAAGACAGGCGTGTTCGGAGATTCTTCAGGACGTTCTGTTACGGATGTTTATTTCTCGGACAATGACGGAAACAGGATCGATGTAAATGTTGAAAGCAGCCTGAATTATATAACTCTGGAACTCTATTATTCACCGGAAGAAGGTTCACCATTTTTCTACAGCAACTCTGATGGATTTAATAAGTGGTTAGAGAGTTATTCACTGGAAATAAAGACGCAGAAAGGTGAAAATGTCCTGCTCTCCGGGAAACAAGCTGTTGCTCTTGATGCTGTCATATCATTTGAGAATAAGCCTGATAAAGATACTGTGTTCCTTCCTGAAGTTGCAACCACAAATACGGATGGTGTTTTTACCGGAAAAGACGGCAATACTTTCACATATGCTTCCTTTGTGCCGGAGAATGCTTCAGAGAGCAACAAAAGACCTTTGGTAATTTGGCTTCACGGTGCGGGAGAGGGAGGAACAGATCCGCTTATCACCCTTTACGGAACCAAGGCTGTTGCGCTTATTGGAGATGAATTCCAGAGCACTATGGACGGTGCATATGTACTTGTTCCCCAGACATCGACATATTGGAAAAGAAATGAGAATGGTGATTACTTCTCAGATGAGAGCGGCGGCGACCATTCCATGTTTCTATACGACCTAAAGGAACTTATAGACCAGTATGCGGATTCGAACTATGTGGATAAGGACAGGATAATAATCGGCGGCGGTTCCAACGGCGGCTTCATGGCTTTGGATCTTGTCATTAATTATCCTGAGTATTTTGCTGCCGCATATCTGGTGTGTGAGATCTATGAACCTGAACTGATATCTGACGATGAGATAAACGCCATCAAGGACGTTCCTATGTGGTTTGTTTATGCTGAGAACGATAAGACCGTCGTACCGTCGAAATATGAAGAGCCACTCATTGCGAGATTGGAGAATGCCGGGGCAAAGGATATCCGCAAGTCGGTGTTTCCTGATGTTCATGATACTTCGGGCAAATATTTTAAAGATGGTGAACCGTATCAGTATCTGGGACATTTCTCATGGTTCTATTTCTTCAATAACGAATGTTTTGATGAAGGACTATCTTTGTGGCAGTGGATGTCACAACAATAAACAATTAGTATTGCGCAGTTAGGCGAATGGTGATAATTAGGAGGGGAAAATGAAAAGAATACTCTTATCTGTCGTGTTGGTAACTACGATCCTTTTAGGTTTTGCAGTGAATACCAGCCAGGTGCGTGCGGATGTGAATTATGATGGTGTGAGTCTGGATGAACTTTATGAGATGAAGGACGATCCGGAAGAACTTGCCAAGGTAACCGGAATATATGCGGTATCGATGGAGGGATACCAGAATGCTGACGAGAAATTGGAAATTGTTAAACAGTGTCCCAATCTCAGGTAAGTTAATATATGTGATCAAACAATCTCTTTAGATAAAGACTTTATCAACAGTCTTTCATATAACGGTGATGAGGAAGGTCTTTATCTGGTACTTCAGTGGTGTACTGTTGACCTTGATGGGGTGGACAACCCTTATGTTACTTCTTTGTTCTTAAAAGAATGCAAATTGGAAAACTATGAAGGTGTTCTGGGCTTTGAAAATCTTAACCACTTGCAAGTTGACAGCGCAATGGGTTTTTCACAGGTAGATTATTCAAAGCTTACTAATCTGAAGGAATTGGCTCTTGTCGCGCAAAGAGTGGAAGATTATAAGTTTTTTTTTCAAAAGACCAGTCATTTGAAAGATTTGAGTCTGCAGTGCTGCAACCTGCAAAACAGCGATACCAGGTATCTCGCTTATTATATGAAGGATATTGAATGCCTTAATTTGTACGGTACTTATGTTGATGATATCAGTTTTCTAAAAAAACTTGATAAGCTTGAGGCGGTAACGCTTCCCTTAGGCGTCAGTGATCTGGATGTCCTTTATGAGATGCCCTATCTGCAGAGCATTGACTTTGATGCTTACACGGAACTGTTTGTGGATGAGGAGCTCACTCAGTTCTTCGATGACAATGAGATCTTTTATCCGTATTATGACAGGAACATACGCGAGAAAGTGGATAACATTGTAGCCGGGATGAATATTACTGAACAGATGACCGATGAGGAAAAGATCCTGGAAGTTACTGAAACTATGCTGAAGATCATGACATGCGAAGATGTTCCTGCTTACACATTTGAGGGAACAACGCTGGATATCTGTGTCAATCATGGCGTTGGTGTATGTCACGATTTCTCTACTATTGAATATACACTCCTTAAGTGTGTCGGGATTGATGCATATCTGATAAACGGATGGGCTCTTGATTACTATGGCAATCCGCCCCTGGCTCATGCCTGGAACGAAGTCTGCATAGATGGTGAATGGTACGGTATCGAGCCCATGTGGATCGACATCGAAATAAATGATCCGTCCGATGTGGAATTCAGGGAATCGCTATGGGCTATCTGGTACATGAAGCCTACTAAGACTGATGATATCTATGCTTGGCCCGAAAATGGTGATTATACAGGAAGTGAGGATAAGATTTTCGCATTATCGCATGTGACAATGAATGACCCGATGGATACGGTCGGCCAAAGCGGACCGGCCGTTGAAGATAAGTATACCGTTGAGTTTTTGGATGACGACGGGACTGTTATATTGTCCGGCGAGTATGAATTCGGAACATCTGCAGCTGACATAACGCCTGAAGATCCCTCAAAGGATCGTGATTCACAATATACTTATGAGTTCTCCGGCTGGGAACCTGAAGTAACAGATGTTGAAGAAGATGCAACATACATGGCAACCTACAACAAGATAACAAACGAGTATAAGATACGTTTCGTAAATGAAGACGGAACAGAATTATCTTCCGTGGAATATCCTTATGGAACAGCTGCTTCAGATATTGTTAGGCCTGCAGTTCCTGCTAAGGATGCTACGGATAAATATACATACACGTTTGAAGAATGTGATAAAGAGATAACTGATGTAACCGGTGAAGCAACTTATAAGACTGTTTTCAAAGCATCTCCGAGGATTGGTGTTTATTATCTTAATAGCATAACAGGTGACGGCAAGGGCGAAGATATCGTGATTACAATCGGCAGGGATGTTGATAATGAACATGCAGTAGATTATCTCGAAAGCATCAACTCAGACGGCAGGAAACTGACTGTTGGAGAACAGTGCGAGGTCAGGTCCGGGAGTGTGGTGATCACGCTGAAGAAGGCTTATCTTGATACTCTGGATGAAGGAAAACATAAGCTGGAGATAAAATTCAAGGATGGTCCTGAAGTCTCGCTGGAATACACGGTAAAGCATCTTCCAAAGGAGAATGTCGGAACAAATAAAGCTGCAAGTGTGCCCTCAACAGGTGAACGCATATCAGGAACAACTTTTGCCGGAGCTTCATGCATTATTCTTGCAGTTTCTGTTGTAGTTTTAACTGGGGCTTGGCGTAAGAAACAGGCATTCCCTGATTTTTCCCTGAAAGTGCGTCGAAAAGGGAAAAAATAGGGAAAATGACACGAAATTCCCTTTTTATTCCCTCGAAAGGGTTATCAGAGGGAATTTTCAGGGAATAGGGCGGAGGGTGTGTTGAATGAGTGACAAAGGTGCATCGCTTAACACCAAGTGTAACAAATGATTAAAGTTAACCCCCGGAGTTTTCCAACTTCGGGGGTTTACTTCAGTTTTAGAATGGCTTTTGAATATCCTTGATCTGAGGTCCTTTGATCATTAAGTTCTTCGCAATCTGAATAGCTTCGTCCTGTGTGATGCTCTTTCCCTGATAGAAGTACTCGTTGGGGGAAGTGGGGTGGCTGACGCAGATGATGTCAATCGATTTCCAGGCTTCATCTACTTTGGCAGAGTAGGTATTCCAGTGGAATGTGAGATCTGAGCCTCCGATCTCTTCTTTCAATATACCAAGTTTGTATAGAACATCGCTGTCTTTCATTGAATCGCCGATAACTCCGCCGTTTACCTGATCAAGCTGTTCTATATTGAGTTCGTTATTCTTTTCATCTTTCATTTTTCTGTCCTCCTTTGGGGGTTTGGTGTGTTCTGTATGATGGTTTTATTATCATAGAATACTAAAAGATAGACAACCGTTGAAATCGTCCCAGTCTGATGCTTAAGCGACAGATGTATGTACGTGTGTCGTTTTTATTTTGCTAAAAGAGCAGCGCAGTGTTCTGTGATACATATTTGAGTTGAATGATAACTAACTGAAAATGAACAGTATGTAAAAAACGTGTTGATATTCTACGAATATCACATAATTCACTTCTTACAAAGTGAATTAATGATTCTTATAAACTTATATTTGGTAATGGAGGTGACCAATTATATGGGAATGAATAGAAAGTGCCGTGCTGTTTTTTGCGTGTTGTTCACAATGGTAATACTATTGACTGCATGTAGCAGAGTTGAAAGTGTAAGTATTACTGATTCGAAACTTGACTTGAAGGTAAAAGAAACTTATATGCTTGATTATTCTGTTGAACCAGAAGAGGCAGATAACAAGAAAACCGAGTGGACTAGCTCTGATGAGAGTGTTGCCACAGTGGACTCTCATGGGAAAGTTACAGCTGTAGATGCAGGTACTTGTACTATTACTCTGACTATCGGAGACAAAAATGATACTGTAACAGTAAATGTTACTGCTGGACCGGATTTCCAGGCTATTTACGATGAGTATTGTGATTATTCTTGGGCCAAAGTTGGTTCCGATAATTCGTATTTGTCCATTGATACTAATCCATATAATCTTGATGATTATCTTGAAATGGATGCTCTTACGGCAATTAGAAATGTAAATGATGCATTAGATCTTCCTGAATCGGCATACGATGGTATGTCTAAAGTAAGGGCTCTGGATGGACGTGTGAATCAAACGTATGGTGATATCTCTGTATCATATCAATACCATCCTAATCAAGGACTCGAGGTTACCTACACATATAATGGCTATTAAGGAGTATTAAGTATAGCAGATATGGTAACAAAGGCGACTGCTGAAAAATAGGGTGTTCCTCAGCGAATAGTCTAAGAATGGTGTAGAAAACCATCTTGGTTGAGCGAAGAACAATTATCGGTTGGTCGTTCAACATAACATTAGAAACTGTTCGTCGGTGTTTGATCTCGAAAGAGGGAATTGATGGATGGTTTCTTTTGTATTATATATCTCATTTTAATTTTTAATCATATATAATTTAACGTTGTACCTTAAATATCTCAGAATAAGATATACCCAAATTGGCTGTATCAGCATTTATTATTTTTCCGTGCTTCCAAGAATTAGGTCGTCCTGCATAAGCCGTAAAAATGAAGTGAGATTTTTTGCCTTTTGGATGATTATTATCCCAGCTCCCTCTGTCAGCTATTTGAGCTCCAAATTTCTCGGCTATCTTTATGCCCTGGTCATCTTTAGCATCAAAAGATAAAGAGCGATTATCAAATTCCATATCCACGGATCCATCAGTATAGTAGATACCAAATTTGTTCTCATCTTTATATACAATAGATTCCTGATTTATCTTTTCTGCAATACTTAAAGCATCTTCCAACGGAATATTATAAATAATGATACTAGTCTCATCTTTAGACGTACCCTTAAACGAACCATCAGTGTATTCATATCTCCCAAAAGACTTATTATAACCATTATGATGTAAGTCATTATATTGAGTTACCAACTGATAAAGTTCATCAGTTCTTAATTCACCATTATCCTTATCTCTAACACCTATAACAGCAAAGCAAGAATCCGCATTAGACAAGCGCTGAAGCAATCTTCCAACAGATGCACCAGTTATAGAATCATGTTTAACCAATGATTTCATATTTTATTACCCCGTAAATTTAAGTGTGGGTGTCAAAAAGACTTCTTACATTTATAATAAGTTGAACGATACTCCAAAAATGGTGCATCGTTCAACTGTGCTGAGAAATAACGGGGATAAGACAATATGAGAAGGTTAAGATTGATCGTAGCAGCGGTTATGGCCATTGCTGTATGCATTGCATGTTTCACGGGATGCAAGCCGGCCGCTGATACCAAAGATACCGAAGCCACTGATGAAAAAACTCTTTCGGAAGCCCAGCAGGCTTTAAAGCCTGTGACCATGATCAAGCTTGGAAACCACACGTACTATCCTGATTATCTTTTCGCGAGAAGGAACATAGATGTGGATCCTGAGGAATATGTAATCTCATGTCTTGAAGAAGCGGATAAGTCATTAGATGAGGATATCTATATCTGGGGTATTTCCGTTTCGGAGAATGCGGGAGCGACAAGGGCCGCGGCTATGGTCTTGAGGGATGGGATTCTTCTTACGCATCAGGAGCTGTGGTTTGATTACGGGCTCGATAAGACTGACCGGGTGTGGCATGACTATGGCCAGGCAGACTACAATCCGCCGGATGTGCAATTGGTGCCGGAAGAAGTGATCATTTCAGCCGCATACGAGGCTGCCGACAAACACCGTTCAGCCATGAGAGGGAGCGGGATCGACGGGACATACGTTATCTGTGCTGACTACTCCGGCAATTTCTATTATGATTTCACTGTAAACATATGCAGCAAAATCAAGATCGATGCCTGCACCGGAGAGATCCTGGACGAGAATTACTGGGACGGACGGTATACCTGAATCACATCTCAATATTGTTGAATACTTCAGAATTATTAAACTCGATCTTTGCTTTGGAATCGTAGTAGGTATCGGCTGAAGGTCTGGGACCTACGACCATGTTGGTCTTGTTAAGAAGCTCAATGTACGATTTGCGCCGGCTCGCGGAAAGCTTGGTGATCGGTCTTGTGAGGAATTCGAGGACCGGCTCGGCCTTTTCGCCGATCGTGAAGCTGAACCGGAATCCCATTAAGACCAGCATTCCGATAGGGGATGCGAAAATGACGAGTGCCAGCAGGAAGACTAGGCCCGCACCCGACTGGATGAAGTTCAGGCCTGCAAAAAAGATTGCCGCGAGAATTCCTCCGACTATTGCTAGCCCAAGAAGAACGAGCAGGGCATCGATCGTTCTGTGGCCGATTAGGCGCGCTTTTCTCTTTATCTCATCGACCGGAAGATAACCGTCTGTTTTGCCTGTCTGTCCGTTTACCGCGATCATGTAGTTCTGATCGCCGTATTTGTAGTTCAGGAACCATACCTGATAAAGGGCGTAGGAATGCTCAAGTTCGTAGGGCCTTACACCGCATGCCCCGAACTTGACCGAATCGTAGCCGCTGAAGGACATGGCAGCTGTCTCGCGTCCGTACTGTTCCATGCGTGTCAGGATGCGGTCGCAGAGATTGTCTGCCGTCAGATTGAATTTCTTAGCATAGAATCCCTGCAGATAAGATGAATTGAAGGCTATCCTCTGCGAGATGTCGAAAGGCTCGATCGCTTCCATCAGACCGTCGGCTATTTCGAGCGAACCATCGAATGGAACATTGATATATTTGACGTCAAAGTCCGACATCAGCTGATAAATGTCTTTATAGACCGCTCTTTGCTTGATGCCGTCTCCTCTGGCGCTTACCCTGCATCTGGAACTCATTATCCAGAAGGGAACGTATGCCCTGGATCTTATTGAGGTTGCTCTTATTCAGGTAATCGCGGGGAACGTATTTCTTGCCCTTGACGAATTCAATGAACTTCTCCTGTGCTTCTTCTCTGGTGGTCTTGAAAGGGATCAGGTAATCCGGCCTGAACTGTTTGGTGAGTCTTCTCGAAATGATCGCAGGGGAGCCGCAGAACGAACATGATGTCGCAGCGGTGTTCTTGTCGGTGATAAGGACAGCACCGCAGCTGTTGCAGACGATCTCGCACTTATCGTCCTCATTCTCGTCTGCCGCACCGGCATCGATATCAGGGAGTTGGCTTAAAAGTTCGAGCTTCTCGGGCGTGTAAGTGTTGCCGCAGAAATCGCATTTGAGCATCTGTTCCACGGGCTCGAAAACAAGCTTTCCGCCGCACGACGGACACTTGGTATCGTTTGAAGAATAAACCCTGATATCTTCCGCTGAAATGCCTTCCATATTCAACCTGCTTTATTTGTTAAATGATACGACAAAGATGGTGCATTGTTCAACAAAAGACCATGAAGGCTGTGACCAGATAATTGAATAAAAACAGTTGAAATACCGTGTTGGGAAATGTAATTATCTGAATTCTTTCATGTCATCAAGTCTCAGCAGTACAGGCTGCCTGCCGAAGCCTGTGCCGACATCAATGTCAATCCAGGTCTCAGTCTTTATGATCTTGCCCTCATATTCATCACCAAAAGAAAGTGTAGGTGTATGACCAAACACGGTCATGATATCTTTGTAATAAACAGTTGTCAGTTCCGGCCATGCCCAAAGTAAATCTTCGCTTGTATAGTCACTTATCTTCTTGTCCGGAGCGAAATTATCAAGCCCGGAATGAACAAGTATGAAGTCACGTCCGCCGATGCTTACGGTCTCATACAACGGGCAATCGCGGAGATAATCCAATATATCCTGCTGAGTATCTTTCGGAAGTTTCTGCATGGCTTTAAGAGTTGCGTCACCGCCATCAAGCTGATATCTGGTAAGCATATCGATCTTTTCTGCCGTCAAAGCATCTATGCTGTTTTCGGTTATCTCATCAAACACAAATGAACAGCCAAGCAGCATTGCTTCGTGGTTACCTATCAATAGCTGAACGTTGGTCTGGTACATAAGCCATTCCAGAGTCTCGACACCGCCGTCACCGTTGCGGTCAACGACATCGCCAAGGATGTATAAAAAATCATCCTTGCCAAAGCCGGCCCTGTTAAGAAGGTCAAGAAACTTCTCGTGCGGATATCCGTGAAGGTCTGAAATAACGTAGATCATGTGGTTCTTCCTCATGTTTTAGAAATATAATAGCACATTCAAGTTATATCACAGGAATTGTATAGTATTGACTGTTTTATCTCTTATTTCATCCTTGTATCCAGAGAGCAGCTCATTTACTCGGCAACGCCTGCGGATAAGCATAATAACGGTATTATGAAGATGAAGAATAAGATGCGCAGTGAAGCGCATGATTCCTGCATAATGGCATGTAAGCGTTTAAACGATATCTCCGAGAAGGTAAATACAGCACCGTTTGCAAACTTTGATACAGATGACAGAAGGAAAGTTGCTGAGTTTGCAGGATATATAGCAAGCTCCATGTACTTTTCAAACATCAACTGCAATGATTCTCTGGCAAGTTGGCTTTCGTTTTCAGGTACAAAACAATATGATTTGGGAAAAAATTATTGTCGCAGGGTTATTGGGTCTGAAAATTGCAGATTAAATAAAGATAAACATATACTGGAACTTGCGACTTCCATATCAGGGAGCTTTTACAATGGAAAATTACCGTATGTCTTTTACAGACAGATACAAAAATGTCTTTTTGAGTATAATTTTAGTCCTGAAATCGTATATCAGCTCTTTTCTGTTTGCTTTGATTGGAAAAAACACAGGTCCGTACTTGCATTACAGTATGTGGCTTTGAAATGGCATGAGAGCGGTTATACAACTGATGACAGCCTAAAGAAGAACTTTAGCAGGGTAGAAAAGATAGCAAAGATCTGTTGTAAACATATGCGGAAAATGATTAACGATAAAGATTTGAAACTCATAATAAGCTGGATAGAAGACTATGATGTTTCCGAAGAATTAGTTGAAACGGCATTCAAAGTGAACGGAAGTAATGCTGATCATACGCTGAATATCATAGGCGATACACTTGCGAAATGGCATGAGAGCGAATAAGGACGGCAGAAAAAGTTGTAAGATTTCGCGAGAATTAGCAGTTGATTGCTGTAAATCGCGAAGATAAAAAATACAATCGCAATTCAGACTGTATCTCCTGTTATTCGCAAAACCCTCTATATAATATCTATAATGCTTTGGAATTTTGCCCAAATTGATTATAGCCTAACTATAACGTATTTCACTATTTTGCTAATTTGTCTAAAAAATCATTGACATAAAACTAAAAAACTCTAAAATTTCACTTTTGGAGTGCTACTTTTCTTTACTGATGCATGTCATGATGAGCTTTGGAGGGCTGATTGTGAGGTAGCTATATATTATTTAAATCAAAGGAGAAGAACGAGAATGAAACACTTTACAAAAGTAATCACGCTTGCGCTTTCATTAGTGATGATAGCCGGAAGTTGTGCAGCGTGCAAAAGCGAAGAAGCAGTTGAAGCAGTATCTGTTAACAACGCTATTATCGGAGACTGGACTCTTGCTTCAGTTAACGGTACTTCAAGAAAGGACTTTGCTCAAGCGCAGGGCGTTAACGTTGCATTCATTGCATCAAACTTAAATATTTCCTCAAGTTCGATCAAGACGACAAATATCGGCGGATCACAGGAATATGAATGTCAGGGTACTGATAACGGTGTTGTGGCAGTTGCTGGCGGCGAGGTCGCTTTTACACTCGTATTTGACGAGAGTAAAAATGAGCTTACCATGAATGAAAATGTCGGTGGCCAGCAGACCAATGTTGTCTTCAAGAAGGGAAGCTTCGATTTCAATAAGGTCACAGGCGGAAACGATGCAGCTTCAAGCTCAGGAAATGCCGGTGCAAGCAAGAAAAAAAGCGGCTCAATGAAGCCTAATGCTAAGAATGCTAAGTACAGCGCTCTCGGCGAGTACTATTTTGTTGAGTTCTATGTATTTGATGAATCAGACTGGGATGATGATTTCTGGGTTGACGGCGAATGGGATGAGTGCGATTTTTGCTGGGATCCTGAAGACGAAGATTTCTGGGATGACTTTGACGATGAGAACTGGGATGACGACTGGGATGACGACGATGACATCGATGACGATGATGACGACGATGACATCGATGACATCGATGACGACGATGACGGCGATGACGGCGACGACGATGACGATGGCGGCGACGATTATGACGATGGCGGCGACGATTATGACGACGGCGGCGACGATTATGACGACGGCGGATATGATGACTTCGATGAGTAATCCCTTTTAGTGCAATAAAGAATTACTTTTTATAACTCTCCAAGCTGTCTTCTCTGATTATTTCAGGGAAGACAGTTTTTTATGTAATCTGTGCAAGCAGATATTCTCTTTAATGATAAGAGTAATACCATCATTCTCCGATACTTTTCTGCAGAAAAAATTAAACCGCCCAACCCTTGCGGTTGAAGCGGTTCTTTTTTGGTGGAGCATACGGGACTTGAACCCGTATATGTGAGTTCTCCCGTGAACATAATGTCCGTATTTTAGGGACATTCAGCGATTGATGAATCCTTCTGTCTGTTCTTCGTGGACTTATTTTGCCCGGGATTTTGCCCGAAAGTCAGGTCGATTATCTGAGCTGCTTCGATGTGTTCAGAATCCAGGATATGTCCGTAGGTGCTGAATGAATCGAAAGAAACACTGTGTCCTACAATGTCCTTGATCATCTGCTCCGGCATGACGTTCTTCATCATGGAGATAAAGGTGTGTCTCAGGCTGTACACGGTGCCAGGGAGATCACGTTCTGCTTTGAGCTTTGCCCAGTGCTTTCTCATGCCGTTCTGCTTGCCCTGAGAACCGTCAGGAGAGCAGAATATCCAATCCGTGTGTAGATTGAGGTCCTCGTTCCTCTGAATTGTCTTTCGGAGTATCCCTGCTGCGAGCTCTCCGATGGGTATGACTCGCTTTGCGTTGGCGTTCTTCAAGTCAGTAATATGGCCTCTTGCATTGATACCACGTTCGATTGAGACAGTATCACCGTGCAAATTTGACACTTTGAGACCGAGGGCCTCGGAGGGTCTCATGCCTGTGACAAGTAAAAATGTGAAGAGAGGATGGTAAAAGAGCTTGGAAGGCTCCAGGAGTCTCCTGATATCATCCTTCTGCAAGATCTCTTTCTCCTTCTTGCTGTGTCCTTTGGGGATGTAGAGCTCGCCACGGGGCATCTCACACTGATAGTCTTCATAACCAAACTTGATTATAGACATTATGAGTGCTCGGAGGTTGCGGATAGTCTTTTCGGAGAGTGGTTTTCTTTGCCCTCTGGCTTCATTTATGACGCTCTGCCAATCCCTCAAGGTCATTTTACATATTTTCTTTTGACCACAAGCAGGGACAATGTAGAGCCGTGAATAACACTCATATTGTTCAAGGGCAGGGGAGAACTCTCCACATCTCGCTTTTACGTCAGCAAGATATTCTTTGGTCACCTGTGCAACGGTTTTCTCACCAGATGCATCTCCATAGTACCATTGTTCGTACTTTTTAATTACTTCCTTACGACCTTTAACACCGGGAACAGAAGAAGAGAAGGAATACATTTTGCCTTCTCTCATTTCCCTTATTCGCCATCTGGATCCATCCCATTTTGGAGTTTTCATTAAATACCTCCGATATAATTTGCAAATTGATAATATCGTGATATTATAAAAACGATATTTTCATTGGTAATTCCAATGAGTCCCCCGTAGAAGTGATATCGACGGGGGACATTTTTTTAACTTACATTTAATTTTTCTTTTAGTGCATCTTGCAATACTTGTGAAAAGTTAATTCTTTCTTTAACAGCAGCATCGTTCAGCCATTCTGGAATTGTAAGTGTTTTCTTAACTGCTTTAGTCCCAAATTTTCTTCTGCAAGCAGTTGTATCGCAAGTAACATAAGTTGCAAATTCTTCCTTTTTAAGCTTAAGTGCTTTTATAGGTGTACTTGCAGGGGCAGGATCACCTGTTTCTTCGTAGTTTGTAAAAACCATAAGTGCCAGAGCGTCTGATGCCATCATCATACCTTCTTCGATCGTATCACCGCAGGTGAAACAACCTTCGATATCAGGAAAATGAATATAATAACCGCCTTCTTTTTCCGGTGTAAAAATAGCCGGATAAACATAAATTGGTGAATTCGATAAAGCTTTTCCCATAAATCTTCCTTCCTTTCAAAGATTAAGATCATCCGATGAAGTGAAGCTTGGGGGCTTATTTCAGCCCCGCTTGCTTCTTGATTGCTTCCGCTATTCCTGTTTTCAACTCTTGTGAAGGATGTCTTGGTATTGTGAAGTGTTTATTTGTTATCGGTGAGTACCAATCTTCATGTCCCTTGAGTTCTTTCACGAAGTAGCAACCATTCTTTTTGAGAAGCTTCTTCATCTCTGATATTTTCATTGGTAACCTCCTTTCTTGATTTATGTTTATATTGTATACGTATAATACGTATTAGTCAATAGTTTATCAAACTTTTTTCTCGAAAAAAGCCAATATTTTCAAGGGCTTGAAGGTATTTTGATGTTTAGAATTTTCCTCTTAGTTCCACAACTTTTCCGATGATGGTGAGAGGTGTTTTCTTAACTTCTTCAGCTGTGAATATGATCGGATCGTATTTGTTGTTGAGCGGCATCAGGACAATCTGATCCGGGTATTTGATCAGTTTCTTGCATGTTGCGGAATCACCGTTAATGCAGGCAATAACGATATCACCAGAATCAGCATCTTCCTGTCTTTGAACGATTACCACATCACCAGCACAGATACGAGGCTCCATTGAATCTCCCTTAATACGCAGTCCGAAGAACTGCCCCTGGGTAGCCATTTCGGCAGGTATTTCTTCATAGTCAATGATGTCTTCAATCGCTTCGATCGGTATGCCTGCAGCTACATCACCAAGGACTGGGATACGGACAGCTTCGATATGTTTTCCCATAGATTCAAAAAGAATAATAGGTTGTGCTTTTGTCGGTTCTTTTTTTCCTCTTAATACATCAAGACTAACATTGAAGTAATCAGCAATTTTCTCTTCTGTCTCGAAATTTGGCTGCCGAACACCAGTTTCATACATGCCAATAGTTGACGGGCTGATTCCAATAATCTTAGCAAGTTCAGCCTGAGAAAGACCATTTTTCTCACGAAAAAACTTAAGCATATCTTTAAATTGATTCATAAAAATACCCTCGCATATTAAATCTATGAGTAGTATATACACGAATTGTGAAAAACACAACAAGAAATTTCACGAATCGTGTTGACAATGGAAAACACATGGTATAAACTCAAATCACGAAACGTGAAGAAAGGAGGAAATCCAAATGGGCAATACAATAGGACAAAAATTGTCAGATTGCAGAGGCGATAGATCCCAGAAGGAGGTTGCTGAAGCCGTTGGAATCAGTGTTTCAGCGCTTTCAATGTATGAACAGGATCAGAGAATTCCCCGAGACGAGATAAAAGTTCGTTTAGCGAACTACTATCATCAGACGATTGGGGATCTTTTTTTTGCCAATGATAATCACGAATCGTGAAGAAACGCGATGTTAGATGCAATCTCATCTACAAAAAAGGGAGGCAAAAAATGAGAGCAATTAGTCCAGTTTATCCATCTCTGGGGCGTTACTTCAAAACTGTAACTGAACTTGCAAATGCCGGCTGTATGTCACGAACACGTGCATGGGCATGCCTTAGCGGAAGAAAAGAGTTCACGGCACAGGAGAAGACGGCGATTGCCAATGCGATCATTGCGATGATCAACACGAATGAACTGAAAGACATCAGAAAGGATCGTGAGATGGAAAGGGCAAAGGATGCCCGAAAAGACTTTGACAAAGTCTTCAGAGTGAAGAAGGCAGCATGAACGAACAACGAATGATAAAGACTGTCAACTCGCTTTTGCTCTTCGCTTCGATACTCATAATCAATGGCACCACACAGATAGCGTTCATCCATATAGAGAAGACGGAAGAACCCGAGATCATTGAAGTCCCGGAATCAGCCAAGGAAGAAGTCGAAGTTCCTGAGGTAAAGGTCAAGAAATACATCAACCCAATGATTGCGGAAGCCTTGAAACTGCGGAACGGTTACAACGGACTCGAGATCACCTACACGGTCATCCTGACGGACTACCTGGGACATTACTTTATAACAGCATATTCGGATGAAGAAACAAACTCCAGAGAAACGGCATCAGGTGTTGAAGTTCACTACTCGGAGGATCCATTTGAGCCAAGTACATGTGCGATTGATCTCAACTATGGAAGATTCAATGATCTTTACATGATCGATAACCGAGTATACATCGCGGAGGATACCGGAGCATTCCGAGGCTTATGGATAGATTGCTTCGTCGAGACGATGGAAGAAGTCAGAGCATGGGACACGGGTTACAAGGCAGTTTATTCGGTCAGTTATGAAACAAGAACATCTAATAACAGGGAGGTATTACATGAACGGTTTAACCATCATCTACATTGTGGCAGCGCTGGCAGTAGGGTTCCTTATCGGAATCATTACTGAGGTATTCATCGATGCGGATCAGTTGCGTCAGCTTACCGAACGTATCAGCAAACTCAAGATGGAGAATCAGGCGCTTATTGACGGCAGGACAGAGGTTATCGAGATAGTGGATAACCGTGTCGAGAACGAAGAAGCATATCACGATTATTTCAAACCGTTTTAAGGAGGTTATATGGCAAACATTTACGAATTGACAGGATCATTCCAGACTCTCTGGAATCTTATGGAAGAGGGAGTCCTCGAAGACAGCGTTTTGGAAGAAGTCTTCGAGAACACCACAGAAGAATTAGCCATCAAACTTGAGGGCTACTGTAAGTTTATCAAAAATCTCGAGTCAGATATAGCAGGACTTAAGGAAGAAGAGAAAAGACTTTCTGCTCGCCGGAAGACGATGGAGAACACCGTTGAGCGTGCCAAGGAAGCCATGAAGGTTGCCATGAATACGGCAGGTGAGAAGAAGCTGCCGTGCGGAACGTTCACTGTATCTGTCCAGTCAAATCCGCCTTCGTGCGTCATTGACTGTGAGCTCGCAGGAATACCTTCCAAGTATCTTATCCCACAGGAGCCGAAGATCGACAGAAAAGCATTACTGGAAGACCTCAAGTCAGAAGACAACATCCTCAAGGGCGTGGCTCATATCGAGCAGGGCGAGAGCTTAAGGATCAGGTGAGGTGATATCCATGTTTGAGATCTATAAAGCATGCAAGGGCAGAAGAACATATATCGTGTCCAAAAGAGATTATCGTCCGACATTGGAATATGCCAAGAAGTATTTCAAGTGTTCAGAAGAACATGTCATGTGCGTAGTCGGTTACGTCTACAGGGGAGAACTTTACTTCGAAGATCCAAAAAAGAAGAATACCCGTGCCTGCTGGGTCGCTTACTACAAGGGTTAGTTCCATGAAATGCGCAGATTGTTACTTCTACGAGAGATCAGAGACGAGCATCTTCGGAGGATGGTGTCTCAACGGAGCTCACCTGAGAGAAAAGAAGAACACGAGCATGGGCGTAGATAAAGACGATTACTGCAAGGATTGGGAGGCGAAGGATGAGTCCACGGAAAAGACATTATGAAGTTTATCTCGTTGGTCACGGTCACGGCTGCTATGCCAGGAATTACGTAAAGCACTTCATGGGGGAGACCTGGGCAATTTCCAAGGCTAAGGCAGTAAATAACATCCGTTACAGGATCCATCAAAGCGGAGAAGAACTCCCCGGTGGTCTTGGTGATTCTGAAGGTATGGGCTATGTCGAATATGTTCTGGAGGCAGAAGAGGTATGAGACAGTTATCTCTTTTTGACATTGTAAGCGATAAGGACAAATTGGCTATGACTCCCGAAGTGTGGGGATGTATGAAGACTTGTGCAAACTTTACCAATATTGATAAATACGGTATTCGTGATTACTTTCCCGGCACAGGTTCCCCTCGCTGCGTACATTCTCACCGTAGTAAGAATTGGAAATCAAAAGTAATAGATAACATGTGGCATA